>CAZWPF010000053.1:0-21256 GCA_964636205.1 uncultured Chitinophagaceae bacterium | reverse complement strand
AGAAAGAGAAACAGAAAGAGAAAGAGGGTCCTGCGCGAGAAAGAGAAGAGCTAGCGCGAGAAACAGAAAGAGTGGTTGAGAAAAGAGAAAGAGAAAGAGAGCGCTGCGCGAGTACGAGTGAACGTGAGAGGCTATGGAGATCCAGTTAATATGGGAAAAGAGAAACACCGTGTAATGCCCAATAAAATCGTGGCGCTATACGGTGTTTCACACAACCCATGAACTATCTAGTAAATTTGTTTCTCCTGCATCACCCGACGTAACCAGCGTAACAACGCCAACAACATCAGCGTAGCTAACAAGCAAAGACCGAAATTCATCCAGAAGAAATTAGCCTTATTGTCAAAACTCTCCCACAAACCGGAAAGCACGCCTGACAACTTATTACCAACCGAAGTCGATAAAAACCACCCTCCCATCATCAAAGCGGTAAGTCGAGGAGGACTCAGTTTGGAAACCAATGATAGCCCCATTGGCGACAAACATAATTCACCTACGGTGATCACTCCGTAAGACATTATTAACCACCAGCTAGAGGCTTTTGCATCCCCACCCTGAGCCGCAGAAACAGCGCCTACCATTACTATGGTCGACAAGCCGGTAATAAATAATCCTAAGGCAATCTTAGCCGGCGTCGAAGGCTCCTTTCTCCTGGTCCGCAACCAGCCAAACACGCCCACTATAATCGGAGTCAGCAATACCACCCAGAACGGATTTACAGATTGATATAATTCTGTTGAAAAAAGCAAGAGCGATTCTCCCGCAGCAGGTCGCTTCTCCTCCTGTAAATTCTCAAAATATGTCCCCTCAGTTGCGTCCGGCACATAGGTAACCTTTTCCGCCAGGTTCATTTTCTCCGCTACAGTCGCAACAGCAGCCGGCATTTCCCGATCAGTATAATCATGAGCCCAAACCGTGAGCGCATCACCGTTTTGATGGAATACCGCCCAGAATACAATCACACAAAAGAATACCGATAACAATGCTCCAATGGCATTCTTATCCTCCTTGGCACTTCTGACCCAAAGCGATATGTAAAAGATCACTACCGGAATACAACCGAACAAAAAAGCGTCATTGGAATCAGTACCAAAAATATTCCCCTGAGGATTACCCGGTCCTGTCACACCATTGATAAAATACCCCACTGTACCGAATACAAAAACCGGCAATAACACATAAGCAAATATCTTCGCCAACGAAAGATCCTCCTTTTGTGCAGGCTTCATGACATCGGCCGATTTGATATGTTTAGTACCCGCCAGTAAAATCACCACACCGATTAACATACCCACACCAGCGGCACCAAAAGCCCAGCCCCAGCCATAATTAATACGCATATAGGCAGCCACAAAATTGCAAACGAATGCCCCGATATTGATACCCATGTAGAATATATTATATCCGGCATCCTTGTTGGCACGGTAACGCTCATCATTATATAAATTACCTACCAAGGTGGAGATATTAGGCTTAAAGAAGCCATTTCCGAGAATAATTAGCAATAAGGACAAATAAAAGGTTCCTTCTCCGGGCATCGCCAATCCCAAATACCCCGCGGCCATGAGCAAGCCACCAATAAATATAGCCTTCCGATAACCCAAAATCCGGTCGGCCAGCAAGCCACCGATAAACGGTGTCAAATAAACTAATCCAATATAAGTACCATAGATATCCGATTTCTTTTGAGGCGCGAAACCCATTCCTCCATTGTCCACCGAGTCGAGCATGTACAATGAAAAAATACCGAGCATCAGGTAATAACCAAATCGTTCCCACATTTCCGTGAAGAACAACACATACAATCCTTTTGGATGTTTTGCCTGATTAGTGGCAGTAGTTTGGGACATAAACAGATTTTTTTCTGAAAGAATGCGGTTGTTGGATATTTTTGCGGCCTGAATATAGATAATTTTACATTCCCCGGGTAATTTCCGGAAAGAAAAAAACAGCAAAATATGCCTTATAACGTATTGATACTCGGTAGTGGTGGTCGTGAATCTGCCTTTGCCTGGAAAATAAGTCAGAGCCCGGTTTGTGCTCAATTGTTTATAGCTCCGGGTAATGGGGGTACAGAATCCTATGGCGCCAATATCGACCTCCGGGTTACCGACTTTGATGCGATTAAGGAGTTTTGCCTCGAATATGAAATAGATATCATCGTTCCAGGTCCTGAAGATCCCCTGGTAGCCGGCATCTATGACTTTGTAAAACAAGACCCCGAACTGAAACATATCATCGTTGCAGGTCCGTCAAAAAAAGGTGCGCAACTTGAAGGCAGTAAGGCTTTCTCTAAGAAATTTATGGAAAGACATAACATTCCTACTGCCCGTTATCAGGAATTCACTGCCGAAAATTTCGAAGAGGGCCTGAACTGGTTGCAACAACAATCATTGCCTATCGTATTGAAATGCGACGGACTTGCAGCCGGGAAGGGTGTGGTCATAGCCACCTCCCATAAAGAAGCTGCCGAATCGTTTAGGAATATGATTCAGGAAGGTGCTTTCGGAGACGCCGGCAAAAAAGTTGTAGTCGAACAATTCCTAGACGGAATCGAGCTCTCGGTTTTCGTGCTCTCCGATGGCAAAAATTATGTCATTCTTCCAGAAGCCAAAGATTATAAAAGAATAGGCGAAGGGGATACCGGTTTGAATACCGGTGGAATGGGGGCCATATCTCCAGTGCCGTTTGCAGACAAAGAATTTCTCCAAAAGGTAGAAAACAGAATAATTAAACCTACAATCGACGGACTGCGCCGGGAAGAAATCATTTACCAAGGTTTCATCTTCTTCGGACTGATCAAGGTAGCCGGTGAGCCTTATGTAATCGAATACAATTGCCGCATGGGAGATCCGGAAACTGAGGTGGTGATGCCTCGTCTGGAGAACGATCTGCTAGAGTTAATTGTGAAAATGAACGATAATCAACTCGACCAGGTAACGATCCGACACAGCGATAAGGCTGCAGCTACAGTAATGCTGGTTTCCGGCGGATACCCGGGGCCCTATCAAAAAGGCAAGGTGATCAGCAACCTCGATCAGGTGTCCGGTAGTACTGTGTTCCATGCCGGCACCGGAAAACAAAATGGAGAGGTTATTACTAGTGGCGGAAGGGTACTCGCTATCACATCTTTGGGCAGTACATTACAAGAAGCCTTGCAAACCAGCTACCAAAACGCTGAAAAAATCAAATTCGAGGGTATGTACTTTCGGACTGATATAGGTTATGAATTCTAGACAAGATTTTAATAATCAATTGAAAGCCCGGAACTTACCGGGCTTTTTTATTGCCTTTACTGCCAAAAATTCAGCCTTTAGACGGTGGCACGAAATTCTTGTCATAGGTCAATGGCTGTGTCCGATAACTATAGCAATTTTGCTTAATAAAAATAAGAGGTCATGAACAAAATAACAGGAATCCATCATATTACCGCGATTGCAGGCGACGCTCTGCGGAATTATGATTTTTATACGCGAGTGCTCGGGCTCCGATTGGTGAAGAAAACTGTTAACTTCGATGACCCAGGCAGTTATCATTTCTATTTCGGTGACGAAAAAGGCACACCCGGTACTATCCTAACATTTTTCCCTTGGGGAAACGAGGTTCCAAAAGGTAGAAGAGGTGCAAGACAGGTAACCGAAATCGGTTATTCCGTACCCGAAGGCAGTTTGGAATTCTGGAAAAACAGGTTTGAAGAAAACAATATTATTTTCAATAATGTATCTCGAAAATTTGGGGAGTCTTATTTGACATTTTTGGATCCCGATGGATTGAAGCTGGAATTGACTGTTCCGGCGGTAGTGGATAACCGAATCGGTTGGACTACCCCGGAGGTGGACGCAAGTAAGGCGTTGAAAGGATTTCACCATGCTACGATCACCACCAATGATATCGAGCCCACTGCTAAGATCCTAACTGAGGTATTTGGCTATAGATTGTTGAAGCAAGAGATTAACCGATATCGGTTCGTTACCGATGCGGTAACCGATGCCAACATCATCGATTTGGTAGAGGCTAAGGGTGAACCCGAAGGGTTGGTAGCCGGAGGTTCTGTCCACCATATCGCATTCAGGGTGCCCGATCAGGAAACTTTGATGCATTTCCGAGAACAAGTCAGACTGCTTGGACTGCATATCACAGAACAGATCGATAGAAATTATTTCTATTCCGTTTACTTCAGAGAACCGGGTGGGGTTTTGTTTGAAATCGCAACTGATAATCCGGGCTTTTTGATTGATGAAGAAATCAAGGAATTAGGTAAAGGATTGAAATTGCCTCCGCAATATGAATCCCTGCGTGGCAAGATTGAAACCATTTTACCAGCTATTGGCTAAATAACCGACTATGATTACATCTCATAAACTGCTTCAAAAAGGCAGTCAGCCCGAGGACGCAGACAAAGTTCTCATCATGATACATGGGAGGGGTGGCAGTCCGGAGGATATTGTCACCCTGGCCCCTCATTTGCATCCGGGTGCAGCATGGATACTTGCACCCCGGGCGAAACATCAGACCTGGTATCCATATAGTTTTATGGCTCCTGAATCCAGCAATCAACCTTGGTTGGATGACTCATTGAGTATAATCGATCAAACAGTACAAACCGCTGTGGAGGCCAACTTTAAAGCTTCTCAGATCTATTTTTTGGGGTTCTCACAGGGAGCCTGTCTGATGTTGGAATACGCTACGCGTCATGCACAACGTTGGGGCGGGATTATAGCTTTTACTGGCGGATTGATTGGAGAAACAATAAATCGGGATCGTTATAGTGGAAATTTTGAAGGTACACCTATTCATCTCAGTGCGGGTGATAGAGATCCGCATGTGCCTATGTCAAGAATAGAAGAAACCGCTGATATTATCACGAATCTTCAGGGCGATCTTCAACAATTAATCTACCATGAAAAGCCGCATAGCATCAGCGGTGACGAATTAATAGCTGCCCGCAGGCATATCTTTGGTGTTGGATAGAACTACTCTACCCAATCGCAGATAAAGAGGTTGGTATCTCTGGTTCCACCATTGTTACGATTAGAACTAAAAATCAGTTTCTTGCCATCGGGTGAAAACATTGGAAAGGCATCAAATCCGCCATCGTGCGAGATTTTCTTCAACCCGGTACCATCGAGATTGATCAGGTACATATTGAAGGGGAATCCTTTTTCATACTCATGATTGGATGCAAAAATAATTCGGTTTCCATCAGGTGTGAAATTGGGTGCCCAGTTTGCCTTTCCGATATTAGTTACTTGACGCACGTTTGAACCATCAGCATCACATACAAAAACTTCCATTTCAGTCGGCATTACCAATCCTTCCGCCAGCAATCGCTTGTATTCGTTGGCCTCTTTCTCTGTTTTAAACCGAGAAGCACGCCATACGATCTTAGTACCATCAGGTGAAAACCAAGCACCGCCATCGTATCCAAGTTCGTTGGTAATCTGACGAACATTACTTCCATCGATATCCATTATGTAGAGATCCAGATCTCCATTGCGGATAGAAGTGAAGACGATTTTATCTCCTTTTGGTGAAATGGTAGCTTCCCCATCATAACCGGGTTCGTTCGTCAATTGCTTTACAATATTACCGTTCAGATCAGCCACAAAAATATCATAGCTATCATAGATAGGCCAAACATATTTTTTGAGTACTTCTCTATCCGGTACAGGAGGACAGTCATCTCCGCCCAAATGGGTAGATGCGTAGAGAACATGCTTTTTATCGGGCATAATATAAGCGCAGGTAGTGCGACCTTTGCCGGTGCTCACCATCTTGTAATGAAAACTGTCTTTTGGAGAAGCAGGAATCTTACCATAGAAGATCTGATCGCATAAAATACCGTCTTTGGGATCTGTCCTTTGAAAAATGACATATTCGTTATCGAACCCGAAATAGGCTTCCGCATTATCACCACCGAATGTCAGCTGACGAATATTTTTAAAATGTTTTTCATCGTCGTATCGAAGTGGATCTTTGGGGTCGGATTGCTGCGCCTGAACGTTGTTGGCAACCATTCCGGCCATGCAAATACATAAGACAGCGTATTTCATAGATATCTTTTAATTGCCCGCAAAGCTACATTTGATTGATTTCTAAAACACTAGTTTATTGTCATGGAAATGTAGAAATTACCCGATCATCATATTGCATTTAAAAACTCAGGTTTCTTCTGAGGTTTATTATTGTTGCATCAAGACAAGGAAGTTTCAATAAATTCCACAAAAAAAATGGCCCCGAAGGGCCATTACTATAAACAAAATCAATTATTGGAATTAGAGTTTCGCTTTTACTTGAGCGATATCGCGCAATCTCTTCTCTGCCAAACGAATCGCCGCGCGCTGAGTATGAATCTTCTCAGCTTCAGCAGTAGCAAATATTTCCAGAGTACGGTTGTAAATCTTTTCGACCTGACCCAATACTCTTTCTTTATTATAACCGTCCAATTCAGCACTAACGTTGATCAAACCGCCCGCATTGATCAAAAAGTCAGGAGCATAAACAATCCCCTTTTCAACCAACATCGCACCGTGTATATCTTCGTCTTCCAACTGATTATTGGCAGCACCTGCAATTACTACACATTTAAGCTTGCCAATTGTTTCGGTATTGATGATTGCACCAAGCGCGCATGGAGCAAAAATATCCATTTCGTAATCCCAAATTTCACTGTTAGGTACCACCTTAACAGAAGGGAATTTGGTAGTTACTTCTTTCAGTTTAGACTCACTGATATCAGAAACAGCCACGTTAGCACCGGCTTTCACCAGATGCTCTACCAGGTACTGTCCCACATGACCTACACCTTGCACCAACACCTTCTTACCACTCAGTTCGTCGGTACCCCATGCCTTTTTAGCAGAAGCTTTCAAACCGGTAAATACGCCATAAGCTGTAAAAGGAGAAGGATCGCCACTACCGCCCATGTATTCCGGAACACCGGTTACATGTCTGGTCTCCATAGAAATGTACTCCATATCCGTAGCCGAAGTGTTCACGTCCTCAGCAGTGATATATTTGCCGTTCAGACTGTTGACGAATTTTCCGTAGCGACGCCAAAGAGCTTCTGATTTTACGTTAGAAGCATCTCCGATAATCACTGCTTTACCGCCACCCAGATTTAAACCGGAAATAGCAGCTTTATAAGTCATACCACGGCTCAGTCTTAAGGCGTCTACGACGGCCTCTTCGTGATTTTTGTAATTCCAAAGTCTCGTACCACCAAGTGCGGGACCAAGAGTTGTATCGTGTATCGCTATAATAGCGTTCAGACCGGTATGGGGATCATGGCAGAAAACTACCTGTTCGTGCCCCATTTGCGCCATCTGATTAAATACTGATTGGTGCATGGAAAGATAATTTGCGGGCAAAGATAAGTGTTAAAAAACAAGTCGTTTACATGTATTACACGGTAATATGATTAAAAGCTTTACGAGGTTCGTTGGTTCACAACTCTTTGAGTCGAAATAGGACCATTCTTTAAAGAATTCCCAAAATTCCGGGAATGGCCGTTTTTAAATGGAAATAATTGAGTCTGAAAGGATCTGTAACCAAGGCAGAAGAAGTCAATATATAAAGTAGCGACAGTCGTATCTGCTTATTTATCAAACTGACAAAACTTCAATTCGCTTTTACAGCGGATCCGGCTTCCAGTTTAACTTGGAAAACTTTTTCTTCCTCAAGGCAAAATATTGCCAGATAATACTACGTGGAAATATTCCGGCCGTGTTTCTATGAGTTACGTGCTTCTGCGCCTCGCGTCTGGCTTTTAACCATTTTCCCAGGGAACCGTAAAAATTAAAATGAGCTTTGATGATGGTTAATGTGCCTTTGAGATTGCCAACGGCCAACATCTGGATTCCTGCGATTCCATCTAAAACCAATCTCAATGGCATCAACCAAACTAATCGTCTCGCACGCTCATTCTTCAAAAGGAGAATCAGGCTATTTCGAAAATTGTAAAACAATTTCTGCGGACTTCCATAACTAATTACGCTACCTCCCACATGAAAAACGGTCGATTGTCCGATATAACCTATTCGATATCCCGCATTCTTTAATCGCCAACACAAATCCACCTCTTCCATATGTGCATACAAATCCGGCTCCAGTCCGCCCAGCTTATGATAGAGATCTGCCCTTACCATCAAACATCCACCCGAAGCCCAAAACACTTCGATATCATCGTTGTACTGACCGTGGTCCCGCTCCAAATCGTTGAATATCCTACCCCGGCAGAATAAATAACCCCATTTATCCATAAAGCCGCCGCCGGCTCCTGCATATTCAAAGAAATCCCGGTCGCGCCAATAACGGATTTTGGGCTGACAAGCAGCCAAACCGGGATATCGCTGCATCGCGTGCAACAATGGTGGAAACCATCCGGGTGTGACCTCAAAATCAGCACTTAGCAATACATAGTACTTAGCCTGAATTTGCTTCAAACCCTCGGCATAACCATGCGCAAATCCCTTATTTACTGAAATTTGAACGGTTTTTACCGTAGGGAAATGTGTATGGATATAAGAAAGCGTGTCGTCGGTAGAGGCATTGTCAATAATAACAACCTCATAATCATTGCGGGCTTCTGAAACTATTAATGGCAGGAATTGCTCGTGCCATTTCCTGCCATTATAGCTTAGAATCACAACAGCGGTATCCAGTGAAGATACTATCATCCCGTTGTGTAAACTCCCTTATTTATACTTAGGATTGTAAAGTGTATTGTCCGGCACTTTTACATCCGCATTGGATTTAAATTTGTGAGAATGTAAATTGTAGCATCCCGCCCATGCGAAAATGAAAATACCGAAGAATCCCAGTAAAAATAAAAAACGAGATTTAGAGGGCTTATCATGCTCGATATCATTCGTATTCTCAACGGTCAGCTCATCATAGATTTCCTCAGTATGTTGTTCTGTATTCATTGGTTGCGAAATTTGCTTCACAAAATTATGCCAATTCCTTTAAAATCACAATATTTTTACCGGATATTCGTAATAGAACAGTGGATTTATGCGGCAATACCTGACTTGGAAAACATATCTCATTATTGTAGCTCTTGGAATTGTAGTGGCTTCACTAGTTTTTACCAATCAGTTGGCCCGACAACTCGCCCTGGAGGAAACCAGAAATGTAGAGCAACTCGCGTTGGGTATCCGCACAATTATCACCTCCCCCAACGACCAGGAAATCGATCTTGCCACTAATCTGATCAGTCAGAACCGAACTATTCCCCTAATCATTACCGACGAGGACGGCAATATCATCGATTATAAGAATTTGGATTCAGCAAAAATTGCCAAGGATCCCAATTTCGCAATGAGAAAATTAGATGAATTCAGGACCCTCCAGCCTCCTATCATTTCTGATTTCGGCGAAGGGATCAACTATATATATTATGGCCAGTCGCACTTGCTCACCCAATTACGTTATTTTCCCTACTTCCAACTCGCGATCATCATTGTATTTCTAATTATAGTATTGATCACTTTGAGCATCGCACATAAATCTATACAAAACCAGGTTTGGGTCGGACTATCAAAAGAAACTGCCCACCAAATCGGCACTCCACTCACCTCAATTGAAGGATGGCTGGAGATTTTCAAAGAACAATACGGAGAACAAGAAGCTATTCTGGAAATCAAAAAAGACCTGGACCGACTAAAACTGGTGGCCGACCGATTCGGGAAAGTAGGAAGTATTCCGCAGTTGGAAGAAGAAGACCTGGTGAAACGACTACGCAATATGGTCGTTTATATGCAGCGAAGAGCCCCCAGCAAGATATCTATTCGCCTTGAAACAGAAGCGCAAGAGATCCCGGTATTGCTTAGCGGACCGTTGTTCGACTGGGTTATAGAGAATATTATCCGAAATGCCCTCGATGCCATGTACGGACAAGGGGAGGTGGTGATTAGAGTGAGCGATCACCAAAGACAGATTTTAATCGATATTAATGATACCGGAAAAGGTATGCCCAAACATCAGATCAAAAAAGTATTCAATCCGGGATTTACGACCAAGAAAAGGGGTTGGGGACTAGGCCTGTCCCTCTCCAAACGAATCATTGAGAAATATCATCACGGTTCGCTTTACGTCAAACATTCCGAAATTGGTAAAGGAACTACCTTCCGGATTATTCTAAGACGGTAAATAATTTATTGCGCTCAAACAAAATTGAAACACAATAAATATTGGACTACAATTTTGTTTTTGAAAAATTGTTTTTATCTTTCGAACTCAAATAGCAAGTTGTTGGCAGGAAATTATTTTTGCATTGATTTTCTGATAGTTAGCAGAATAACGCGAATTTATCCCAGCCACGATTGCTTCTGAAAATATCCATAACTAACCGATGAAACGATTTCTAAGCACAATTGCAATTGCCGGGTTGATCAGTACTGGGGTTTCTGCTCAACCACACCATGAAGTAGGACTCATGGCCGGTGTTTCTAATTATATCGGAGATCTTCAGGAAAAGGTCTTTTCATCTTATAATTACAAACCGGTCGGAGGGGCGTTTTATAAGTACTATATGAACCCTCATATGGGTCTGCGCTTTGGGATTTCCCGTACTCAGATTGCAGGAGCCGATAGTCTTTCAGATGTTCAACTGAAAAAAGAACGGAACCTTCGTTTTGCAAGTAATCTGACAGAAGTTCACGGTGCAATCGAAGTCAATCTGTTACCCGTAGAAGTCAATCGTTTTAAATTTTCACCTTACATGTTTGCGGGGCTCGCTGTATTCTACAGCAATCCTTTTACGGATGGCCCTAATAACGAAAAGGTTTTTCTCCGTCCATTGGGTACAGAAGGTCAGGGTCTGGCTGAATATCCCGACAGGAAAGAGTATAACTTGGTGAATGTCGCTTTCCCGATCGGGGGTGGTTTGAAATTCTTTGTAGGTAAAACCTTGATGATTACTACCGAACTGGGGTTCCGCTACACTGCGACCGACTATCTGGACGACGTGAGCAAGTCTTATGTAAACATGGACATTCTGGAACAACATAAAGGTAAACTGGCTGTTGACCTAGCCTATCGTGGCAACCAAAGTCCTTACTGGGACGGTAGCTACTACCCCGATTACAAACACCAACGTGGTGATAGCAAAGCCAACGATTGGTACTGGTTTGGTGGTATCACAGCGGCAATTTATTTCGAAGCCTTCGGAAATATCGGAGAATACTGGCAAACAAAATGCCCCGGTAGCAAGAAATTCAGATGGGGTTCCAGATAAAATAATTTCGTTATCGGTTAATAATTTAATAGGGCTGCTCATTGAGCAGCCCATTTTTTTGCAATGCTTTTAATAACAAGAGTAAACCCTGATCATTTCTGTCGAAATCTCCGGGCAGTCCACTCTGTCCCCTTCGACAACTACCGCCCTTAAATATCAAATGATATTCCCTGAGCCAATGGTAGCTGATCACTCCAGTTGATAGTATTGGTCTGCCGACGCATATAAGCCCTCCAGCTATCAGAGCCACTCTCCCTGCCACCTCCGGTTTCCTTCTCCCCACCGAAAGCTCCGCCGATCTCGGCCCCGCTGGTACCTATATTGACATTGGCAATGCCGCAATCACTACCCTGATGTGATAAAAACAATTCGGCTTCGCGCATATTTAAAGTCATTATCGATGAAGACAATCCCTGCGGTACATTGTTCTGAATCGCAATCGCTTCTTCAAGATTTTGATAAGTCATTATATACAGTATAGGCGCAAAAGTCTCCTGCTTAACTATAGCGTAGTCAGGCTGCACCTCATAAATACAAGGACGAACATAACATCCGCTCTCATAACCCGGTCCCTCCAACACTCCGCCCGGCACCACTGCCGTAGCTCCCATCCGATCTAGTTCTGCCAAGGCATTCAGATAATTATCTACGGCTTGTCGATTCACCAAAGGACCCACATGTATAGATTCATCAAGCGGATTGCCAATCTTTAGTTGGGCATACGCGCGCACCAACTTTTGTTTGAATTCCTGATAAACATTTTGATGTACAATCAATCTGCGCGTGGTCGTACAACGCTGTCCTGCTGTACCCACTGCACCAAAGACCGCTGCACGCAAAGCGATTTCCAAGTCGGCGTGTTCTGAAACGATAATCGCATTATTACCACCCAATTCTAATAATGACCGACCCAAACGAGCTGCCACGGTAGTCGCCACAGCTTTTCCCATTCGGGTAGATCCGGTAGCGGAAACCAAGGGAATCCGCTCATCCCGACTGATCCATTCTCCCACTTCAAAATTACCCACTACCAGACCGGACACCCCCTCTGGTACTGCGTTCTCACGAAAAACTTCGGCAATGATCTGCTGACAAGCGATAGCCGTAACCGGTGTATGCTCCGATGGCTTCCAAACGCAGGTATTGCCACAGACCAAAGCGATAAAGCTATTCCAACTCCATACAGCCACGGGGAAATTAAATGCTGTTATAATACCTGTTACCCCCAACGGATGCCATTGCTCATACATTCTATGTCCGGGCCGCTCACTATGCATAGTCAATCCGTACAACTGGCGTGACAAACCCACTGCAAAATCTGCTATATCGATCATCTCCTGCACTTCACCCATCCCCTCTTGCAAACTCTTACCCATTTCGTAGGAGACCAACATTCCCAAATCCTTCTTATGCTTCCGAAGTGCATCTCCAATCTGACGAACGATTTCGCCACGGCGAGGGGCCGGCCACATGCGCCATTCTTGAAACGCCTGTGCTGCCTGATCTACTACCCGATCGTAGGTATTCCGATCTACAGTTTTCACTGAAGCTATCAGTTTTGCATCTACAGGTGAGCGGGACTCGATCCTGGATCCATCAGACGACAACCATTTGGTTCCGGTTCCCGCACCCTCATTCTTATCCTTAACCCCTAATTGGACTAATAGTTCCGAAATATTCATTTTACCAGATTATGTGAATTACAAACTTAAGGATTCTGAACCGAAGTGGTCGGATAAGGCAAGGGCACACCCAAATGATCCTACTATAACTCAGTAAGACAAAATGATTAGCGACTGAAAATAAAAAAAGGCACACAACAGGGAACAGTTGTGTGCCTCCAACACCATTTCAAACAAGCAAATTAATCGAGCTTAATAAACTTCTCGCGTTTTAATATTCCTTCCTCACCATAGATAGCTACGATGTAGATACCACCGGAAAGATTAGAGATATCGATAACATTAGCACCTTTGTAAGAAGCAACTTGTCTTCCTTCCAAAGTAGCGATAGTTACCAGCTCTGGTTGTACACCATAAATATACAAAACACTGCTGGCCGGATTTGGAGCCAGGCGGATGTGTTCACTATTAATTGTCTTTACAGATACGTTGTTTACTTGATATTCATCAGATGTATCCACGCAGTTGTAGGAGTTGGACACTACCACGGCATAGTTACCGTTTTTGTCAACCACCAGCGTACTATCTGTAGCACCATCAATTTTAGCTCCGTTGAACAGCCATTGATAGCTTGCATAACCAGAGGGTACGCTCAGTGTAAATTCTCTTACATCAATTAAAGGCTTGCGCACAGCTTCGCCCAGTGTCAATTCCAAAGAAGCAACACTGTCGCAGCCCTCACCTAAATAGTAGGATTGATAGTAGATACCTGATTCATGATATTCTATTCCGTTCCAGGTGTAAGAACTACTACAAGTTTCATCGACTACAGTTACGGAATTGGTTTCAGGACAACGCAATTTCCAGATATAAACATCAGTACGACCAGCGGTTGTAAAAGCTGCAGTATCCGGACCCGGGTCAAAATCTACAGTACCTTGGTAATAACCGGTAACATAAACATTATATCCGGTATCCACTGCAATAGAATGACCAACATCTGAAGCTGAAGGTGCTCCCGGATCGCCTGCCCCGCCTGCTGTTTTCACCCAAACGAATTCGCCTGCAGGAGAATAACGAGCGACAAAAATATCCCATGACTTGACGGTTTCACGCAATGCGGTATTGGTGGGATGCGGATCAAAATCAACGATACCATCATAATAACCGGTAATATAAACATTACCCGACACGTCGGTACTCACACCCAAAACCTGAGTAGCTTGTTTATCGCCGACCGGGATGCCCCAACTATAATTGCCATTTTTGTCGAAGCGAGCCACGAAACCATTCCATGATGCACCGGCACCTTTAGACAGAAGCGTATTCCGGTTAGCAGCATTTGGAGTCATTGCCATAGAATCGGTAAACCAACCTGCAGCATATATATTACCCATTCCGTCTGCATGAAGATCTATCGCAGAAGAAGAGTTCGGACCGGGGAAGGAACGCACCCACACGAAATTACCGGCGTTGGTGAGTTTCAACAAATAGATATCGCTATTACCTGCAGAAGTCAGATTGCTTGTTCCAGCTGAAGGATCAAAATCAACTGTTTCGGTAAAATCACCCAAAACATAAATATTCTGATCTTCGTCAACCGTGACCGCATTGGCGGAGTGTTGGGTACCTCTGGGGCCGCCCACACCGAATGCATGTGCCCATTGCACATCACCGGCTGGATTCAGTTTCATTACTACTGCATACAAAGCACCGGAAGCAGTCAGTTGGATATTACCAAAATCCACCGTTCCGTCAAACAAACCCACAGCATAAACATTACCGGAAGAATCGACCTGTACATCATATAAATCATCTGTACCGGTGCCACCGAATGTTTTCACCCATTGGAACACTCCATTTTTGTCGTACTTGGTGATGAACATATCAGAACTACCCTTGGTAGCAATGCTATGCACTTGTGCACCACCTCCGGGATTGAAAGTAGTAGTACCAAAAAAGTTACCTACCACATAAACATTACCATCCTTGTCGGTAGTTACACCATTCCCACGTTCTGAACTGGGGCCGACCATAGTGCGAACCCAAATCAGATCTCCATCTGTATTGTGTTTGGTTACAAAGGCATCTCCGGAATTAGAAGGATAACCGGCAATTACAGGTACATTACCTTGGCGGTTGAAATCGACCATATCCCCTACGAAACCGGTGGTATAAATATACCCCGCCTTGTCGGTATGGATTTTCAACCCAAATTCTGAGTCTTTCGCAGAGCCGAAGTCCCTCACCCATTTGAGACCTACGTCCTGCGCTTTAACCTCGTCGGCCGGCAACAAACCGACCGTACTCATTAGAAATAAAGTAGCAATTTTACGCATAACTATCAGCATTTTACACAAATTTATCCATTCATGATATTGACTGTTAGCGCGAACCTACCCAATTTTGAAAATTGGGTACGATTACGCAATTTCTGCATCAGACTCTATGCGATTTACCGAGGTATCAGGATTCGTGCTAACTTAGATTCATGCTTATTCGGCGCTATATTGCATGTTTGATCGTTATGATGACGGTGGTTTTCAAAACCTCCGCTCAATTCGAACATATTCTCCCGAAACCCGACACTGCCGGTGTCAACGAATTAATTAGTGAAGCGGTGCGAATGGTGCTCGCAAGGCAGTATGACAGTGCCTATTCTATTTATCAATTCAGCTTCCAGCTGAGTCGGCAGATACACTATAATACCGGAATTATCAGGAGTCTTAACGGACTCGGCAATGTGGAGGGAGAACAGGGCAAGTTCCAGAAATCAGTATATTTTCTGGATCAGGCAATTCGCTTTGCCAAAGAAATCGACGATCGGCTATCCCTGCCTTATTTATACAATAACCTGGCCGCCACTTACGCAAAATGGGGGGGCACCGAAAGTGCTATTCATTACTACGACCTGGCCTTAAAAACCAGCGAGCTATACCCGGAAGCTGAATTCCCCACCGAAGCTATTTTTTGTAATATCGGCTATCTGCTCAATAATATCGGACAGTACAATCAAGCGCTTTATTATCTCAAAAAAGGAATATCTACGGCATGGTATAAGGGTAATTTTGTAGGTCAGGCTCTCACCTACGCGCACATGGGCACTTCCTATCTCGGACTGCAACAAAGGGACAGCGCAACGATCTATTACAAACTTGCCCTCACCGAAGCCACTCTTACCAAATCGGCATATACCGTACATTTTGCATACAAAGGTTTGGCCGATGTGGCATTAAAAGATAAACAGCCCGAGCTGGCCATATATTACCTTAAACAAGCAAGTTTGCGGGTACCCCACCTCAATCCGGAGACGGCAAGCAGCACCTCCGCCAGTTTTGGCGAAGCCTATTTTCAAACCGGCAACACCGCACTGGCGCGTGACTTTCTCTTGCGCGCCCTGAACGTTGCAGATGCATCGGGTCTCCTGCAAAATAGCTTAAACGCACACTTGCAATTGGCAGCACTTTATGCCGGCAGGAGAAACTGGGACAGTGCCTTCCATCACCAACAACGAGCTTGGGTTCTCAGCGACAGCATCCACAAAATCAGTCAGTCCCATACCGCACAATTACTGGAAACCAGATTCCGGTCAGCGCTAAAAGACAAAGAGCTAAAAGAAAAACAGCTGAGCATTCAACTCGCGGAAAAAAAACTGAGCGCCCGAAATCTTTGGATTGGCATCTCTATCACGGGATTAATCATTGCCTGTATCAGTATCATTCTGCTGGGAAAATACCACCGAAACAAGCAAGCGCTGAAAGATGCCAATATTCGACAACTCTTGAGATTGCAACAATTACAAGAATTCAGATCCATTTTGAAGGCCGAAGAAAAAGAAAGAAACAGAATAGCCCGAGATCTGCACGATAGTATTATGGTCCAGTTTTCGGTAGTGAAGATGAACCTGTCGGCGCTGGCCGGTAAATCAGACGATTATATCGATAAAAAAGAATTGCTGCCGCATATAGAACAATTGAACATTGCTACGCAATCGCTCAGAAATGTAGCGCATCATCTCATGCCGGATATGTTGTTGGAAGGAGGATTGGCTGAGGCTTTGCAATATTTTTGCAAAAGTCTGCAACCCACCCTGCCTTTCAAATTGAGATATGAACAAATGGATGAAATTCCCCGGTTCGATATTCAGATCGAAATAGCGATTTATCGGATCGTACAGGAATTAGTGCAGAACATTATCAAACATGCCGATGCGACCCAAGCCCTTGTTCAAATTAGCTATAACGATAATTGCCTTGGTATAGAAGTGGAGGACAATGGCAAAGGCATGCATGATCAGATTACAGAAAATGGGATGGGTCTTAAGAATATCGCCACGAGAGTGCGACATTTGAACGGACATATACATATCAGTAGTGGTGAAGGTACCAGTATCAGTCTGGAGTTTAATTTGGATCAATTAAATGCTACCAATCCCGACCAGATTAAGCAAACCATTTAATATCTTTATACACGATGAAACCAAATCAGCATATAGAGGTATTCATAACGGATGATCATCCGCTGGCGGTCGCCGGGGTGGTCAATTTGCTCCAGCCCTATTCCGATGTCAAAGTAACCGGGACATTTAACAGCGGAGAGGCTCTGCTTGCGCATTTAAAAACACAACAACCGGATGTCTTACTGCTTGATATTCTCCTTCCGGATATAAACGGAAAGGACATTGCCGCCGATATCAGTCAGAAATACCCGTCCATAAAAATAATTGCACTCACCAGTTTAGATACCCCCGCTGCAGTTAAGAATATGCTGCGCAGTGGCTGTAAGGGTTTTTTGCTGAAAAATACCGACCAGCAAACAATGATCAGCGCAATCAGAAGTGTATTTACGGGAGAAGAATTCATCGAACCGCAACTCAAAGAAAAGGTATTCGACGAAGCAGTATTTTACAAAAGGCAAATGACGGGAACACTCCCGGATCAGAATAATGTTCAACTCACCAAACGCGAAAAAGATGTGTTGCATCTGGTTTTACAGGATAATAGCAACCAGGAAATCGCAGAAAAATTATTCCTGAGCGTAAGAACAGTAGAACGTCACCGCTTTAATCTGATGCGCAAGGTTGGAGCCAAAACCCCGCTCGGACTGCTCAAAGCAGCGGTTGAATTGGGTATAGTTTAATTTGCATTGAGTCTTATCCTTCCCACTCAAAAGGACTATCAAATGCAGCCAGATCGATAAACGAACGGTCGCGGGGCGACATGATGGGCGCTTCTATTCCCCAATCCATTCCAAAACTATCATAACGAATTCCGGTATCGTGCTCCCGACTGTATTCGGATGAGACCAAATAATAGGTGATCGCATCGTCGGTCAGCGACATAAAGCCATGTGCAAATCCTTCAGGAATAAAGAAAGCCTTGTGATTGGCAGCCGAGAGTTCCTGCATATCAAACCTTCCATAGGTCGGTGAACCCTTTCTCAGATCGACAATTACGTCCAGAATGGCTCCTTGCGGACAAAATACTATTTTGCTATGCTGATGTGGTGGAACTTGAAAATGCATGCCGCGGATCACATCTTTCACAGAGTGGGAAAAATAACTTTCGCGAAGCGTAAATTCGATTCCCGCCTCCCGGAACATGGTATCATGAAATGTTTTGACAAATAATCCCCGCTCATCTGTAAATGCCGGTAAATCGAGTACCAGCGCCCCTTTCAACGCAGATGGTTTCAATATCATTATTTTAGGTTAAATCATCTAAATCTAAAATTCAAGTCGGGCTTCAGATTCCCGAGAAATAGCGCTCAATTTGATCCTGACATTTTTCAGCTGCTGAACGCTCCTTATCTGCATACCACTCGGCTGTCCAACGAATCGCTGTAGCCGCATCCAGTGCCGGACGCCAGCCAAGTTCCTGCTTGGCCTTCTCGCTATTCAACAGCAATAACTTGGCCTCGTGCAAATTTTCGTCCTGAACAGTCAATTCATAGCTACCCTTTCCACCATAGGCCTGCAGAAATATCTGAGTAAGTTCTTCTACCGTACGCTCATCATTAATTTCCGGTCCGAAATTATACGCACCTACGTAGCGAGTTGGAGCTTCCTGCATTTTCGCAGCTAATAACAAATAACCTGCTAAAGGTTCCAACACATGCTGCCATGGTCTAACCGATTTAGGGTGACGTAGCTGCACAGCCCGACCTGCATCCAATGCGCGAACGATATCCGGTATAATACGATCCTCTGCAAAATCCCCACCACCAATTACATTGCCTGCACGAACCGAAGCAATAGATTTTTGATGTTGCGCATGCTTTTCAGGATGGAAGAAGGAACGTATATATGAAGCCACCACAATTTCAGCGGCTGCCTTACTGGCTGAATAAGGATCATAGCCACCCAGTTTATCTTCTTCGGTAAATGGCTCCCCGCGCTCGGGATTCTCATAAACCTTATCAGTAGTAATCATCAACCCCACTGCCGGTTGAGACAAAGCCCGCATAGCTTCTAATACATGAACAGTACCCAGGGTATTTACCGCAAAGGTGTCAACAGGTAATTCATAACTACGGCGCACCAAAGATTGGGCTGCCAGATGAAATACAAAATGAGGCTCAAACCGTACCATCTCACCCTTCAACTGATGTAAATCGCGCAAGTCGGCCAACACGGAAGAGTAACACAGATCATCACCTTTTATCTTATGGTAAAGGTCGTAGTCGTTTTCAGGCGCCAGAGAATAACCCTTCACATCGGCACCGAGCCATTGCAAGACCTGAAGCATCCAAGCCCCCTTAAATCCGGTATGACCGGTCAGGAAAACCCGTTTACCTCTGAACGCCTGCTTTAAATATTCAATTGTCATGAACTGATTTTCAAACTATAAAATTGAATCAACTACCATTTTCTCCAGAGCGGATCATGATTCCACAAATGCTCCAAATCCTCTTTATCCCGCAAGGTGTCCATACATTTCCAGAATCCATGGTGTCTGTACGCAGCTATTTCTCCATCCCTTGCCAAATCCTTCATCGGTTGCTGTTCCCACATTACGAGGTCTGCATCATCGTGCAAATACTTCGCAATTTCAGGCTCGATCACAAAGAAGCCCCCGTTGATCCAAGTCCCGCTTTCTGCAGGCTTTTCTTCAAAACTGTTGATGGAACCGTCGTCTTGCATACTGATGACGCCGAACCTGCTGGTTGCCTGGATAGCGGTCATCGTACAGATCTTATTTGATTCTTTATGAAACCTCAGCAACTCATTAATATCTATATCAGCTACACCATCGCCATACGTTAGCATAAAGGGTTCGTTGTTGACATAGGGCAACACCCTTTTCAATCTTCCTGCCGTCATAGTATCCAGTCCGGTTTCGATCAAAGATATCTTAAATGGCTCTGCAAATTTCTGATGAACTTCAATGGAATTATCGGAAAGATCTACCGTAACATCCGCGTTATGTATAAAGTAGTTGACAAAATATTCTTTGATCATCCAGCCGCGGTAACCGAGGCAGACAATAAATTCGGTGTGACCATATGCGGCATAAATCTTCATGATATGCCATAATATAGGCTTACCACCGATTTCGATCATAGGCTTGGGCCTCAGTACCGATTCCTCGGAAATCCGTGTTCCACGCCCACCTGCAAACAGAACTACTTTCATTAGTATGCGAAATTGTTTTGGTAAAGGACGGACAAAAATAATCATTTAGACGGGAGAACGAATTGAAGTTGGAATTATTATAAACTAGTCATTCGGCTTATCTTGCGGCATGTTTGTAAAAAAGAACATGGAAGAGCTGGAAAGGCTCTCGGCAGCTGCAGCTTTGAACGCTCAAAGACATCCCTTGATCGTGATTCTGGACGATATTCGGAGTATGCATAATGTCGGTTCATCATTCAGAACATCCGATGCGTTTTTGATCGAAGCGCTCTGGCTTTGCGGTTATACTCCTCAACCTCCTCACCGGGATATTCATAAAACCGCATTAGGCGCCACTGAGACGGTTCCCTGGAAGCATTTTCAAACAACGTTGGAAGCTGCAGAAGCAGCACGTAATAAGGGGTATAAAATCGTTTGTGTAGAACAGGCGCACGATAGTACGTTGTTGCAGGATTTCGAATGGAGCGGTGACAGTTCGCTGGCTCTGGTTTTCGGCAACGAGGTTAATGGCGTGCATGAAGACGTGCTGGCTATTGCTGATGCCTGTATCGAAATCCCTCAGTGGGGCAGCAAACATTCCTTGAATATTTCTGTGAGCCTGGGAGTGGTTGTCTGGGAATTGATCAGAAACAAAAAGAAATAATAGATATCCACGCGATTGGGTCGATTCGACCATAGGCTCGAATCGACGTGCGAGCAAATTGCCGCGCAATTTGCGTACGAGTCTCGGATTTCATCCTCGACGTACGAAGCCTTCGGCTG
>CAZWPF010000052.1:15242-21471 GCA_964636205.1 uncultured Chitinophagaceae bacterium | reverse complement strand
TCGCTACAAAGAGGCATAACTGAGTCCTAACTCTGATATGCCTCTTTCTTTTTTTGCATGTAGTCTGCTTAAAGAGCTGACCTCCCCCGACTTAAAATTTTATGAACTTCAGTGTACCTTACACAGACTGAATTACCTGAATTACTATTGACTCCTAGTTAATGAATGTGTTGTATTGTTGCGCTCTACCTGCAGCTTAAATGAAGTGAGCGTTTGCATTACATTCTTATGCACCAGCGGATCTGAAACCCACCGAGGGATTTTCTTACTGCGATCAGATGTGATCAAGTATTCGATTTTCAACTTACCGTCAGACCATTCTTCAATCTGCCAATATCCTTTTGTACCCGCGACCCTGACTACATCCTTTTGTAAGGGACAGGCTGTGGAGCCCCTTTCTTCGAATTTAATGGTTGTAATCTTACTACCCGGTTGAGATTCCATCACTTTATACCCCAAACAGCAATCCTGATCGTCCATCGGCCAAGGCAAATCATAACGGATATAGGTCGTCCAACTACTAAAATTGTGTTCTCTTACCTCATATCGACTCGCATTTCCGTTCCACTTCTTTCCCTTAGGAGCGTCTTTTAAAAGACGTATAATATCATCTACATTGGCATCAATAAAAAGTACAGCTTTAATTTCTCGTACCGGCTCATCTTTGCCCGGCACCCATCTTTCGTAAAGGGATATCGTTTCGTCCTCCTTTACCAACTTAAATTCACCTGCAAAGACCGAACTTGCAGACAGAAGGGCAAGAGACGCGAAGGCCAATCGACTCAACTTTGATACATTCATATTAATCGAATTAAAAAGATCAGGCCAACTACCCAACTTAAGATATGACACTTAAGAAAGCCGATACCCTTTAATTCGACCCGAAAAACATAGATTTGCAATATATATTTTGATATGCCATTAGAAATTTCTGCTTCCGAACTGTTTACCGTGACCTTTGCTTTGTTTGCAGTGATCGATATTCTAGGCTCTATGCCGATATTGATAGGACTAAAAAGTAAAATGGGTGATATCCATGCTACTCAAGCAACTTTGATATCCGGCGGACTGATGATTTTGTTCTTTTTTATAGGTGATAAATTGCTCAATCTACTGGGTGTGGACGTAAGTTCGTTCGCCATCGCCGGTTCGATCGTTATTTTTATCATCGGTCTGGAAATGGTATTGGGTATAGAAATTTTCAAGGGAGAGCAAGGCGCAAAAACGGGCGTAGTTGTACCCATTGCTTTCCCCTTGATCGCCGGGTCGGGAACACTCACTACTATCATGTCTTTAAAAGCAGATTACAGTCAAACTACCATCCTACTAGGCATACTCATCAATTTGATTTTCATTTTTATTGTGCTTCGTTCGCTCAATTTTATCGAAAGATTGTTGGGTCCCTCCGGAATAGCCGTCACTCGTAAGTTCTTTGGCGTGATATTATTGGCAATTGCCATTAAAATGTTCCGCAGCAATGTGGGCTTTTAAGAATGAAAAAGAATAAAAACTATCACCAAAATTTAAACCTATGAAGCAGATTGTTTTCACCCTTTTTATGTTACTTGGCTTGTCGCATGTTGCATCGGCACAATCTGATCGCATCAAAGAGGCCATGGAGAAAAAATATGGCGCCGATGGCTTAGCCAAATTATCGGAAATGATGAATAAGGAATTGCTTCAGGCAGAATTCGAGGACAAGTACGAATTTGATCTTTCAATGAAGATGCGTATCACAGGGTATAAAAACGGTAGTAAGTCGGACGAGTCCTATTTCGATTATTTCCTCAATACCGACAAACCCTATTTTGCGGTTAAGACCAAAGATCAAAACAAGCAAAACCGAGAGGTCTTAGTGGTATATGATATGGACAAAGACGCCATGTTGGTATTGCAAACAGCAGAGAAATCCGGAACAGCTATCAATTTCAATTTGAATAAATTAATGAGTTCAGGTTTGATCGATGAGAATTCTACTAAAGAGGGAAAAATCGATTGTAAGAAATCCGGAAAGACAAAGACGATTTCCGGTTATCCCTGTCAGGAATTTATATGCGTAGATGCTGAGTCAAATACGCGCACCGAAGTTTGGTTTACTGATAAAATTCAAATTGATATTACGTCCCGCAATGAAGGCAACCAATGGGCAAAGATGTTTGGCACCTTGCCCGATTTTAAGGGAATGATGATTGAGGGATATGTGTATAAAAATGAACAATTGGAAGGAAAGATGGAAGTCCTCTCTATTAACGAAAAAGAAAAGACGACGATCAATACTAAAGAATACAGTATAAATGGGGTAACAGGTAAATAGGTGGTGCTGACCCAAAAATAATAGGGACGCAAATTTGCGTCCCTATTATTTTTATTATGATCAGTTTCCAGATTAAAGGCTCATCTTCTTTCTCAAATCTGAGGGGATTCCTTTCTTATGCAGGATAAGAGCTGTTGTTTTATATTGAACAAAAGCCTTAGTTACATACAAGTATCCTTTATAATCGTTGTTTTCACCCCAGGAATTTTTAACGATATAGTATTCACGGCCGTTTTGATCTTTTGCCAAACATACGATATGCATACCATGATCATCGGTGGTAGAATAGTTATCAAAAGCCATTTGGCGTATTTCCGAAGTGATTTTACGCTCAGGTTGAGGTCCGTTGAACAGATTCTTACGCTCTTCTTCGGTCATATCCTCCCATTCTTTTTCAGGCACGAATGCTACCCCATTCTTCCAGCTGAAATAACGTTCACTAACATCTGTCGCCCATCCAATGGTAAAGCCATTTTCTAAGGCATGGTCGATAATGCCCGTGAGGTCTTTCATCTTTACATTATAAACCATATCAAAGCTCCAGTTATCCGGCACCATCAACATGGTCTTTTCGTAATATGGAGCTGTAGTAACTGAAGTCAGTTCTACATAATCTTCAGCCTTCAAACCAATCACCTTATCAGCGAAAGTTTTAGGAGTATATTCTTTACCCTCATAAGTGAATTTTTCAGGAACGGGTCCGAGATATGTATCCAATACAGCTTCGAATGCCTTCTTCCAATTAGGAGTTAGTTTACCGTTGGGGTTTTTAATTACTGCATCCAGCATGCCTTTTAAAACTGCCTGCATTTCCGCAAAGCGGTTTTTGGTAGTACCGTAGTTAAGTCCGGTATATACATCATAGGGCAACGCGCCGTATTTAGCATACATGTTAATTACATCGTGAAAAGCACCACCATCGCCCCAGGTCACAGCCCCGTGCATGCGGACGTAGTTTTCAGCCTTGTCAATGTATGCGCAACGTGCAGTGTAGATCTCGGCGATCCTTACGGGTTTGCGCCCCATGCGGATCATCTCACTTTCCAGAAAGGAATTTCCGCTGTAACTCCAGCAAGTACCACTACTGGCTTGATTTTTTATATAAGTATGATCCAGATTGATTACATCGGAAAATTCGAATCTGGATACCGCACTATCACTCTGATTGCTTGCAACTTTGCGCATCAGATCGTCCTGTGCCATTGACCATAATGGCATGAACGCCAAAACAAAAATCAATTTCTTCATGTATAACCGTATTTGAACTGCGAATATACACTTATTGTAAAGTAACACCGGCGGGATAAAAAGGGGGATTTATTCTTTGAAAAGGATTAACAGCAGGGCTCCTTTCAACTTTGGTTTTTATATATAGTCCCGTTACCTTTGCAGTAATTTTTCAAACTATTTAAAATCAACCATAAAATGACCAAAGTAAAAGTTGCCATTAACGGTTTCGGACGTATTGGCCGGCTTGCCTTCCGCCAGATTCATAATATGGAAGGTATCGAAGTTGTTGCTATCAATGATCTTACCAAGCCTCATGTTTTGGCGCATTTGCTGAAATACGATACAGCTCAAGGTCGCTTTAACGCCGAAGTAAAACATAGCGACGATGCTATCGTCGTTAATGGCAGCGAAATCAAAATATATGCTCAGAAAGACCCCGCTCAAATTCCCTGGGGACAGCACGATGTAGATGTAGTTTTGGAATGTACCGGTTTCTTCACTGATGCTGAAAAAGCAAAAGCACATATCAGCGCCGGTGCTAAACGTGTGGTCATCTCTGCACCTGCTACAGGTGATTTGAAAACCATCGTTTTCAATGTAAACCATAATCAATTGGATGGTAGTGAAACTGTTATCAGCTGTGCTTCTTGCACTACCAACTGTCTGGCTCCAATGGCCAAAGTACTCAATGACAGCTTTGAAATCAAAGCCGGCTTCATGACTACAGTACACGCTTATACCAACGATCAGAATACCTTGGATGCTCCTCATAGCAAAGGTGATCTTCGTCGTGCTCGTGCTGCTGCAGAAAATATTATTCCTAACTCTACCGGTGCTGCAAAAGCTATCGGTCTGGTTTTACCGGAACTTCAAGGTAAACTTGACGGCGTTGCGCAAAGAGTACCAACCGTTACTGGTTCTCTTACCGAATTGGTAACAGTTCTGGGTAAGAAGACAACTGTAGAGGAAGTTAACGCAGCCATGAAAGCTGCTGCAAACGAATCTTTCGGATATAACGAAGACGAAATTGTTTCCAGCGATATCATCGGCATTAGCTACGGTTCTTTGTTCGATGCTACTCAAACAAAAGTTTTGACTGTAGGTGATCAACAAATGGTTAAAACCGTTAGCTGGTACGATAACGAAATGAGCTATGTTAGTCAGTTGGTACGCACGGTTAAATACTTTGCTACACTGATTAAATAAGTTATTAATATAAGTATAAAGGCCTCAATTGAGGCCTTTTCTTGTTTATTAAACACCTTGGGATTTATTTCACATTAAACTCTTTACATGAGCAACATATCTGAATACAATTTCAATCATCAGAAAGCCTTGATCAGGGTCGATTTTAACGTACCAATAAAAGATGGCAAAATTACTGACGATACCCGTATCAGGGGGGCATTGCCTACTATTCAAAAGGTTTTGGCAGATGGCGGAAGTGTGATTTTAATGAGCCATTGGGGTCGCCCTCTCAAGGATATCGTCAAAAAACCCCATCTTTCACTGACCGATTTTTCTCTGCGACCTATTATCACCCGCCTTGCAGAATTATTAAACACTACTGTGCTTTTTGCTGAAGACTGTATCGGCGAAGATGCCCGTAAACAAGCCGCAGGCTTAGAGCCGGGACAGGTGCTTCTGTTGGAAAACCTGAGATTCTATGCCGAAGAGGAGAAAGGTGATGCCGACTTTGCTAAGAAATTGTCTGAATTGGGTGATGTTTACATCAATGATGCCTTCGGTACCGCGCATCGCGCCCATGCTTCCACCTCAATTATAGCTCAATTCTTCCCCACCGGAAAGCGGATGTTCGGGAAATTGATGGAAGCAGAAATTAAGGCTGCAGATAAAGTATTGAACCAAGCAACCAAACCTTTTACGGCTATTATCGGTGGCGCCAAGGTTTCTGATAAGATTTTAATTATTGAGAATTTGCTGGATAGTGCTACCGACATCATCATTGGCGGCGGGATGGCTTATACCTTCTTCAAAGCTCAAGGTGGCAATATCGGAAATTCACTTTGCGAAGACGACCGGCTGGAGACCGCTCGTGAGCTGATCAAAAAAGCAGAGGAAAAAGGGGTACAAATTCACCTGCCTGTCGATAGTATTATTGCCGACAAGTTTGCAGCCGATGCTAATACCTCTTCTGCGCAAAACCATGATATCCCGGAAGGTTGGATGGGTCTGGACATTGGCGCTCAAGCTTGCGAAACCTTCGGAGGTATCATCCGTGATTCCAAAACGATCCTTTGGAACGGACCGATGGGTGTATTTGAAATGGAGAAATTCCAGAGGGGTACCAAAACTATAGCTGATGCCATTGCAGCCGCTACTGAAAACGGAGCATTCTCTCTGGTAGGTGGTGGGGATAGCGTAGCTGCTGTTAACACCTTTGGTTATACTGACAAGGTAAGCTATATCTCAACCGGTGGAGGTGCGATGCTGGAATATTTCGAAGGAAAAGAACTCCCAGGCATTGCAGCAATTACTGCTTCTTAATTGAATCTCAGATATTTAAATAAAAAAGACGGCAAACGCCGTCTTTTTTTACCTACACATGTCAAAATTGAGTGCTTTGCGAATTGA
This sequence comes from uncultured Chitinophagaceae bacterium, assembly GCA_964636205.1. GTDB lineage: Bacteria > Bacteroidota > Bacteroidia > Chitinophagales > Chitinophagaceae > JBEBVQ01. Next base: position 15,332 of record CAZWPF010000052.1, on the reverse strand, counting down.
CTTTGTGTACTCTGCGTGAACTGATTTATATCACGCAAAGAGCGCAGAGTAGTTACTACTTATTCTACCTCATTGAGTGCTTTGCGAATT
>CAZWPF010000052.1:5820-15142 GCA_964636205.1 uncultured Chitinophagaceae bacterium | reverse complement strand
CAAAGAGCGCAGAGTAGTTACTACTTATTCTACCTCATTGAGTGCTTTGCGAATTGACTTTGCGGCCTTCGCGTGAACCTATTTATTCACACTAAGAGCACAGAGCAGCTACTAAAAGCTTATCGACTTTGGATAAGCTATCACAACCCTGCTTTATTTAAAGGCGTTGATACCTGTAATATCCATACCGGTGATTAGCAAGTGAATATCATGGGTCCCTTCGTAAGTGACTACCGATTCCAGGTTCATCATATGTCTCATGATGCTGAATTCTCCGGTTATACCCATTCCACCCAGAATTTGTCGTGCTTCCCGACTTACTTTCAATGCAATATCACAGCTATTACGTTTAGCCATTGAAATTTGAGCCGGAGTAGCCCGATCTTCGTTCTTCAACACACCCAAGCGCCAGTTCATCAACTGCGATTTGGTGATTTCGGTGATCATTTCTGCCAACTTTTTCTGAGTCAGCTGGAAAGAGGCGATCGGTTTGCCAAATTGAATACGTTGCTGAGCATATCTCAATGCTGTATCGTAGCAATCCATCGCACAACCCAAAGCTCCCCAAGCGATACCATACCGGGCGCTGGATAAGCAAGTGAGCGGACCTTTCAAACCTTTGATTTCGGGGAAAATATTCTCTTTTGGCACCTTCACATTATCGAAAACCAATTCACCTGTGGCTGAAGCTCTGAGTGACCATTTACCATGTGTTTCCGGAGTCGAAAAACCTTCCATACCCCGCTCGACGATCATACCTCTGATGTCACCTTGTTCGTCTTTAGCCCATACTACAGCGATATCCGCAAAAGGAGCATTGGAAATCCACATTTTAGCCCCGTTCAGAATAACATGGTCTCCCGCGTCTTTGAAATTAGTCTCCATATCCGCCGGATTGGAACCATGGTTGGGCTCGGTCAGACCGAAGCAGCCCATCATTTCGCCGGTTGCCAGTTTAGGCAAGTATTTACGTCTCTGTTCTTCGCTACCAAATTTATAGATGGGGAACATTACCAGCGAACCCTGTACGGATGCTGTAGAGCGAATACCGGAGTCGCCCCTTTCAAGTTCCTGCATCATAATCCCGTAGGATATATAATCCAGTCCTGCCCCGCCATATTCCTGAGGAATAGTCGGTCCAAAGCAACCCAACTCCCCTAGCCCTCGGATGATTTCCTTTGGAAAACTCGCATTTTGGGCGTGGGTTTCGATAATCGGACTGATTTCCTTTTTTACAAATGCGCGAACTGAGTCCCTAATCAGCTTATGTTCATCGGTCAATAAGTCGTCTACCAGATAATAATCGGGATGTTGATACAGATCTTTTTGCATATAAATGTTAAAGATTGGAAAAAGAAGAACACAAAGGTAGTAAATTTGACAATCCTTGTTACCTTTGCATCCTGATTTCAGACATTATTTCCCGTTCCGGATTGACTTATAAGGCTATAATTTTTTTCCATAACCGACGCAAATCCATTGTGGATGATGCTTGGCACCGTTTTGCCCCCAACATGCTGCGGAAATGCCCTCTGCTCGGTAAATACTGGAACATATTTTGCGATAGTAAAGTAAACAAAATTTTTCTTAAAAAGGACGAACAGCCAAACTATTTGACAGCTTTGGTCGTCTTATATAAGAGTAACCGCACTTAAAATTAAACTATCTATTCTATGAGGCAGCTAAAGATTGCTACCCAGATTACGAATCGTGATTCGCAAGCTGTAGAAAAATACCTTCAGGAGATCAGCAAGATATCGATGATTACTCCTGAGGAAGAAACTACGTTGGCACAACGTATTCGTATGGGTGACCAGTGGGCTTTGGAAAAGTTGGTTAAATCTAACCTTCGCTTTGTCGTGTCTGTAGCCAAACAATATCAACATCAGGGTCTGTCTCTGAGTGATCTCATCAATGAGGGCAACTTAGGTTTGATTAAGGCGGCACAACGCTTTGATGAAACCAAGGGTTTTAAATTCATATCTTACGCAGTATGGTGGATCCGTCAGTCGATTTTGCAAGCTCTTGCAGAACAAGGTCGTCTGGTTCGTCTTCCTCAAAATAAAATCGGCACCTACAATAAAGCTAATAAAGCCTTTATTGCATTCGAACAGGAGCATGAGCGGGAGCCATCTACTGAAGAATTGGCAGAGATCCTGGAAATGAGTGAAACCGAAGTAACTAACATCTTCACTACCAATACCCGACATACATCTTTGGATGCTCCGGTGCATGAAGCTGAAGACGTAGCTATGGGTGATTTGCTGGAAGGAAGTGCTGATACCGACGAAGATGTGATGAAGGATTCATTGAGAGCAGAGATCAGAAGAATTCTCAAATCACTGAGCATTCGCGAAGCTGAGATCCTCGCCGCATATTTCGGTCTGGAAGGCGATGACGGTCCGACTATCGAAGAAATCGGAGATAAATACGATCTTACCAAAGAACGTATTCGTCAGATCAAAGAAAGAGCTATCAAGCGTTTGCAAAAAGCTCGCTACAGCAACGCTTTGAAAGTATATCTGGGTTAATTTAACTATAGATTAATTTATTTTCCACTCGGAGCAGGAACAATTTCCTGCTCCGATTTTTTTTACCTTCCATTCTCCATTAAATTAAATTACCTTTGCGAAAATTTTTGCTGAATGAACCTGCATGAATATCAAGCGAAGGAATTGCTGAAACGTTATAAAGTTCCGGTACAAGAAGGCGTTGCGGTTGAAAATACCGATGATGCTGTAAAAGCATATAATGAAATTGCGACTACTACCGGCAGCAAATTTGCAGTCCTCAAAGCCCAAATCCACGCCGGTGGCCGTGGTAAAGGAACTATAAAGGAAGTACCTACACAACACGGTGTTCAGGTAATTAAAAGTGCGGAAGATGCCGCGACCGTAGCCGGAAATATCCTGGGTAATACTCTGGTGACCATCCAAACCGGTGAAACAGGTAAAAAAGTAAATAAGATCCTGATCGCTCAGGATATGTACTACGATGGCCCTAGTGAAAGAAAGGAATTCTACCTCTCTATCCTGGTTGACCGCGCTAAAAAGCAAAATGTAATCATGTACTCTACCGAAGGTGGTATGGATATCGAAGAGGTAGCCCATAACACTCCGGAGAAAATATTTAAAGAATGGGTTGCTCCCAATCTCCCACTGCAAGGATTCCAAGCCAGAAAAATTGCTTTTAATTTAGGACTTACCGGTACCGCACATAAAAATATGGTTCAGTTTGTAACCAATTTGTACAATGCATTTACCGGTCTCGACTGTTCTATGTTGGAAATCAATCCGTTGTTTAAAACGGCTGATGATAAAATCGTAGCGGTCGACTGTAAAATGGATCTGGATGATAACGCTATGATCCGCCATAAAGACCTGGCAGAACTCAGAGATATTTCTGAAGAAGATCCTACAGAAGTAGAAGCCGGTTCTTTCAACCTGAACTATGTAAAACTGGACGGTAACGTAGGTTGTATGGTAAACGGCGCGGGTCTGGCTATGGCTACCATGGATATGATCAAGTTGGCCGGCGGTGAGCCTGCAAACTTTTTGGACGTAGGTGGTACAGCAAATGCTGAAACAGTAGAAGCCGGTTTCCGTATCATCCTGAAAGATCCGAATGTAAAAGCTATTTTGATCAATATCTTTGGTGGTATCGTACGTTGCGACAGAGTGGCAGCCGGTGTTATCGAAGCATATAAAAACTTGGGCAATATCGAAATTCCTATCATTGTCAGACTTCAAGGTACCAATGCTGAAGTAGCTAAAGAACTGATCGAAAATTCAGGACTGAAGGTTCAATCTGCAATCTTGCTGAGCGAAGCTGCAGACCTGGTACAAAAAGCAGTTTCAGCCTAACAAAAATTATAATCTGTATAAAAAGCCAGTCGGATTTCCGGCTGGCTTTTCGCATTATAGGCCGTCTTTATTTTTCGATTTTTATATAAATTACGGTATATTGCATTCCTAGACTCTAATCTTTTTACATGCGATCATTTATTGGGATTTTATGTTGCGCATTATTTGCGACTCCTACTTGGGCACAACATAAACAATCACACAATTATTCTGTATTCAGCGGATTCAATCACTTACCCCCTAATACCAATGTGGTACCTGCTAACTTTCCAAAAGAAATGGAAGGATGGGTCTCTCACAGAGATCGGTTCACAGGAATGCACCGGGACTTATACGGTCCGGCAATCGAGGTACCGGGGAAGACAATCGCGGAAAAAGCTAAATACTGCGTAGAGGTTTTGCTACCTCAATTGGGCGTTCCGGAAGCCAACTGGAAACTGGAACTTACCAACGATGCTCCACACGCAAGTTACGCTCAATTTTATCAATATATAGACGGACATCAGGTGGGATTTGCGCGACTGAGTTTGCGCTTCACTACCGACGGAAAACTGGTAAGAATTCGTAATTATTATTTTGGTAGCGAGCCAAAATTTGCCCAGCCAAATATTGCCGCAGCTGCAGCATTGGCAAAGGCTACAGAAAACCTCCCGGGGTTTCAAATAGAAACACAACATGCAGAGGATTGGATTTGGTTTCCGGTACCGGGCGAATATGGTTATGAACTAACACCGGCTTGGCCCTTTACGGTTTCGGGTGTAAACGATGGACAGGAATCTTATTTGAATGGGTATGTTAACGCGATCAACGGACAACTGCTTTATAGAGATGATGAAGTCAAAGACAATGTTGATCTCAAAGTAACCGGTAAAATTTATCCGCTTACACCCTCTGACCCGCCAGTAGAACTACCGCTGACCCATCTGAGGGTTACTGTTGGAGGCGGAGGCTTTGGTGGAGGAACAAACTATTTCACCGATACAGCCGGTTTTCTGGAAATTGGAAATCTTAATCCTCCCACTAATACCACAATTGCTCTAAGAGGAAGATATGCAAGAGTAAGAGACGCACAGAACAACGACATAACACCGTCATTCCAACATACCATTAGCTCCAACGGCGGCACATATCTTTTCCCCGAAACCAACCCTTCGGCAGCCCGCTTCGTAAACGCTTATTATCATGTCAATAAAGTGCATGATTATATGAAAGGCCATTTGTCGAACTTTACCGGGTTGGATAACACACTCAGTGTTTATGTAGATGTTCAGGGATATTGTAATGCCTTTTATAGCGGAGGATCGAATACACTCAATTTTTATCAAGAAGGTAGTGGATGTAATTCATTTGCTATGTGCTCTGATATAATTTATCATGAGTATGGTCATGCCATTGCTCAGAATTTTTATACCTGGCAAGCCGGCAGCAGAATGCGCAATGGCGCACTCAACGAAGGTCATGCAGACATTTGGGCTTTAGGCATTACCGAAAATCCTGTTTTAGGTAGCGGTGCCTATGCCGGAGGCAATGGCTATATCCGCAGATATGATTCAGATCCAAAAGTGTATCCGCAACATATTAGAGGAGAAGTACACGCTGATGGCGAGATCATTGCCGGCGCTTGGTGGACACTCGCAGATATGCTGGGAGATGTTCAAAAAATGATGGAAATATTCACCAAAACCTGGTACGATACCCCGGATGGTCCAAACGGAATGGAAGGAGTTGTTTATCATGATGTATTGATATCTGCACTTCTGAATGATGACGATGACAATGATCTCAGCAATGGTACTCCAAATATTGAGGTTATACTCAACGCGTTTGCACGTCACGGCATTTATTTACTTGCCAACGCGGTAGTCGCGCACGAAGAGGTGACTCACCCAGATGCAGCAGCAAGTGTAAACCTCACAGCTGAGGTGCAACTCCCTCCGGATAATCTTCCACTCTTTAAGGAACTTTCGCTGGCTTATCGAGTAAGAACAGGTGATACCGCTTGGACGCGCGTTAGTATGACCCGCTCTTCGAGCAATAATATGTTGTTCACCGGTACTATTCCGGGTCAGCCCGCCGGAGCTATTGTTGACTACCATTTCGCATTACACGATTATAGGGGTATTGTAAACAGTTATGCTCCGACAGATTTCGATCCTAATCTTCCGGAAACTCAATCGACCATTCCATATCAATACGGGGTTGGCATCGGTTCGGTTCATCGATTCAATTTTGACGAACCGTTGATAGGATGGCAAGTTGGAAATGTAGCGGGAGATAACGCAACATCCGGAGTTTGGGAACAAGCTGTCCCGGTGGGTTCATTTGCCAACAGTGTTATGGGTCAACTGCAAGTTCAGCCGGATAACGATCGTAGTGTAGGCGCAAGTGAAGGCAAATGTCTGGTGACAGCAAATCCTCCCGCCGGCACCAATCCGACTAATGTGAATGCTGCCGATGTTGATAACGGAATCACAAGTGTGGTTACTCCGGTATTTGATCTAAGTGATTTCGATCAACCAATAATCTCATATTATCGCTGGTTCTCCAATAACAGAGGTACTAATGCTCGCACAGATGCATGGCAGGTTCAAATGAGAGCCGGTGGAGCACCAACTTGGTTCCATTCGGTAGAACACACCTTCCAGGCAGATCACAATTGGAGACGAAGAATCTTCTCAGTTAAAGAATATCTGCCGAACGCCACCAGTGTTCAATTAAAATTCATTGCGAGCGATCGGATTATCGGTAGTCTCCCAAATCAAGGACAAGGAACCGTAGAAGCAGCAATCGATGATCTATTTATCTACGATTTGGGTGAAGAGACCTCTGTGGACGAGATGAAGATTAAGAACCTGATCAGCGTTTATCCAAACCCTTCAGATGAACACGTAGACATTATTTGGAGTGAGCCCCTAGCATCCGGTATCATCACATTATATGACGTCACCGGTCGTCAGATCACCCAAACTGATATCAATAGCGGAACTAACAAACACAGATTCTCAACGAAACAGTTTGCTGCAGGTCAATATTTTATTGTGGTGCAGTCGGGAAAAAAGATTTGGAGCAGACAAATTTCAGTTCAGCACTAGACTTCTCATTCGATAATATAAAAATGCAGTATGAGCAATAGTTCATGCTGCATTTTAGTTTAATGCTGCGCCTTTAGTAGATAATGAGCAATAATACCGTCAGCAAATAAAATGCTACCAGAAAAAAGGTAGTTGTTCGTGATTTAAGCATTGCTTTCTTCTTGGGCTATTTAAAAATAGAATAACCAATTGGTAAAATGACCAGACTCGGAAAATTTCCGTCTAACAACAGTCTTGGGTAAATAACGAAATGGCATTTTTTTTATTGTATAAAATTGGAAAAACTGATAAATAATTAATGAGTCCGGGTCTCCATACGATAAAATATTTCCGTTAGATTTCAGTACTTTTATTTATCGTTTTTCTCTATTACTTTTGTTCAGTTAAACAAAGCTAACTTTACCAACATGTCACACCTATCTCACCAGGACACACCAGCAGTTGAAAATGAGAATCAATACAAAACTGAACTGAGTTCAGCATTCTGGTTTGTACTTGTTTTAGCTGGATTGTTTATCGCAGCGGTAAACTTTGTTGAAGTGATGAGCCACAGTCATGGTGGTCACGATGATGCTCATGCACCGGCATCTCATCACGCACCGGCATCTCACGGTGACGACGCGCACGGTAATGGTGGTCACCATTAGTCGGACGAGTCACCAAACGATTTAAGGCTTATGCAAGAAACAGAAACTATCGTCGTAACCGGCGCAGCGGGATTTATTGGAAGCTATCTAACCGGATATCTCAATCAACTGGGTTTTGAAAACCTAGTGTTGGTAGATGATTTTTCTAATGAAACAAAAGTTTTAAATCTAAAAGGTAAGAAAAAGGCTCATAAAGTACACAGAGAGCAGTTTTTTGAATGGTGCCGCCAGCATCCAAATACCATTAAATCGGTCTTCCATTTAGGTGCTCGTACCGATACAACAGAGATGAACTATGAAGTTCATAAAAAATGGAATCTGGACTATTCAAAAGCGATTTGGGAGCTTTGTGTTGCAGAGAATATTCCTCTAGTTTACGCATCTTCGGCGGCTACTTATGGGGATGGTAATTTGGGATATAAGGATACCCACGACCTCCCCACCCGGCTCAGTCCGTTGAATCCCTATGGGGTTTCTAAAAACGAATTTGATATTTGGGTGCTAGAGCAGCGCCAGGCTCCCCCATTCTGGGCGGGTCTTAAGTTTTTCAATGTTTACGGACCCAATGAGTATCACAAAGGCAGAATGGCCTCGGTGATTTTTCATGCTTTTAATCAGATCCGTAAAACCGGCGGCATGAAATTGTTCCGCTCACATAATCCCGATTATGCCGATGGCGGTCAAATGCGGGATTTCATCTATGTCCGGGACGTAGTAAGTATGTGTGTTTGGTTGATGCAGCAGCAACCCGCGAGCGGATTATATAATATCGGAACCGGTACAGCTAGAAGCTTTAACGATTTGGCGAAGGCTGTTTTTCATGCATTAGACCTCCCGGTTAATATCGAGTTTATTGATACTCCCGCTGATATTCGGGATAAATACCAATACTTCACCGAAGCTGACATGTCTAAGATCCGGGCGGCAGGTTATGATCAGCCTTTCTACACCCTTGAAGAGGGCATCAGCGAGTACATTAATAAGTACCTAAAAGAAAACAAACACCATTAGTTTTTTCGCGCTACTGCGGGAAAACATACGAACGGTTTGAAGGTCGCAATCTCTGAGTTCGTGTACCGGGTTTCTTCTTGGATCTGCAAAGCATTCGGCTGTGTGGTTTTCCGTCATTCGCCGGAATACAGCAGGGACACCGTGCATTACACCTCTTCTTTTACTCGAACGAATTCGCGCATGAGCTGCCTACCCTCGGAAGGGAATAACGGTTAATTTAAAATCGAATGGGAATTCTTACCTAAATCAACTACCCTACATTCTTCTTCCCAAACTTAGATTTGATAAATGCGGTGATAATCGGTAAAATCGAAATGAAAATGATTAGAAAAACTACCTTTTCGAAATTATCCTTGATAATCGGAATATTACCCAAAAAATAACCCGCTAAAGAAATTCCGACAACCCAAAGAATGCCGCCAACTATATTAAAAGTAACAAAAGTGCGGTAATTCATATTCCCTACTCCTGCCACAAAAGGTGCAAAGGTCCGCACCAAAGGCACAAAACGAGCGATTATAATAGTCTTGGAACCATGCTTCTCATAAAAAGCGTGCGTCTTATCTAAATATTCCTGCTTGACTACATGTCGACCAAATAATCGGAAATTGACTATCCGCTCCCCTACTATTTTACCGATGAAATAGTTACATCCATCCCCCAATACAGCAGCTATTAAAAGCAGAATGATGGAAAGCGTAATATCCAA
>CAZWPF010000052.1:5526-5810 GCA_964636205.1 uncultured Chitinophagaceae bacterium | reverse complement strand
CGAATAATAAGGAATCACCCGGCAAAAAAGGCATTACCACCAACCCGGTCTCGACAAAAATGATCAAAAACAAAATTGCATAAACCCAGTTATCATATTTTAAGATAAATTCATTGAGATGCTCGTCAATGTGCAGGATAAAATCTACCAGTTCCATAAGGGGCTATAAAAGTTGTGCGAAATTACCGAATAAAGGACTGATTTCCCAGAAAAGAATGGATTTCAACTACTGTGTTAATACGTTCAGCAATAATTTAGAACGAATGCGAATGTAGGCGAACTGC
>CAZWPF010000052.1:2359-5516 GCA_964636205.1 uncultured Chitinophagaceae bacterium | reverse complement strand
GAACTGCGGGTGAACGGACGACTGAGTATCGATAATCTCGTTGCTAATCGATACTTTTGCAATGATTCCTCGATTATGATACAAGCAGACTGGTTCGAAGATTGGTTCGATTCACCTTATTATCAAGTTCTCTACCAACACAGAGACAAAAATGAGGCAGCAGATTTTCTGGAAAATTTGCTGAATTATCTGCAGCCGAAACCCGGTGCCCGCATGTTGGATGTCGCCTGTGGAGAAGGTCGGTTTGCTATTCAGCTCGCAGCCAAAGGATACGATGTTACCGGAATTGACTTATCCAACCGTTCCATTGCGATAGCAAAAGCTCATGAAAACGAACATTTGCATTTCTTCGTTCACGATATGCGGTTGCCTTTTCACATCAATTACTTTGACTATGCCTTTAATTTCTTTACCAGTTTTGGGTATTTCAAGTATTTCCGTGAGAATATTGCAGCTGCAAAGTCAATAGCGAAATCTTTGCATGAAGATGGTGTCTTGGTAATCGATTATTTGAATGCGAATCATGCATTGAAGCAACTCATACCTTCGGAAACTGTCGTCAGAGGAAGTTATACTTTTGAAATTGAAAGAAGATTGGAAGACGGTCGATTTGTAAAAGACATCCGATTTATAGATAGCGATGGTAAGCAGCGGCATTATGCCGAACAAGTTGCGGCGTTTACCATGAGTGATTTCCAGCGTATATTTGAATCAGCCGGCATGACCATCGTTCAATCCTTCGGAGATTACAATCTTTCAGATTTCAATCCCGAAACATCGCCGCGCATGATCCTGATATTAAAAAAGCAAAATGCTTGAGTCATTACAGCAACATATTTTATGGCTTGATTACCAGATATGGTTCAAGATAAATGTTGTCTGGCGTAGTACCTTTTTGGATCAGTTGATGCCGTTTGTCAGAAATCAATATTTCTGGGCACCACTCTACTTGTTTTTACTTGCATACACCACGTACAATTATAAAAAGATTGGCTGGCTCTGGTGTATCTTCTTTTTGATCACCTTTGGCATTTGTGATTATACCAGCGCTTCAATATTAAAACCTATATTCGAACGCACCAGACCATGTAACAATCCTTATCTGAGTGAGGTGGTGCAATTAATAGTGCCGAGGAGCAGCGGATTGAGTTTTCCGTCTTCACATGCTTCCAACCATTTTGGATTGGCAATGTTTATGTCAATGACCTTAGGTGCAGGATACCGATGGGTTTGGATCGCGGCGATGTTTTGGGCCGCATTAGTTTCGTATGCGCAGGTATATGTAGGAGTGCATTTCCCCTTAGATATTTTTGTAGGAGCGCTTTTAGGCGTATTGGTAGGTTGGTTGACGGGGAAAGTGTTCAATCGACTGACCAAATTTCCCGTTTTGATGAGGGCACAGTCGGTCTGATTCCTTTTGTCGCCATTCCTATTTTGGCTACCGGAACTGTCTGATCGAGGTAATGGTGTCAGGCCTCATCGACCCATTATCGCGGGCATGATAAACCAACAAAATAGCACAATCAGAATAATAGAAATTATATTCAGGACAAAGCCGGCCTTCACCATTTGGACGAAACGAATGCGCCCACTTGCGAATACGATCGCATTGGGCGGTGTGCCCATAGGCGACATACCTGCACAACTCGCAGCTAATGTCATAGGCATTCCCACTATCAAGGGATCTATTTGAAGCACATCCGCAAGTGCCGACAATACCGGCGCCAGCACAATCACCTGTGCCACATTGCTCATTACTTCACTGATGAATATCGAGACAACAGTAACTGCGACTACAAGCAAAAATATATTGCCTGAAAATTGGGCTATCCACTGACCTATATCATGCATCAGACCAGCCCGCTCCAATGCATTGGCCATCGATATTCCTCCACCGAAAAGCAATAAAATTCCCCATGCCATCTTGTTCGTGTCCGTCCAGATCAACAGGGAGGACTTAGTGCCTTCTTTATTCCCGGGGTTTCCGGCCGGACAGATAAACAACATCAGGATACACATTAGTGCAATGATGGTATCATCTAGCCGGAAGGCAGTTTGGATATCATTGATAACACTACGTGTCATCCACAGTAGGACTGTCACCGCCAGAACTCCAAGAACCCGTTTCTCTGCCATTTGCATAGTTCCCAATTGACGGATTTCTTCGCGAATCAATTCGGAGGTGACGTTATTGGAACTTATTCGATTGGGGTATAACCATTTTACAAGAACCCAATACAGACTAAAAAGCAAGAGGATACTCAAAGGAGTGCAAACCAGCATCCATTCCATAAATCCGAGTTCCCGACCATATTTTTCGTATAAATGGGCGGCATAAGCTACACTTGGAGGTGTGCCGATAATGGTGGCGATTCCACCCAGATTTGATGCATATGCGATCATCAGTAGGATTACCAGAGAGAAATTTTTAATCCCCTTCCCTGCCGGATTATTTTCTTCCATCACCTGAATCACAGATAGGGCGATTGGGAACATCATCATTGCAGTGGCGGTATTGCTGAGCCACATGCTCAAGAGGCCGGTGACGATCATAAATCCCAGGATGATACGATTACCGCTGGAGCCTGTCAGTCTTAAAATATTGAGTGCAATTCTTCGGTGCAAGTTCCATTTTTCGATTGCCAGTCCGAGCATAAAACCGCCCATAAACAGGAATATCACCGGGTTGGCGTATGGTGCAGCGGTTTCTTTTATACTGGCTACACCGGAGAGGGGGAAAAGCACCAGTGGTAGTAAAGCGACTACCGGCATGGGCAAGGCTTCCGTCACCCACCAGGTAATCATCAAGGCAGCTACGGCGAGGACTTTTGCGGCGGTGGGACTAACTCCGAATGGGTTGGTCCATGCTAATATCAATGCAATTAATACGCCGGTAATCAGAAAGATTGATTTTCTATGCCGGGAAAATGCCGCTATAAATGACATCGAATTTTTTAAGGCAACTAATGTAATATTTATATTGGATATATGGTATGAATTGCTGAAAAATCACTGAACACGAAGTGGTCAAATAATAATTAAAGCTATTGCTCAAATAAATGTAAATTGTGTGGGCTTTAAGGCAGCCGGGCCGCGATTCCTAGACTTGCGCCCCTTGGCTTGATGCGCGGATAAAACGCCCATAAGTAAAGGCCCT
>CAZWPF010000052.1:1212-2349 GCA_964636205.1 uncultured Chitinophagaceae bacterium | reverse complement strand
CATCTTAATAATCAAACTATATGGACTGATGTCTATTGTAACATCTTTGTTTTCCGTAATACCGAGCAACGTAGCGTTGGCATACATGGACATGGATGCATTTCCCTTGTTTGGACTTGCGGTAGCCATAATAGCTGTGATAGGACTGTTTGTTTTGCTTGTTTTTAAGGCAGACATGGTTGTGCAGCTATTAAAACTTGACAAGGGCTTTGATGACGAAAAAATAGAACTAGGCAATCTGAACTCAACGGAAATTGTGAAAATTGGGACTTTCATCATTGGTGGCCTACTGATCTTAGGAAACATTCCAGAATTTATAAGCCTCACCCTTATCACATTTAAAAGAAGTGTAGTCGAACAGGAGTATTACCCGAACGACAAATTTAATTGGGCTTACAGTGGAATAAAGATATTCCTTGGTTACCTTCTCTTGACAAATTATTCATTTGTTGCAAGACTATTAAAAACGAGGCGCGAAAATTGAAATTCAGTTCTTCGTAGAAGTCATTGCCCCCCTGCCCACGTCTATTTGATACCCCTTGTATGTAATTAGTTGTGGATATTCCGGGGAAAGTGAGCCACTTTAAGTTATTAGTAAAGCAGTTGAAAAAGTGGTATTTATTAACCTTCGATTGCGTATGTGAAATGACGGATGAGCTTGAGTATAAGCAGGCGTCGTACTTCCGCTCCTGCAACATGCCTGTATTGATGTCCAGACTATAGCCATTGCTTATCATACGAAAAACTAAACGCTTTGCGCCCCTTGGCTTGATGCGCGGACAAAACGCCCATAAGTAAAGGCCCTTCTAACCCCTGCCAGTCTGCATAAACATAGATATCAACTTTTTGTACTGCCATCTTATAACAACTCTAAATCTTGTAATTTTCTTCCGAACGTGTCGTCTGCTGCCAACTTTAAGAAATCATCTTGTAAGCCTAATACTCGAAGTACATTAAAATAAGCCCCCATAGAGACACTTGGATCGCCTTTCTCTACTAAGTTTAAAGTAGATCTAGCAACATCAGCCCTTTCTGCAACCTGAACAGCAGTTAATTTTCGACGTTTACGAGCAAGCCTAATTTGCTCACCCATTCGTGACAAAATGTCTTTGTATCGCGGTGAAACAATTTGTCTTC
>CAZWPF010000052.1:0-1112 GCA_964636205.1 uncultured Chitinophagaceae bacterium | reverse complement strand
TTTTCTTAAATTTAACTCATAAAAATTCGTTTAATTCGCCTCGGTGCGAATTCGAAACAAGTTTGGCCGAATATAGGAGATAGAATAAGATCTAAAACGATTACCGATATTAAATAATTGATAAACATACAATTATAAAAGACATTATAGCAATTTAAACCTCTGTTTAGTTAACAATTTAAAATCAATATTATGAACAGTACAGATTTAAGAATCAGTGTTAAGAACGTATGGTTTTTAGTAATTGGTAATTTTTTGCTGATTTTCCTTGGTGCGTTTGCAAAAATTCAACATGTGGAATATCCACAAATATTGCTGACCATCGGACTTATATTCGGTTTTTCAGCTTGGGTAATTATCTTCAGTGATATGGTTAAAAACAAAATACACAATAAGACATTTTGGATTTTGAGTATATTCATTTTGCCAATAATTTCAACCATATTCTATTTGATTCGAAGAAATCAATTGATAAGAATTGGGGAAAGATTGGGCTAAAATAAAAACATCGATCTCTTGACAGCAGTTTGGTAGAATGGTGGATGCCGCGCCAAAATCAGCATTTCTTCGATGGAATAATAATGCAGTACAGAAGATTTGCATTCCGATTCCGCCAATTCGCCAAACTGCTTTCCATTATAACCAAATTTAAGGAACACCGTGAGGACCAAGACTCTGTTATGGATTGTAGTGGTTTGGGTCTTGTGGACTTTGATTAATTATTATTTTCTACCTTATTTTATTGTTGCTCTTGGCTGGCTTGGTCTGTCCCTTGGACTTTTTACATGGACGCTAATCCTTATCGGTAAGACAATTAAAGAACGGAAGTCCTTATCAAAACAAAGAGTTTTTTCTACAACGATTATTTGTGTTCTATTCCTATTGACTTCTAATGGACAACTAGTGAACGGTATAATTGAAAAGGCCGACTGGTATGTTTTTTACTCAAAAAGATCCAGTGTTGTTGAATTAGTAAAGGAGAATAAATTGACCCCAAATGTTAGTTGGAATAACTGGGTTTGCGAATTGCCATATGAATTTCCGATTATCTCAAACGGAGGAAACGACATTGGCATAAGGAAAAATGACAGCACAGGAAAAGTCACGGTGAC
>CAZWPF010000051.1:19619-22428 GCA_964636205.1 uncultured Chitinophagaceae bacterium | reverse complement strand
TTTATCGTAATTGCTCTAAAGAAATTTTATAAACTTAAAAAGTCAAGATGAACTCGTTTTATAAATTAGACTTTTATGTATTGTCGGAATCATGTCCTAACATAAAATTTATTGCCTAATCCCACGTTTCAAATAACCCAGTCATATCCCGTGGCGTGGCGTATTGAAATGCCATTGCGGAAACCCTTTGTCGGGCGCACTGTCAAGGGGTAAATCGGGCAAGTATTATTATAACATGCCACAATAACATAAGTGCGATAAATGTAGAATCCGATAAAATTGATCAGATGATTCTGGATTAAACTGACCACCTGAAAAACAGGTTAAAAGCATGTCTAAATATCTTAGCAAAAAAATGTAAGGATATACAATAACGAGAACTGATGAGCCTGTCGAGTGTAAGGGTAAGGAAGATTAGGACGATAACGAAAAGTTCGCTCGATTTGGAAATGGAGAGCAACCGTAAAAAGGTTATCGAAAAGAGAACCCAATTGCAGGAAGTCGAGGAAAAACTATTCTCAGTCGAGGAGAAATGGATAAAGAACAAAATCAACAAAGACACCTATGACCGTTGGTATTCGATATACAAAACGAGATACTGAATCTCAAAGGGTAATCGAAAGGTTGAGCAATGACCAGCGCAAGGCATTCAGCATCTTGGAAGATAACCTAAACCTATTGACCGATATGCGCCACGTATATACCGTGTCCAATACACTTCAAAAAAGAGAATTTGTGAAGAGGGTGTTCGACAGCAATCTGTACTATGAAAATGGTATTTATCGAACACCCACCATACTCGGTTTATTGTCTCATAACCATCTGAAAATGAAAGAAAGTAGGGGCTGGTATACGAAAAGAAAGAGGGGCTTCTTGATGAAGACCCTCTCAGCGGGGTGTCAGGGACCCCAATCGAACCCCTCGTTCAATTATTGATGCTTTTTGAATGTCAATATACCGCAATTACCATCAACGATATAACAACGAAAGGAAAGAAATAGAGGAAAAACTACATACCAGAATTTCGACTGGATTTTGCTTCCTTTTCCACAATATATCCTCACCCCTGACAAGTTAGGGTATTTTACAGTAAAAAGCCAATATTACAAAGCCTATAATGAAGTACTCCCATTTGACAAAGTACTTAAAGACACTCAAAAAAGAAATAGAATTCTTTTTGATAAGTTAGGAATAACCTAATAGGCCCCATCGAGAAAATTATTCATGATATGATTATATGTATTTCATCTCGGTAGCTTTATGGATAAGTGCTGCCACATTGTTCACCTTAAACTTTTGCAATAGATTGCGCCGATGACTTTCAACCGTAAGTGGGCTGATAAAAATTTTATCTCCTATCTCCACGGAGCTCAGGCCCGAAGCAAGAAGGGACAGTACTTCTTTTTCCCTACGGGTGATGACCGGCAGATCGCCAGTGTCTCGACTCTTTAAGATATCTTCGATACCTTTACTAAGGACTGTTTCACCTTCAATAGCATTCTTGATACCCAGAATAACTTCATCTGAGGATGCATTTTTGAGGAAGTATCCGTTTGCGCCTACATCTAACATCCGTTGGATGATACTCAGTTCGTTTATGTTGCTGATGGCAATCACGACCATTTCCTCATAGAGCTGCTTAATCGCAGCACAGGCATCGACACCATTGCTGTCAGGCAGATTAATGTCAAGCAGTACAACATCAACGGCATTATTTTGTAAATACCCCAGCATAGACGTTGCATCTGTAAATTTGCCGACAAACTGTATGCCCTCTACATCGTGCAGCATATACTCAAATCCCTGTAAAACGACGGGATGGTCATCCACGATAATCAATTTAATCTGTTCTTTTTCCATTATAAAGGTATTTGAATATTAACGGTTGTACCTTCCCCGGGCTGCGAAATGGTTTCGATATCTCCGTTTAATAAGGACATCCGGTTCCGGATATTAATCAGTCCCAGTCCTTTTTTGCGGTTTTCTTCTCTTTGATCCATTCCTTTACCATTGTCTTCCACGGTAACAAACAACCAGTTGTCCATTTCACTGCATTGCAGAATGATTTTCGTCGCATTGGCATGTTTGATGGCGTTTGTCAGCAGTTCCTGGACGACACGGTACACGGTCACCCGTAATTGGTCCGGATAATTATCCTTGATCCCCAGATTCTGGAATACCACCTGCACCATTGGTGTACCCATGTATCGGCAGAGGTCCGATAAAGCAGGTGCCAACCCACCGAACCGCAGGGATTCGGGCATCATATCATGGGCAATTCGCCTCAGTTCATCTACCGAATAATCCAGCTGGTGGACGACATCGTTAATGGCACCTTTCTCTCCCAGACTGCCCCTACCTGCTCGTGCCACAATAGAGGATAACTTAAGTTTCACACCCGCCAGCAGTCCACCCAAGCCGTCATGGAGATCTTTTGCCATGCGACTTCTTTCGGCTTCCTGTCCCTGAAGCATAGCATCGTATTGGCCCAATCGTTCTTGTTGGCGCATGGTGCGAAGTTCCTCTTCGTGCAACAAATCCTTTTGGGCAAGCAGTTTTTTGTTTTTTGTTCCTATTTTCCACAAGAAATAGGCGACACACACAGCCAGCAGCAGCCCCGCACCTAAGGCAAGTTCCCACCAGCGGCTCTTGGCTATCGCAAGTTCCTGTTGTTTATTTTTTGTTTCGAGCCGGAGGATCTTGTTTTCCTTTTCCTTCGTTTGATATTGTTGTTCTAAATCCAGCAATTTTGTGGATACATCTTTTTGATAAATGGAGTCCATGGTTACCCTTAGCGAATCCATATAAT
>CAZWPF010000051.1:0-19519 GCA_964636205.1 uncultured Chitinophagaceae bacterium | reverse complement strand
TTATTATAATTCTCCAAAACTTTTTTCTTATTTCCCACATTTTTGTAATAGACAAGTTCTGTAGTATAATAAGATGGGATAATTTTAGTAGCATGTGGGATTTGCTGAACATAGACTTTAGCACTATCCAAAAAAACTCTTGCCTTAGGTAGGTCTTTCAAGTGAATTTCATTCTTTGCAGCATTAATAAATATATCTAGCCTGATTTGTTTGTTTTCATCTAAGGTTAAAGTCGCTTGAAGTGCCTTTTCATAAAATTCGGCAGCCTTTTTGTAATTAAAAAAATTGAAAAAAAGTATCCCAACATTTTGTAATTGCTTTCCTACTTGTACACTGTCCCCAGATAATCTTGCGTAAGGAATAGATTTTTTGATGATAATCTCCATAAATTCATCATTCTTGTTGGCTCTTTGCAGTATCATACCGTAATTGTTCCACAATTTTGATCGATAAAAATAGCTTTTAGCCGTGGTGTCTTTCTTTAGTAGGCTGTCTGCAGTTATAAATTCTACTTTTGCCTCTTCGGGTCTAAAGTCCATCAGGATATTAGCGTGGTACAGATGATACAGTCCTTTCTGGTAAGCGGTAGGTGGTTCTTTCATTAGCTTGTGCGCCTCTTCTAAATAATGATGAGCTTTAACTGTATCGTAGTCAATCCAGAAGACACTAACATCCAATAGTCCTTCTATTTTTAGTTGTTTGTTTGGCGCTTTATTGGCAATATTTAATAAACTATCTGCATGTTGGTTAATGGCATCCTGTGCTGTTGCAGTCGAGAACCCGAACAAATTGAGTATGACTATCCAAATAATGGGTAATCTGAACATCCAAATATTATCCGTATTATTATTTTTCATTCCGCATTTGTTTTTCATTTTAATTGAACATGTTTTGTTCGGTTATCTACCTGTCAAATTTACCCTCCTTTGTTTGACGACAAGAACCTGATCAACTATTGATCTATCGTTTTCAGGAGCTTGATAAAAACAGATACAGCGACTTCATCTGCTGGAACATCATAAATTGCGTTCTCCTTCAAACTATAAATCCCGCTGCTAAATTCAGCACGCTGCCCATCTCCATCAATACGGTGGCTGGGGTCTATATAGGCTTCAAAACGCCAATTCCCTTTTTCATTGGCCTTCTTTTTCACCACAATAACATGATCTTTATAGGGTGCTTTAAGCAGCCTTTGGTCTATAACTTCTTCGTAATCTTGTAGTTTTTGCAATAACTCTTCTTTGGTTGTTTTCTCATGATTGTCGTTGATATCCCAACCATGGGGAACCCCCTTAATATTTACCCATTCCTGATACACACCTCCTCCTTGACTATATGGAGTGTTTTTTATCCAGTTGCAATTATATTCGTAACTGCCGACCCCATTTTGATAATCCCCGAATTCCTGGATCTCACTATTGTCAGATAATTCAAAACCGGGCAGTAAAACAAAATTAATTTCATCACCGATAGCCCGTACCGATTCAAAATATTTCAGACGTATACCTTGATTATCGTCATCCTGACTGCTCTGTCCTTCATCGTTTTTCGAGCAAGAAAAAAGTATAATACTTGAACTAACGATTACAATAAGTTTAGTTGAAAATCTCATGTCGTACATTTTTGTGGTTTGCGTCTTTATTTTCCTTTGCGCATTCGTTTTTTCGGCTTAATTGAATGTGTTTATTCGGTCATCTACCATTTCAGGGCTTCGCGCTCAAACCCTTGTTAGCAGCAGTGGTTTTGTCTTGTCATAACTTGTTCCATTCCCAAATTCCATATCTTAATTCGTCTGTAAGATTAAAGCCGCTAAGTTTTAATGTAAGTAAAATACTTCCCCTGTGATGTGCTTCGTGATGAATTAAATATCCTAACAATGGCACTAGTCCACGTTTGTTACCTTTTACATTTCCGTTGTCTTCAATTCCTTTTTTCAATACTTCTGCGATTAAATCGGCTGAAATCGTATGACAGTCTTTCAGCATGGCAATAGTTTTAGTGTCTTCCGCTTTAATGGTTGTCAAATCTTTCACAAGTTCTTTGTTGAATTTTTCAAGTTTCCAAAAACGAATATTGTAAATGTGAGCTAACTGATGACCAACACTTCCACCACCACGCTTTGAAGTTGTAAGCGTTAAAGCCTCTTCTGTTAGGTTGTCTAAAAGTTTTAAGTTGGTCCTGTGATTTATGAACCAAGTGTCTAAAATTTGTTGCTCTATTGCGGTCATTCGTTATCTTTATTTGTCGGGCTGCGCTGTCGTTAAACCTTGCTGCTATCTATCAAATTTAACCCCATTTTTTCCGATAGGCAAGCCTGAACCTTACT
Organism: uncultured Chitinophagaceae bacterium; assembly: GCA_964636205.1. Taxonomy (GTDB): domain Bacteria; phylum Bacteroidota; class Bacteroidia; order Chitinophagales; family Chitinophagaceae; genus JBEBVQ01. The sequence continues at coordinate 17,193 of CAZWPF010000051.1, read as the reverse complement.
TTCTTGCCATTTCAAAATATATGATCAAAGATACGCGAGGCGTCTATTGGCCGCAATCCTCGAAAACAAGGATTTTGGATGGAGATAAAATAAAAATTGGGTTAACAAGAATGTACGGATGGGTCCTTCTCCCGTTTCGTTGTTATGCTGTAGGACGTAAACGGAGGCTGTTTAAGATCTGCTCCCAAAGGTTGAGTGCATCCTTATCATTAGAGAATGAGGAATGCACAGAGCCATCCTCCGTCCGCAAGCTCAGCCGCATGTAGGGATACTCCATCGATCCAGCTACACCATATGTTTTCCATTCGAAATCATAGATCGCCTTACCGTTTTTCTTCATACGGCTTCTTGTCAGGCGCTCCCGGCCTTTGGCCTCGCCGATAGTACGGTTCCGGTTTTTCAACGTTTTCGTGTGGAAGTAATTGGCAACAGAAAGACCAAAAGGCAATGCCCGATTGGAAAAATCGCCGGGGTTATTGGTTACATACGATTCCAGGACAACCGTCACATCGGGATATCCAGCGAATCGCATAACGGCAGTGTACTCTTCCCGGTTGGGCTTGTTTGTCATGATCAATCCTTCATTGATGCAAAAGCCCGGCTCGGTAGGTATTTCCATGGGGGCAAGGTAGCGCAGTTCATCATAGCTGTTTCGTTGAACTTTTGCAGCCTTCATCCGCGATTCCTGAGTAGCGTTTCCCCGTGCGGTAAAAATGTAAAGCGTTTGGTGTTCTTCCAAATATTGAAACGTCTCATAGTTGTACACGTTTCTGCCGGCTGTGCTGCTCCAGGAAACCAACGTGATGTAGTCGCGTGCAATGGTGTCAGTACCCACCAGCATGGAGCCGCCTTGGTAGTGCGGTGTTTCATTTAATGCCTGTTGTCGGGCGGCAACCGTATCCAGGAACTGTGTAAACGATACGCCGGCCAGCGTATTAACCTTGGCGCCTTTCGTCATGTATTCAGCTTCGACCTTTGTGCCTTTAGGTAGGTCGATGAGGTAGCGTCCCATACACCAAGTATCAAAATCGGTACGGGTCGTAAATTGAGCATGAGATTGGGATATACCAATCATCCATGCAAGAATTGTCGGTAGCCAGTATGTAAGCATATTTGTTCTGCCATATTTTTCCATTGCTTATAAATAACGTTGATTTTTATTGCACGGAAAGCCTTATCGTTATTGGAAGCGTACACCATGACCGCACCGGTTTGCCTTTTGTCGAGGCTGGTTTCCATCGGGGTGAGCGCTTCAATACGCGTATCGCTTCTTCTCCGGTACCATACCCGAGGTCGTTAAGTACTTCCACCTGGGTGATAGAACCATCCTTTTCTACAATAAAGCGCAATTTCACCCTGCCACTTACACCTTGTTTAACCGCTTGGTGTGGGTATTGATAATTACGTCCTATCCACTGCATGAAAGCGGCATATCCGCCGGGAGGCTCGGCCATGACCTCCACCGAGTCGGCAAACACGATTGCCTTAGCGGACGAACTATCGGGGTGCACCCTGATCTGCATTTGCTGGCGTGCCCGTACCGGACGTCCGTTAATCATGGCACTTCTCCATCGGGCTGATCCGGCTACGGCCTCCCGTATAGCCTCTTCCATAGCGGCTCCCAGTTTACTGCTTACCCGGATATCAGAAAGTTCGCCATTAGGTTCTACAACAAATTCAAGGAGTGCTTCTCCATTGGCTTTGCCGGGATCTACAGTCTCTGGGGTTTTGATCGTTTTGTCCAACCATTGGAGATAGGCAACTCTACCGTCTATTGGCTCTGGTGCGACCTCAAAGCGGTCATAGATCGTGGTATCCTGTGCGATTGCAAAGGATAATGGACTGACTACCGTTCCCACCAAAACGACGAACGTATAAAGTATCTTCTTCATCCAACAAAAATCGTCAAATCAGCACAGCGAAAAAATACTGGTTTTCAAGGGTTTTCTCAGATTGACCTTAAAAAGGCAACTTTTATTTTTTATTTTTTTTCTGACTGGTTTAAAATACCGGTTTTCGTGGATAGTATCATGAAGAGAAAGTTTGGAAATTTGCTATTGGATACCATGTAAGATAGTTTAATCCCTTATCCTATGCAGCATAACCATAATACAAACCGTGTTAAAACGATGACCCTGTTATTTTTTATCCTTGGGTTGCTGGCTTCCTGCGATTGCATGCAACGTATACAAGGTTACGCAGTCGATGCCCAAACAGGGGAACCCTTATCCGAAGTTTTCTATAGCCGTGGCACCCTTTTGACGGCAGAAGAAAAGCAATATGAACGCCAAGATACCTTGCACCTTTACCAACTCCGAACCGATAGTACCGGTTGGTTCATGGATTGGCGATTAGCCAATGGCTTTAACTGTAAACCACGTCTGGTTTTATGGTTGGACAAGGAAAGTTATGAACCGGTTCGACTGGAATCGAGTCGTGATACCGGCTTGGACACGCTGGTCGTCAAATTGCATAAAAAATAACCCATTGAAATCTGAAATAAAATGACAAAGAAACGTTTTCTCTACTTCTTACTGACCGTGGTCTTTCTCTTCCTGCTATTTATCAATTTATCGGGCATTCTTCCGCTGGGCATTTTGTTAGGTGTTTTGCCAACGACTTTTTTGTATATCATTGCACTCTTATTGGTGCGGAAGTATACCAACTGACTGGCTACCCTTTTTACCTCGGAAATCGTACACCTGTCTCACCATGATAATGAAGCGACTCACTATCCGGATGAAACAGAACGTGGATATCAACATGATTTTGTTTATAGTCAGGTGGGATACGGCCGTCCCGCGTTCCCCAACGGGTATCGCTTCGAACCCCGATGTAGAAGATGTCTTCTATGTTATGGTCAGTTGCAACATCCTCCAGTACTTTCTGCAACAGTTCCAAGTTAACGGAGTCGACGGTAAACAGCCGGTCGGGATCGGAAGTCATTGAAGACAGGATACCTTTTTCCACGGAATTCCCACGAATGATTGCGTGCTCGATGTAGCCCGGCTTATCGGGGTCTTCCACCATTATGACCGTATAGTCTTTGTAGAAAAGCAAGGATTCGACTTGCCGATTACCAATATACGACATGGCTTTAGCATAAGCCTTTTTGAACGGTTCTGCATTAAAATTGCCTTTGTACTGAAAAACCAGCTTCTGTGGGAAATAGGTTACGCGCAAGCGTAGCCAGTCCACATTTCCCGTAAGCATAAAAGGTGACAGAAAGCCGAAACAAAACAATGCAAAAATCAGCACCATGTTTACCAAACGTGACAGCATGGACGAATTACGCCCAATCAAGGGAAAAAATGAGCGTTTACCCCGCTCAGGGTAGATTTTAGTAGCTTGGGCTGTAGTTTCGCCGGTTAGAAGCTCTCCCGTGGGCGGTGTAAGGGATATTGTCCCGGAGCCAGGGTTGTGGGGATCTTCATAAAACGTGACAACAGGCAGCTCTTGCAGCCGTTCAATTTGTTCGGCTGTCATAAACTGGCGTATGGTTGTCTGAAAGGGGGGCTTAAATCTTGAAAATACGGTCATTTTAATAACCATCAGGTTCCGTTCTTCCATTAATCGCATACCACCATGATCAACGCTATCTATACGTGCAGCGGAAGCGTTCATACTACCGGAAGCAGTGTCGGATGTGACCATCCGGGCCTTATGGTCTGTATATCGAACAAATACCTGGACGAACAACCAAGCCAACCCAATACTACCCGGAATGAATACAAAAAGCAACCAGACCGATATAAACCCCTGCATCTCGGCGGTAAACAAACCGATAACAAGCCCCAGGGAAAGCCATAGCAATATTTTATAAATAAAAATGCCAAACCGCTCCAACCTTATGTTCCTTAATCTCGTCATCCGTAGCTAAAGATACGTTTTTTGCATCATATGGGTTTGATGTTGTCACGCATACCTAATCGTTGTTGTTGCGCTTTTGGAGTTCTTACTGGCATTCTTCCAGTGGCCGTTCTACTAACTCCTCCCGTTCCAAATTCCATTTGAAACAGCTTTGTTTGACCACAACCATTTTGTTGTCGATGACTTTGTATTCTGCAGTTGTGACACCGGCCCCCGACTGGTTCCATTCATAGATCGTCTTTGTCTCTGGGTCAAATTCCAGGGAAACGCCGCTGAAACCGCTTTCAAAATAATGCTGGGTTTCGGGGTCATAAAGGAAGTACAGGCTGGATGTGTTTGGTCCGGCGTATTGGTGCCCGAATACCGAGAAATCGTCCACACCATCGAAATTGTAATCATTAATACTAATATTGTCCAACCCCCAAAGCTGGCAGGATACATCAAATTTCTGTATAAGTTTATCAGTCTTCTTCTCCAGTATTTTCACGCCCGTTACCCGTGCTAAAAAGGAGCCCTTTTCTTTGGAGACGACCAGTTTAAAATAATGGTTACTTAGAGAAACCGGTTGGATGATCTCCCTGTCCGTCCATTCGATGTCGTTTCCATAATTGATGTCGAAATTTTTTGTCAAACGTATCTTGAGTTGGCGCTCGTCTTTTAAATCTTTCCAGACCCCTTCTAATCGGTCGCTTTCCTTATCAAAATTTTCAAAGGTCAGTATGGCTTTAAGCTGCCCCATGCTGTCTTTTTCATTAAGGGTCAATACGCCCTGTTTCAGCCTGCCATTGATCACCATCGGCTCGTCGTAATTGGAATAAGCGTAGATCGCCCTTGCGTCACCATCAGAAAAGATATCTGTGACTAACTCAATGGGGTATTTCCCGATAAAACCCGAGTAACTGGTCTGTCCGAATAATCGGGCGCAAGTCAGTAGAAACGCAGATAGAAAAAAGATTCGATTCATAGACATATTAAATGCAACGTTTTTAATTCTGGTTAACCACATTATCAAGCTGTACGTTTAATAGACGGTCCAACCCGCCGGTCTTGGTCTTTTGGTTGCCGGAAAGATAATAGGTTTGTCCGCCAACCGTAATTTCTATTCCAAGTTTATTTGGATGATCTTCGATTTTGTACGTTGCATTTTTATTCGAGAAGGTTACCGAACGGTTATCCGGGGTACAATCAAATTTGAAGTCGGGATGCTGATACACGCTCTCAACCGGATAGTCAAATTCTACCGTATTGTCTTTACGTACAAGGGCATAATTAAGTGTTCTGTCATTGATGTTATACAGCACAACTTTTTTCCCGTTTTCAGGAATGATGAATGACAGTATGAGCTTTATCCCTTCCTGTTCAAGATCGATCGTCTTTGTCGTTTTTTTTACCATCGTTTTACCGTTCCATGTTTGTTCGGTAATGATTTCAAAGGGCAAGTAGTTGTCCACGAAGGTTATTTTGATAGCGAAGGGTTTATTATCCTTTACGATAAATTGGGAATATTCATGCCAACAACAGCCGCTTTTTGTCATCGTATAAATTTTCTTTTCATCAGGATCTACCTCAAACATTCCGCAATATTCCTGGGCCAGCCTGGTAAATGCCTCGTTAAATGAAAATCCCTTGTCGGTAGCTAAATAGATCCTAAAAGAGGGACCACCGTAACAGCTGTTGTGTCCGTCCTTGAGGGCAAAATCCTTTTTGCCATCAAAATTAAAGTCTTCGTACATGATTGAGCTTTGTTCACCGTAGGGCAGGGATTTAATATTTGCGACCACTTTGCCATTGTGAAGAGTCAAGGTTAACGCTTCGGAAACGACTTTAATAATTTGTTGGTCTGTCTTTTTATCATAGATAGCTACCCATCCTTTGCTAATCACTTCTGTCGTGTCACTGATCTCAATTTTCCCGTAATATTCTTTGGCGAACCCATCTACCGTGAAAATTGCCTGTGCAACGGCAAGCTGCTTCCACAGTATAAATAAAAAGATTGCGGCTACCCTTAGCTTTGTGTCGTTTCTCATATCATCATGGGTTACTTTTTTAAACTCCTCGTGCCGTTAAAAAGCGCCGGACTGCTTACATGAATAGACTCCTATTCATTAAAACGTTTACTCTGAAATTGATCTGCAGGAATTTCGTGTTCGTCAAAATTCGCGATTACCAGTTTTTTCAGCTCTTCAAATCTTTCGGGTGTTATGCCGTCCCGCTCCTTGACCGCCATATAGAAATAAGTCTTCTTGTATTGTTGGAGGATGGCCCGGACGGAGGCAAAGTCCATATTCTCCAGTAGCTTCCCGGTTAATTTTCCCACTTTAGGTATTTGGATCGAGGAGGTGTATTGTATCGGGCGGAACGTCGTATCAGACTTATTACGGAAACTGCTCGGAAGCGATTCGTACGGATTATAAACCGCCAAATAAACCACGGCAGCTGTACTATCCGCTTTGCTGAATACACTTTCCTGCATAACGGTGGCGAACCCAAGGGACGGCTTGGAGACCATCAGCAAATAATCAACACTATCTGGATGCTCAATATAGGCTTCCAGTTTCTTATTATCCTCCACCCGGCGTAGACCAAAAACCTCGATTTCGGGGATATATGGATCTTTATTGATATCAGGTATATACGCTATCCTACTCTCCGGATCATTGGTGAACAGATCTATAGGGCCAAATTTCCGTACGTACGTTTTTGCCACACGTATCGCTTCCTGCACGTTGTCTTGGTAATCCGTTTCCTCACGAAGAATGGCATTACGGACGCCTTCAAATTCTTTGTTCTTCTGTTCACGGATCATATCTGTTCCGCAGGTGCGCACGAACGCCAGGATCGCGAATGCCAGCCCGATAGGAATGGTGATATATTTGTAGTTTACATCCCGTTTTTTATGCCTTTCCAGCTGCTCGATAACTTCGGCTTGCACCGCAGGAGCCTTTATTGACTCTGACCGTGTTGGGTTATCCGCAATAGCCTCGACGTCGCCCTCTTGGGTAGCCTCCACCGAAATTTCAGGAGATGCTGCTTGTGTTTGCTGCTTCAGATGCTCCAACAACACTTCCCGAAAAGCGGTAAAAATGAGCGCATCATCTTTGCCTTTGGGGTTATTGGCATTGAGTTGCCAAACCAGTTTTTTCCCATTGTTCAACCTGATCCGCATGGAGGGTGGTGGTGCCTGTAATGCACCAAAGGGTGGAATACTGTGGATGTCGCTAAAAAGCACCCGACCGTAGTCTTTGGAAGTAAACCCTTCGCTGTCAACCGTGATGATATCACTGCCTCTGGATGTTTTGTGAAACTTCCAAAGACCATAAACCATCAAAAAAATAGTCAACGGGATGGTGATCCAAAAAATCCAGGATATATAATCAAGCAGAAAAATACTGGGTGGAATGATCGGGAAGCCGCCGAAAATGGCTAACAGGAAATACTTTCCTCCTTTATTGTTCTGGTATTTAAAATGATATTCGTTCATTGTTTATAATTTTTATAGGCTTAGTAAATGAATAGCTTATTATAGTTTGTTTCCATTATGTCATTTAAAGCTTGCTTTGAAAGTTGTCATCGACTTCTTCGTATTCGTCGTTGACCCGCTCAACATAGATCCACTTGCAGGGGCGTGTAGCGGTACCGCAAGCCGAAATAAATGCAGTTGCCCAACCAGCGTCATTCAGATGCTCAAGCGTCATTCAGATGCTCAGGAGTAAAACGTGAACCCCGCTCTTCACGGAGATAATCTTCAAACTGCTTGAAATAGTGCTTTTTTACAAACTCCAATAGTTCGCTACTTTCGTTCCAAAGGTTATCCCTGCCGACGGCATTTATGGCAGAAAGCCCCAGATCATTGAACGTCACGCACTGGTCCAATGAACCGCCCGAATCCCCCCCCTGTCCATCCAAACTGCAAGGTAGCGTATGGGTCGTCTTGGGCTGCATACACGCCAGTTCGCGGCGGGCGCTTGCCGATTTTGGCGATAACATCGGTGCATACCCGGAATTTTGGTAGACGAGGAAAAAGGTCGGCGTGGCGCCGGATACACAGTGAAGGGTATTCGCTCTCGACTCCCATCCATATGTTGTAGACGATGCCGTCGTTCCAGTGCTGATAACGATTCATCACATCGTCGATATAATACGCGTACTTATAAACTTTCTCTGAGCGTTCCTCGAACGCTGATTGTTCCTCTTCCGTTGCGCACCGCATTGAAAACTCGCTTAGCATCCGGGCGCACTGATACGCACCGGTGATGCTATAAGCTTCGTGCGTACGCTTAGCAATTTGCTTCGCCGTCTTCTGTTGGAAATCCAACAACGGCGGGAAACCGCACTTCGCCCAGTTGGCTGGAGTGTTGCGGCCGCCCCGGCGCTTGTTGACGATCACAGCATCACGTCGTTGTACCTGGGCATCGTCGAGCATAACGTCTGCACCACTGATCAGTGCATCGATGCGCAGTTTCAGCCCTTTCAGGTACTCCAGCGACGCAAAATGATATAGCAGCGTGGCCTGACGCTTTTGCCAGAGATTGAGTTCGAAGGCGTCGCCCACAGAACGTGGATTACTTTTCATATGTTGCTTGTATTAGTCACTTTGTTCCTTTAATTACCCTAACTGTACATCCAATGTCATTCTATCATTTGTCTCCATTATATCATTTAAAGCTTGCTGCGACAAAAAACACGATAAGCAGGATAACCGGCAGAAATAAAAATACCTTTTGAGTGGTTCGCACCGTGCCGTAAAGCGAGCCTAACAGTTCTTTCGCATAGGAGGTTACCACCAACACGATGATGGCGATCACCATCCAGATAACCGTCGCAGTAACAAAACCGTTCATATTCATAAAGCTGTCCGTACTGATATCAAAAACCTGCATAACGGGTTCGTACAATAACAAACTCCCTATCCAGTTGATATGGAAGCACAGGATACAGGCTACTATTTTACGTATTGGGAGTACGTTTTTACCCTTTCGCTGCTGTTTGCCAACCACATTGAAGAGTATAATAAACCCAACCAATGAAATAATCCAACCTGCCATACTATTATATTTTACTAACTGATGGTTTAATATTCATATATCTCCGATCCTTAAAAAATTAAGGAATACCCAAAGCGGTATTTCATATACCATTCGATACCGATAAATAATAAAATGATGAAAATAATCGCCAAGATAATAGCTTGCCAATATACTTTTCTGTCAAATTCAAAGGTTTCGGGATGGATAGAAAATTCCGAATAAACATTGGGTGCGATGCGCAGATCGGGACGAAAAAGCGTGACTCCCTGTATAAAGTGGCTCCTCAATGTTCGGCTATTTCCAGCGTAATAACTATAAGCCACATCCGGATGAAAGGGTCGTACCTTTTGTTCGTTGCCTTTCAGAAAAACCTTCAAAAATGTCTGCCGATATGTTGAAGTTCCTGTGTATACCAGGTTTGAACCTATAAAGACATCATAAATATTAAAATCATCCGATGATTTCTCCAATTGACTATACAACAAAGATTCAACGGTACCGTCTAACTGCTCATAAAAAATCCCGTCCCGGTTTACGCTGATACATCTGACCGCCTTGCTTTTGATACGTTTTAGGTATCGTACGGCGATATAGCTCAGCCAGATCACGATCGGATAGTAGATGATGCCGAAAGCGAAGAGCTGCCCACCCTCAATCGTGCCATCAATATAAAAAGCAAAGGGAATGATGTAAAAACATAAAACAAGCGAACCGAATAGTGGAAAAAACACGATCCGGATGCACCAGGTCCAGAACCAGTTGGGTTCGGATTTTATTTCCGGGAAATTATCTTTTGTAAATACGCTCATCTATACTGCGATCATTATTTTGGTTCAGGCTCATTTTCTGGTCGGATAATGTATTCCGTTCCATTCAGCCCAACGTAGAATTTACTCCCACCACGGGGTGATGAAACCAGGATCAGTGGATACTGGGGTATGTGGAAGTAGGAATATAATTCTTCATGAATATTGTACCGTGCAGGAATCAACACCTCGCTTGTTGCTATATCGTGCACTCCCCATAGCAGAGTCTGGTCGTCCTGGAACTTTTCATAAGAATGCTTGATTGACTCGTTTATGCTTTCTTTCGGACGGATTTCATTAAAATCATCCGGATTATACCGGTAGACCACGTTTCCCTTTGTATCGATACGCATCCGTTGTCCATCCTGCCACACGGTAGCATAGGTGCTGCTTCCAAATATTTTCTTTTTGGGGTCTTTAATGTCGTAGAAGTCCAGATCTTCCCCGAAAAACGTGCCCCCTTCAAACTGTGGCTCGATGATGACCTTTTTATCCTTATCACAATAACCATAAAGTCCGTTTTCCACTATGGGGATGAGGTCGGGATAAGACAGGCTATCGCCTTTTTCCTGTGCATAGCTTGAAAATACGGCGGAAAGCAGTAGAATAAACGCTAAATAAATTTTCATATGCGTATTGATGTGTCGTTTAATAGTCCAAAATTACGGTAATCGGAAAAGCTTTGAAATCCTTGTTTTCAAGGATTTTTATTGTTGACGAGCCTTCATACTTTTGTAATAATCATTAAAATGCAGTTTTTGTATGAGACTTTTGATTGCCTATATCCTTACATTCCTCGGTGGGGCGCCTCTTTGGTTAAACGCACAGGAGACGCCCCTTCACTATATATGGAACAGAAAGGGAGTGCCCGTTTATACCGCACCATCTGCCCAGACTGTTCTGGATACGTTGAGCTATGGAACGGAAGTCAACATTATCGAAGTACGACCGGAAATGGTAGCTCATCCCTTGTTTGCCTTTCCATCCGACACGGCAACTAAGGTGTATAAATCTCTCTCAAAATGGATGTTGATTGAATTTGGCAACAGGCAAAGGGGATACGTTTTAAATACTTACTTACTGGAATTTCCGACCAATCTCACTGCCCGAATGATTGATTATTTCAGCCAGTTATCTACTATTGTTGAAGAAAGAAACGAAGGCAAGACCGAGCGATTCTGTAACCGCAGCTCCTATACCTATAAAAATGGAATCCGATATACGTATACTGATTTGGGGCCCTGCGAAGCCTGTGGGCATGGCGTTACTGAAATATCACTGCCCGGATGGACATTGCGACAGGCTTTTGTGTTCATTACCAATTTTGATACGGAACTGTGGGATATGGATGGAAAATCAATAGAGAGCTATTTAGAACTCGTGGATGCCATCGAGGTGAAAGAAAGCTATCCGGGCCAGTTGCAATGGGAACATATATACGATTTGGTCACGTTGACCGAAACGCAAGACGGGGTTGAAGTAAAGATTGATACTATATTGTGATTATTAAAGGAAAGTTATACGGTTAAAATCTTGTAGTCAAAAACGCTAAAACTGAATTAACGTCAACCCTCCGAAAATTTTCAGAGGGTTGACGTTCGAAAAGGAGACCAGGGTGTATTCCTGCTTCTTTAAAACTTAAAGGTAACGCCCGCGTTCAGTACGGATACGCCGTACCCCAATTCCGCATAAGCGCCGAATCGATCGGAGAAGAACCAGCGCCCGCCTAAAAATCCGGTAAAACCAAGACCGCTGCCGTAGCTATCGGCATAGGAAGCATCATCCCCGTCTGAGGAATACTTGGCGATATTGTAGCCGAGCATGGCGCCACCATAGACGTCAAGCTTTGGCACGCTGGTAAAACCATTGTAATGGTAAGCTCCGCGAACTCCAACAATGGTATAGTTCCACTTGTACGTATAGCTGCCGCTTGTATACTTGTAGCCGGTATTGCCGATGTAGCCACCAAGGCTGATCACGCCGGGGCCACCTATATCCCACATACCGTGGTCGACGGATACGGAAATCGCAGGCCGCGCTTTTCCGAGACCGCCCAACGCAGTTCCCAATCCGATACCGAGATTGGCCGTAGTGGTTCCTTTCTGAAATTGCTGCGCCTGGGCAGCGAAGGCGATCACGACCGCCAGAAGGGTAAAGATTGCTTTTTTCATCGTTTTAATATTTATGGTAAAAATGAGTTATGATTATTATTCTTTGCATTCGCAGTCGACACCCGCCGCAAACACACCCCCAGAAGTGGTTTCAAAGTAATTGGAACGACCAATGGTAAATTCGGCTTCGACGGGCACCAGCGCAACCTCTTGTGGATTTTCTACGCCGCCTTCCCATTTCATGACCGTTCCGGTAATATGGAACCGTATCTGTTGGTCAGAGTTCTCCTTGACGGATAGGGTAATCTCCCCTTTATTACTAAACCGTCCTTTGTCATATTCAAACCCGTCAAGCTCCGGAGCACTTAATTGTAATGCATGAAAGAAATTGGCCGTGTAAGTTGTGCCCACAGGGGTTTCACCATTGAACTGGGCTCCGTCAGACGAGAAATCGAATACCGGATCTCTTGATCCATTCGCTTTTGTTTGTACAATCGAAAGAAGAAACCCTGCATCTCCTTCCGCAGGATATGAGGAGGAATTTAAGATGATGTTGTCCTGCCCGAAGCGGTTTGGGAGCGTCGTCTGCCCGTCAATCGTGATTTTGTACCAACATTCACCTTTGCTTTCCTTATTTTTGGTGTCATCCTTAGAACAGGATGCAATTGCTATGGCTATAAAAAATAAGCCTGTCATTTTTCTGATTATGTTTTTCATTTTTATATGTTTTAATTTATAATTCTATATGGTGTAATGCATTGGGCATTTCAAACTCGCCGTTTGTTATTTCAATGATTTCACCGGTCTTGTATCCTTTTTCCGTGCCTTTGAGTGTAACGGTAAAAGTACCTTTTAGCCAATTGATCTGTCTTTGGGCAAAAGCACCGTCCCCTTTTTCAAAACCGGTGATGGTTAATGTGCCAACCGGGGGCGACCCTTTGGGATCGGTACGGGACGAGAAAATAACCTCGGAAGTGGCTTTGTTGTAATAGTTTATTTCAGCGGTACCGGTCATCATCCCTGATTGTGCAGCATCCGAAGCTACGGGGTACGACCCGATGGGGTTGTCAATCTTGTCAAAGGGCAAACGAAGGGTAATGTGAAATGTCTCCCTTTCACCCGATTGCATGGCAGATAGCAATAGATTGTACTCACCAGAGTTATCATCAACACCCAAGCCCTGCTCCACGAATTTAACGTCAAAAGAACCATCGGTTTCCCACTTCGCACCGTCTATTTTCATTTTAACATATTGCCCGTATTCCTTATCCTTATTTTCGGTGTCATCGTTTTTTGAACAGGAAGCCAGAGCGGTTACTATAAAAAGTAACCCTATTGTTTTTTGGAGTATTATTCTCATTGCTTCTGTTTTTAATTTGCTTTTTTGTAGGTGTATTCGCGGGTTTCTATTAGTTCATTTGTGGCACGGTCATACACTTCTGCTTTTATGGGGTAACCGGCATCGTTGTAGGTGTATTTGTAGATATGGTCTGAAATGACCATACCTGCTGCTGTTGTTTTGACCGATTGGTAATTGTTAATTTGTAGTGTCTTCCATGACCACGGATGTCGCTCATAGACACCAGACTTACCATCAAAATCTCCGTAGTCAACAACTCCTTGACCTATTTTATGCTGAATTGAATTTCCTTTACTATCGAATACATAAGAATTAATAATCGTCCCAACATCTTCGATATCTACGGTTTCGGTAACTGTGTTTTGGTCATAGGTGTACTGAACGGTTGACACGGTTGATACATTTCCGCTATTTCCTATATAAGTCCAAACACCGGAGACCGGTCGTTCACCACTTTCGTACGAATAGGATTCCTTTAAGAAAACCTGTCCGTTATGTTTTCTTTCCTGAGCAATCATACGATCGCTGTCATCATAAGTGAAGCTATGGATCGTATGGATTTCTCCATTGACATATTGTGTCCAAACGATTGCCCGGTTTCGCTCATCGTACTCGTACGTTAACAGCGTTTGCCCATTTACCTTTTCTTCTACAAGTAATAAGTCACCGCTTTCATTTCCGTCGGGATTGATGTCATCGTCTTTGGTACAGCTTGCCAAAGCCACTGCCGCCAAGAGGATGAGGAATGTTTTTCCGATTGTTGTTTGAAGTGTAGTTTTCATAACCTTTATTTTTAATTGTTACACATTTTTAATAACCGATGACGATAGCAGCTTTCGTTACCGGTCTGAAATCTGAACGGTCCGGTATAAAATCCAGTTGAAAGTCCGAAACGAAATCGTCTTTGGTGTGCCAGTTTTGGATAGTGAGAGGTATATCGCCTCCCGATTTCTTTAATACGGCTGTCACGATATAGCGCCCTACGGGAATATCCTCTATGTAACCGTATTTTTCCCAGTAATGCTCACCGTATCGCAACACGAGCTTCTTACCTTCCGAACCGTCAATCAGGGGGCCGCTTGGCGTAAAGACTAATTCAATGTCTTTGTCATCCTCATAAAAATTGTTGGCAGAATGTACGGTAACTCGTCCTCCATAAAAATAATCGTCATCAGGATCGACCCCCTCCAGTTTCCACGTGAAGTTGCGAACACCTCCGTCTTCCGAAATCGGATCGGTATTGTCGGGATATGCCTGAACGGAATACGTTTTTCCATTGTATTCTTTCTTGAAATTAGCGTATGCTACCCATGCTCCCTGGAATACCTTGATTTTATAGTTGCCATTTTCATCGGTAGTGCCAGTCAAATAAGAATCATAAAACGGCTCATTGTCAAGGTATATCTTTGCACCGGCAATAGGATTGCCTTTTCCATCAACCACCTTTCCCGTAGCATAGCCTTTCTCCGCTTTTGGTTCTCCGTTATTATTTCCGTCGTCTTTGGAGCAGCTTATCAACGTAGCCGCTGCCAAGAACATTATGCCTATTTTTCTGATTGTTACTTTCATTTTTTTTATTTTTATAGTTTATAATTTTTATACGAATGAGGGTTTTCAGTTTATATTGACCATTCTCCTCCATTTGATAACAACAAAGGTAAAGTGGCAAAACTTCTCCCAATACCCCCCAAAGGGGGTTTTTAGCAGGATTGTTTACCTTTACCTTTGTACAATGAACAATTGGAATAAACCTGAATAACTAAACAGGATGATGAAAAGAAATATACATAGCGTAATACAGCGGACATCTCATTTATCACTATATCTGCTGATAGTATTTGTGCCGGTTATAAGTTTCGGACAGAACCTGGATTCGCTGGAACAGGTATTGGCAACGAAGACGCTGACGGACGAAGAACGGATTAAAATATTGGATGACCTCAATTGGTTTTATAACAGTATCGATGTTGACCGATCCATTGCTTTCGGAAAACAGGGGTTGGCCCTTTCCGAAAAAACCGGAGACGAAAAGATGACCGCAACGTTCCTTAAAAATATAGGCATATCCTATTATATGGACGGCGTGTACGATACGGCATTCATATATCTTGACAAAGCCAGACCAATTGTCGAAAATCTGGATGATTACCGGATGCAGGCTTCCATATATAATTCGTATGCCAATATCTACCGACAACAAAGCCTGTATAACGAGGCTATTGACAATTATCAAAAAGCAGCTAAATGGCTCGAATCAAAAAAAGACATCAACGGACTGAGTTTGATTTATTCAAATATAGCGGGAGCTTATCAGATCATGAACAATTACGAACAGGCATTGGTTTACTACAAAAAGGCAGAGCAATTGGCTATAGAAACCGATGACAAAGATGGGTTGGGAAGTGTTTATACGGCTTTAAGCGATATCGGCCTTTATCGGGAAGCACCTATGGAGGAATCCATAGATTATGCCGAAAAAGCAATCGAATTGTTTCAACAAACGGACAATATGCTTTTCCTGAACAAAGCCCGACAAACACTGGCAAAAGTTCACTATTACCACGATGATTATGCTACGGCATTGCCACTGGCAAAACAAGCGGTCAAACAGGCCAAAGAACTGGGGTTTGACCACTACACTGCTGAAGCCATAGAGCTGACTTCCAACATCTATTTCTATCAGGGAGAATACGAACAATCCATCGAAGCGGCATTAGAGGCACTGGCAATTGATTCGACAGATATCAATATTACCCGAAGCATCTACTCAAACTTGGCAACGGCCAACGCTTTCCTTGGAAATCCGAAGCTTACCCACGAGTATATGACTAAATATGCGGAAACCTTAGACCGATACAGTAACGAAAATTACCAAAACTCCCTTTCGGCAATGGAAGTGAAATACGAAACCGAAAAGAAAGAACTCAAAATAAGCGCATTGGAGAAACAACGACAACTTTATATCTGGCTCGGTATTGCCGGTGCAGTTATCCTTTTAGTCTTATTGGCATTCGCCTTTATCCGCTATCGCTTGGCTGTGAGCCGTCGGAAACTTGCCGAGGAAGAAAGCCAACGGCTGGAGCAGGAAAAGCAACTGGTCGCCGTACAGGCCACACTGGATGGCGAGTCCGCCGAACGCACCCGCTTGGCCAAAGACCTGCACGATGGCTTGGGCGGTATGCTATCTGCCGTGAAGATGAACTTACCGCAGGTAAAAGGCGATGCCCTGCTGGAGGGGGTGGACGTGACCCGTTTCCAGACGGCCCTGGGCATGCTGGACGATTCCATACAAGAGCTCCGCAGGGTGGCACACCATATGATGCCGGAGTCGCTGCTGAGGTACGGATTGAAAGTTTCATTGGCCGATTTTTGTGCAGCGATCCCGACAGCGGATTTCCACTATTTCGGGGATGAATCCCGTTTGTCCAACAAACTGGAAATAATGGTGTACCGCTGTATCCACGAGCTGGTCAACAATGCCCTGAAACATGCCGAGGCTGAGCATATCAACGTGCAGTTGGTGCAGGAGCCTGATCGGATTTCCTTCACGGTGCAGGATGATGGAAAAGGGTTCGATCAGCATACCGCTTCCGAAGGGATGGGATTGCGCAACATCAGGCAGCGGGTAGATGCATTTCAGGGTAAATTGGATATATTTTCTTCAGGTGAGGGAACCGAAGTACATGTGGAACTGGAATTGACAAAAAATGAATAACATGATTAAGGTAGCCATTGTAGACGACCATAAAATCCTCACCGATGGGCTGAAAAGTCTTATTGAAGAATCAGGCATCGCGAAAGTAATCGGTGTGGCACATAGTGCGTCCGAATGCCGGAACTCCATCGGTTTCTGGAAACCTGATGTAGTGCTCCTCGATGTAGGCTTGCCGGATATCAACGGAGTAGATTTCTGCAAGGAACTCAAGGAACGTTTTCCAGAACTCAGGGTGTTGGCACTGACGACGCACAATGAATACAGCGTGGTACGGCAGATGTTGGAAAACGGAGCCTTGGGCTAC
>CAZWPF010000050.1:0-22522 GCA_964636205.1 uncultured Chitinophagaceae bacterium | reverse complement strand
AACTGTGAATTTAAGGGTTAAACAAAAAACCTATATGGCAAAACAGCCGGGGGGGTTAGGCCTCGGCTGTCGCTGTTACTTCCTTAACGGAAATCAAAGTCTTGCTGCGGGTTTTTCGAAACTCAACTACTCCATCCTTCAATGCGAAAATTGTAAAGTCTCTGCCAAGACCTACATTATCACCAGGATGATATTGTGTGCCACGCTGACGCACAATAATATTGCCGGCGATAGCCGGTTGCCCACCATAAATTTTTACACCCAAACGCTTACTTTGCGAATCACGACCGTTCTTTACGCTACCTTCACCTTTCTTGTGTGCCATCTTATTTTATTCAGATTACTAAATTACAAAAAAATAAATTAAACAATTCCGTTAATACGGATCTTAGTTAAATACTGACGGTGACCGTTAGATTTTTGATAGCCCTTACGGCGCTTCTTCTTAAATACTATCACCTTATCACCTTTCAGATGATCCAGAATTTCAGCTTCCACTTTTGTGCTTCCACCAAATTGAACAGTTCCGTCGTTACTTGTCATCAGTACTTGTGAAAACTGAACTTTATCACCGGGATTACCGGCCAAACGGTGAACAAACAATTCCTGGTCTTTTCTAACTTTAAATTGCTGTCCAGCTATAGTTACAATCGCAAACATAACGCTCCTAAAATATTTCGCGCAAAGTTAATACAGTTTTTATATTTCTTGCGCTTTTTTTTTATTTCTTTTTAATTGCAAACTTTCGATATCTATTCCTTAGCCTTTTCAAGGGTAAAACCAAATGAGGATCCAACACCCGGCTTGCTTCTCACAGTGACCGTGCCACCATGCGCCTCAATTATATGCTTCACAATAGCTAATCCTAAACCCGTGCCACCATTACTTTTACGACTCCTGCTGCGGTCGATCCGGTAAAATCTTTCAAATATCCGAGGCAGATGATCCTCCGCTATTCCCGGCCCATCGTCCGAAATTTCAATATATACATGCTGGTCATCCATCGTGTAACAACCAGCCGTAATTGTTCCGGTAGGAATACCATGCCTGATCGCATTTTCGATAAGATTCACCAGTACTTGACGAATTTTATGCTTATCTGCATAAACCTGTAAGCTCGATTCAGTACCCTTTTTTAACTCAAATTTTGATTCCCGCTCTTTGACATGCATCGACAATTCCTCATATACTTCCCTGATCAAATCTTGAATTTTGAAATTCTCCTTGACAATCGGAATCTTACCCGATTCCAATTTGGAAATCTGATTTAAATCGTCAACCAATTGAACCAATCTTTCAACGCCTCGCGCAGCATTGCTCAAGAATTTTCGGTTGACCTCCGGATCATCCAAAGCCCCATCCATCAACGTCTCAATATATCCCTGAACAGTAAAAATCGGTGTCCGTAATTCATGAGCTAGGTTGGACAAGAACTCCTTTCTGAATTGCTCATTCTTCTGCAACATATCTATTTCATCGCGCTGACGTAAAGCCCATCGTTCCACATCCTTACTCACTTCCTCCAACGATTTCCGCGGCAAAATATGTTCGTTGAAAAACTCCTCCTTCTTAGTCGCCTTGGTCCGATATATGAACTTGAAGATCAACTTAATCTTACGATAAATAAAGCGATCTAAAGTATAATAATACAGAATGTACACTACCAAAAAGGTAACCGCAAATACAATCGACGCAATCTCCCATTGCGGACGCAATACAAAACTTAATATAGCATTTGCTATAGCAAGTATCGCCGCGCTAATCAGTGATAGATTACGCGGGGAAATATTTTTAGTTTCCAAAAATGACATAATAACTAAAGTTACGACATTTCGAACTTATAACCAACACCCTTTACGGTTCGGATTACATCCAGACCCATTTTCTGTCTTACTTTACGCACATGCACATCGATGGTCCGATCTCCCACAATTACATCCGCTCCCCATACCAGTTGTAGTATCTCGTTGCGCAAAAAAACACGACCAGGACGTGAAGCCAATAACACCAGCAGCTCAAACTCCTTACGGGCAAGTAAGATTTCTGTCCCCTTATAATAGACCGTAAACTTCGTCTTATTTATTTCCAAATCTCCAAACACAAGCTTCTGTTCACTTTCCTCCTCCTTACGAATACGCCTTAACGCTGTATTTATACGAGTCAGCAACAACTCGGGCTTTATCGGCTTTGTAATGTAGTCATCTGCACCTGTCTTCAATCCCTCAATTTCAGATTTTTCATCGGTATCCGCTGTCAGGAATATAATCGCTACATCCACAAAATCAGGCATCTGACGCAACTCCTTCAATGTCGCTATTCCATCTTTATTAGGCATCATCTTATCTAGTAATACCAAATCAGGAAAGAAGGTCTTAGCCTTTGCAATCGCCTCGACCCCATCTTTGGCAGTTTCAACAAGATATCCCTTATTTCGAAGGTTATAGCTGATCAGCGCTACAATATCAGGCTCGTCGTCAACTACTAATATTTTAGCTGGCAGTGGTTCCATAATCCGACAAAAATACGAGTATGGAATCCTAATTCACCTATTGGTAAATTATATTATTGTTAAGTTACCGTTGTCCAAACTACTATTTCAGTACCACATTCCCGGTACCTATCAAATAGCCTTCATTATAGATGGCAATTTTGTACGTTCCCTTCTGATAGTCACTTTCCTGGCGCCAGTCGACCATTACATCCTTCACCGGAACCCCTCTGGTCAGATCCACTTCCTTCAGCAAGGTATAATTCAAACTACCTCCTTCTGCATCAGTTGTAATGCCCGATCCATAGGCCGCATTACTCAACAACCTTCCGTCCGGACCCGTAATACGGAGATACAATTCCTTTCGACCGTCATCCGCCAATCGGTTTTCATTGATATCAAAATAAATCCTGAATATATCTACTCGCTTAGCTTTGCCAGTTTCCTTTTCCTTACCACTTTTGCGTACATCGATTGGTAACATTCTGATATTATTGACATGCAATACAGATCCCAAACGCTTGATGTTATCAGATTCTATCGCAATAGAATCCTTTTCGCGAGTCAACACTGTATTCACCTCTGTAAGCTTTTGATTCTCTCCTTCCAGCTCTGCTATACGCTCCTCATAGCTGCGTGCCTTTGCATTCAACTCTCCGATTAAGGTACGTGCACGCTTCAAATCTGCTGCTGTAGCGTTCTTATTTGCCATTATAGAACGCAGCTCTTTCTTCATCCGTTCAATTTCCCCGTCTTTATCGCTGATTTCCTGATTTAAAGCAGCATTCCTCGAAACCAGATCATCCAATCGCGCAAGTGCTGCTTTGTAATCGTTTTCTATTGCATATCGGGCAGAATCAGCTATTGCCACTTCAGACTCTGCAACGAGGGTGCGCTCTGTAAGTGTTTGCCTGTTGAAAAAGAAATAGATGTTTGAAATCAACAATACAGCAATAATGACTAGATAAATCCAGGTATTATTCTTACGTGGACGGGGTTGGTCGAAACTAGACTCAGTTTCTTTAGGAGGTATATAACCTGGTTGATTAGTTTCCATATTCCTTATTATTAATGTTTATGTACATACAAATATAACACTAGTTGTTAAGCAGCAATAATAATCAGGCCAGCCGAGCCAATTTATTTTTTCCGATTAACCATTTATAAATACGAACTCAGCTATTCATGATTAAACATGAATTTTTCTTCCACTTCACATGTGTCGCATAAAAACCGAGTTGGTAACGGGGAGATTTTTTCCCAATTTGCATGCTCCTGTAAATTTGTTATTTAGTCTAAACTTTTACAGTTCCCGATCATGAAGGCAGATTTTCAAAAACTCATCCAGTCACTACAGCAGAAAAACTTCGCACCAGTCTATCTGATCGATGGCGAAGAATCGTTCTATATCGACCGGATTACTGATTGGTTTGAAAATTCTGTTCTTACCCCTGCAGAGCGCGACTTCAATTTAATGGTCTTATACGGTAAAGACACCAGCTGGTCGGACGTCGTGAACGCCTGCAGACGGTTTCCAATGTTTGCGGAGCGACAGGTAGTCATCCTAAAAGAAGCCAACAGAATGGACGACTTGGCCAAACTTTCCGGGTATTTGGAACATCCCTCCCCTACCACCATTCTAGTCATTGAACACCGTCAGAAAAAGGTCGACGCCCGACTCAAACTGACACAGTTGATCAAAGAAAAGGGGGTTCGATTTACATCTGATAAATTGCGGGAAGAACAAGTTCCAGCTTGGATTCAACATTACGGAAAAGAAATAGGCCTCGCCATCGGTCATGCCGAAGCAGAATTGTTAGCAAATCATCTTGGAGAGGATTTACAAAAAATCGCTAACGAACTGGACAAGGTAAGAATCAATGTTACAGAAGGGGCTAGTCTTACCGCAGATCTGATCGAACGATATATAGGGATTAGTCGGGAGTATAACATTTTCGAATTCGCTGAAGTGCTGACTAATGGCAATAGAAACCGCCTGTTTCCCATGCTCCAGTATTTTGCCACGCACACCAAAACAATCCCCATGGTACTGGTAATTGGCGCATTCTATAATCATTTCAGTAAACTTTACAGGGCATGGTATGCGCAATCCAAACCGGATAATGAACTCGCTACATTGATAGGTCAATACCCCTCAAAAGCTAAGGAATCAATCGCTGTGGCCCGTCGTTTGACAGCTTCGCGGATTGAGCATTGCTTGCTTCTGCTCGGACAGTACAGTGCATATGCCGTGGGGGTAAATAGCCATCATAATGATGCAGCACTGCTAAAAGAGCTTGTTGCCAAACTCGATTTAGTGCTGCATCAAAAATAATACTTTCAATAAGCTTTATGGCTTGATTGGAGTCAACTGATCTTTAACCAGTTGCTTCACTTTGTCGATGTGAATTCTCTCCTGATTCATACTATCACGGTATCTGATCGTCACGGTCTGATCTTCCTTAGTCTGATGGTCAATCGTCACACAAAACGGTGTTCCGATCGCGTCCATCCTCCGATAACGCTTTCCGATAGTATCTTTTTCCTCGTAAAAACAATTGAATTCTTCTCTGCAATCATCCATCAACTTGCGGGCAATCTCCGGCAGCCCATCCTTCTTTACCAAGGGCAGAACGGCCAGTTTTACAGGAGCTAAGAATGGGGGGAATTTCAAAACGGTGCGACTATCTGCACGCTCTTCCGTGCTCAAATCCTGCTCCTCATATGCTTCATTCAAAAGCATCATCACAGTCCGATCCAAACCGATCGATGTCTCCACCACATAAGGAATGTAGTTGCCATACGGCTTCCCATCTTCATTCAGATCATTATCAAAATACTGAAGTTTCTTCTTGCTGTATTGCTGATGATTTTTTAGGTCAAAATCAGTTCGACTGTGAATACCTTCTAATTCCCTGAATCCCATGGGAAACTCGTACTCGATATCGCAGGCTGCGTCGGCATAATGCGCCAATTTTACATGGTCGTGAAAACGAAAACGGTTGGGTGCAATTCCCAGACTAAGCAACCATTTCAAGCGTACTTCCTTCCAGTATTCGTACCATTCTTTTTGCGTCCCGGGGCGTACAAAAAACTGCATCTCCATCTGCTCAAATTCACGCATTCTAAAGATGAATCCTCTGGCTACAATTTCATTCCGAAAGGCCTTTCCCGTCTGAGCAATGCCAAACGGTATTTTCATTCTGCCTGTCTTTTGTACGTTTAAAAAATTGACGAAGATACCTTGAGCTGTTTCCGGTCTCAAATAAACCGTGTTATCCTCATCCTGATCTGCAACGGCTCCAAATTCGGTTGCAAACATCAGGTTAAATTGTCTGATATCGGTCCAATTTCCAGTGCCGCTAACTGGGCAAACTATTTTCTCTTCCTCGATCAACGATTTCAGTTCGGTATAATCATCAGCTTCCAGCAACTGATTCATTCGGACCAGCAAGGCTTCAGATCTCTCCGCATCCAAAGTCTCGGCATGTGCTTCGATCAGATGATCTACCCGATAGCGCTTCTTGCTATCCCGGTTATCAATCATGGGGTCGGAGAAATTATCTATGTGTCCCGATGCTTTCCACGTGGTTGGATGCATAAAGATCGCAGCATCGATACCTACAATATTATCATGCATACGGGTCATGGAACGCCACCAATAATCACGAATATTCCGCTTCAGCTCCGCGCCGTGCTGACCATAGTCGTACACAGCGCTCAATCCGTCGTAAATCTCACTGGAGGGGAATATAAATCCGTACTCTTTACAATGAGCTATAATAGCTTGTAATTTATTCTCGTTTGCCATAATCGCAGCAAAAATATGTGAAATAGGACAATTAGTTAAACCCCCGATTGTCCGTCAACAGGAACTAAATGCTGTTTAGGAAAAGCTGCGGAGCTACTCCCAACAAGATGATCAGAGCACAGGTGATCGCCAACAGTGCTTTATCGAACGGGTTAACTTCGGAAGCGAACTCTGGCTCACCTTGCTTAAAATACATTGCAATGATCACTCTAAAGTAATAATAAGTACTGATTGTGGCCATCAACAACCCGAATATCACTAGCCAGAACAATTGTCCTTGCAATACTGCAGCTTGCAGCACATAATATTTAGCCATAAATCCACCGGTCAGTGGTATACCTGCCAGAGAAAGCATGAATATGGTTGTCACAAAAGCCAACATGGGGTCTTTCTTAGCTAGCCCATTAAAGCCGTCGTAGGTATAATCCTTAAGCTTCATCAATACGGTAAACACCCCAACTGTTGCCAAGGTGTACGCCACAGCATAGATAATGATCCCTTCGGAGGCCAGTGCATTGTTCGACAAAACGGCGAACAACATAAAACCGGCTTGAGCAATTGAGGAATAGGCCAGCATGCGCTTAACGCTCTGCTGAAATACCGCTGTAATATTACCGATCAATAAGGTGGCTCCAGTAATAATCGACAACAGAATCATCCATTGATCGTTCAAGCCACCGAAAGAATGCTGGAACAAACGAATAAATGCAAAGAAGATAGCTACTTTGACTACCGTTGCCATATAGGCAGTAAACGGAGTGGGTGCGCCATCGTACACATCGGGTGTCCACATATGCATCGGCGCGGCGGATATTTTAAAGCAAAACGCCAGCATGATAAACAGAATACCGGTAATGGTGAGTGCGTTAGCAGCACTTGCATGACTGAGGTAAACTGAAAGGGAAGGCACATTAAAATCGGTGGCAAAGGTGGTAAAGGTTCCGGTGGCGCCGTAAACTAATACAATACCCATCAGCAATATACCGGTTGAAAAAGCGCCCATCAAGAAATACTTCAATGCTGCCTCACTACTCTTCAAACTCTTTCTATCACTGCCTGCCAAAATATACTGTGGAATGGAAAGTACCTCAATACCTAGAAACAGGATTAATAGACTGCTGTATCCCGATAACATGTATACACCGACAAGTATAAAGAAGATCAAAGCTGTGTATTCAGCTACGTACTTCCCTACGTTCTGAATTTCGTTTCTTACCAGTAACAAATACAACAAGCTGCATCCGGTCATCAGCATATTGAACCACAGCCCTTCTCGACTGATCAAAATCATATTGTTGAAAAGAGGCTCTACAACGCCTTTGGGAGTTGTGGCCAGCTCTCCTATACTAACGCCAAACAGGATGCACATAAGCAAAGTAGCCCATGTCACGATAGGCTTTTTCTCTTTCACCAAGACGCTTACAAACATCATGATGACACCTGCTATTGCTGCCGCTATAATTGCCTTCATAATATTATACTACCGGATTCCCTCCGGTCTTTTATGTTTTATCTACTCCTATTTTACTATTACTCAGGGAATTAATATCGAAAAACCACTTGCCGCATCCAGTAAGAGTTTTGGATACACTCCCAGAATCAGGATCAAACCAACGATAACAGCCAGTCCGATATATTCATTTGTCGTCAGATCCCCCTGAATTTTTTGCTCTGCCAGATTGCCGTAAGCGACTTTACGTACCATATTCAGGGTATAGATCGCACCGAGAATAATTCCGAGACCTGCTACCACCATATATACAATATGGTTGCTGTTCTGACTCTGGAATATACCATTAAACAACATAAACTCACCGATAAACCCATTGGTCAGGGGCAACCCGATATTCGCAAATGCAATGATTACTAAGGCTATTGCCATCTTGGGAGCACCGGTCGCCATACCTCCCAATTCTCTCATATCCCTGGTACCCCATCTGTTCTCGATCATTGAAATGATCAACCACATACCGGTGATATTGATACCATGATTAAACATTTGAACAACAATACCATGCAGGCCTGCATCAGATCTAGCAAAAGCAGCGGCGCACATCAGCCCCATGTGGGCGATCGACGAATATGCTACCAATCGCTTCAAATCCGTCTGCACCATTGCCAGTAAAGAAGCATAAATAATACCAATTAATGACAGTACCACTACGGTATCCGACCAAAATTCAGCTCCTGCGGGTACTACCGGAATCAACCAACGAAGTACTGCGTAAATACCCATTTTCACCATCAGCGCACTCAACACTATTGTAACCGGCACTGGTGACTGTTCGTAGGTATCAGGCTGCCAGGTATGGAAAGGGAAGATCGGCATCTTTATTGCGAAGGCGATGAAGATCAACCAGAATACAAAGTTTTGCTGAGCCTGTGGCAAAGAGCGTCCTGCTTGAACGATATTCTCCCAACTAAAGCTATTTGCAGCACCTTGAGATTGTAATGCCAGATAAATAATAGCTGCTAGCAGCATTAAGCTTCCTGCGAAAGTGTAAACGAAGAATTTATAAGTTACCGCGATTCTTCTCTCTCCTCCCCATTGTGAGCAAAGGAAATAAACCGGAATCAGCACCAGTTCCCAGGCAAAATAGAACAACAGCGCATCGTAGGCCAGAAATACGCCCATCAAACCTGCTTGTGAAAGCAGCATCAGTCCGTAAAAAGCATGTGGTCGCTCAATAGATTTATTCCAGCCGTTCAGGATGATAATCGGCATAATAATACCGGTAAGCAGACAAAGCAGGCCGCTCATATTATCTGCGAACAAACTGAATTGGGCTCCCAATCCGGGAATCCAGGGAATCGTCCAGGAGACTACATCAGTTGAAGTGTTACAGCAGAGTAGTGCGGAAACCACCAAGGTTCCTAACGAGCTCAGTAATGCCCAGATACGTGCATTATTCCCTTTTACAAGGAAAGAAATCATCCCTGTAAGCAACGGAATCAATATCAGAAGTACTAACAATATCATAATCAAATGCTACGAATGCAGTTATTGCTAATTATTTAATTAATTGGATAATGAATTATCAGCGGATCCAGAAAACACTGAGTGCAAATATCATCAGCATTCCCAGAACCATGACAAATACATAAAATCCAACCTGTCCACTTTGGAGTAATCTGAAACGTTCACTACCCCATTTTACTGATTTGCCAATTCCGTTTACGAATCCGTCTATACTCAGCTTTTCAACCACCTGATATGAGAATCTCGCGATTCCCATTAATGGTTTAACAATTATCGCATCGTATATTTCATCCACGTACCATTTATTTTCAAGCACTTTAGCCAAACCGGTATTAGGTGCAAAGGCCGGCTTTTTGTGCATGGAAAGCGCCAGAATAATCATCAGCAATGCCAATCCGGTAGAGATACCCATGAGCATCCATTCTGTAGAATGATCTAAGTGAGTGATAGAACCGTTGGTAACAGTTCCACCCAGGAATTCGGTAAGCATATGGTGTTCACTGATCACGGGCGGCAATCCAATATAACCACCGACTACTGAAAGTATTGCCAATACGATTAAGGGGATAGTCATCGCGGCAGGACTCTCGTGCAAATGAGCCTTTTGCGCTTCTGTACCGCGAAATGAACCCAGGAAAGTAAGGGAATACAATCTAAACATATAGAATGCCGTCATCATTGCCCCGGCCAGTCCCAAATAGAATAAGATCGGATTTTTAGCGAAGGCGGTCATTAATATCTCATCTTTGGAGAAGAATCCGGATAATCCCGGGAAACCCGCGATTGCCAAACAACCAATTAGGAAAGTGATTTGAGTAACGCGCATATGCTTACCCAATCCTCCCATTTTTCTAATGTCCTGTTCTCCACCCATTGCGTGGATTACGCTACCTGATCCAAGGAACAACAGCGCTTTAAAGAAGGCGTGTGTCATTACATGGAAGACTGCAGTGGTATAGGCACCTACCCCTAATGCGATGAACATGAAACCGAGTTGGCTCACGGTGGAGTATGCCAGAACCTTCTTTATATCATACTGTTTGAGCGCGATACTAGCTGCCAGCAATGCTGTCGCCATTCCGACCCAAGTAACAAGGTCTAATGCAAATGGCGCCAGGTTGTACAGTACACCGCTCCGTGCGATCATATAGATACCGGCGGTCACCATAGTGGCTGCATGTATAAGTGCTGAAACCGGAGTTGGACCTGCCATCGCATCCGGTAACCAGGTATATAAGGGCAACTGCGCGCTCTTCCCCATAGCTCCGATAAAAAAGCATATAGCGATCCAGTTGTAAACTTCCGGAGCAACGCCCGCTCCTGTGTTGATCTGTGCAAATAAGTCTGTGAATGACAGCGTACCGAAATGATACAACAGCAACATCATTCCGACCAGAAAGCCCAAATCTCCTATACGGTTCATCACAAAAGCCTTTTTCGCTGCTTTGGTATAGTCCTTGTTTTTGTACCAGAAGCCAATCAAAAGGTAGGAACAGAGCCCTACACCTTCCCAACCGATGAACATAATCAGATAATTGGCACCCAAAACCAGCAAAAGCATAGAGAAGACGAACAAGTTCAGGAAGGCGAAGTATTTCACCACCCCCTCGTCATCGTGCATATAAGCGGCGGAGTATACATGGATTAAAAAACCTACTCCTGTGATTATCATTAAAAATAAGGCGGAAAGAGCATCTACCTGAAAAGCAAATGGAATATACAATTGTCCGGAGCGTATAAACTCAAAAAGATAGACCACCTCAGAGGTATCTGATTTTGTCTCCAAAAAAATCCCCAGTGAAATAACAAAAGAGGCCAATATTGCGATACTTCCTATCACACCCCCTGCCTGTCGGGGCAGCTTATTCCAACCGACTCCATTGATTAAGAAACCGATTAAAGGAAATAAAGGAACCAGGTACACTAAATTAATCATATATCTATGCAGCCGAGGCTGTTTTTAGTTATTATTAATGTTTCAGTCTGTTTAGGATATTGATATCGACAGATTGCACTTTTCGGTACATCAGAACGATAATGGCCAATCCAACCGCTACCTCAGCCGCTGCCACCACCATCACGAAGAATACAAAAATTTGGGATGAGGCGTCGTTCCACATCTTGGAAAACGCTACCATCAGCAAGTTTGCTGCATTGAGCATCAACTCGATGCACATGAGAATCACGATAGCGTTCCGGCGCATCAGGGTTCCCATAATTCCTATGGAGAACAGTGCCAGACTTAAAAAAATATAATGTTGAACAGGCATACTAGTTTCTTTGATACAATCAATGGGTTCTATCGATAACTATTCGCTTTGAGCCCCTTCCTTTTTACCTATAACTATAGCACCGATCATGGCACTTAAAAATAAAACACTAGACAGCTCAAATGGCAATACATACTTAGTAAACAACACTTTACCAAGGTTTTGAATTAATCCGATATCTGTATTAGCGCTTGAATTTACTGTTGGAAGTGTTTGGAAAGCGGTAACTACTGCAGCCAGGAGCACTAAAAACAACATACCACCTGAAATTGCTCCTGCCAGTTGTATCAACCAATTTTTCTGAGGTTCGACGTCCGCATTCAGATTCATCAACATGATCACGAACAGGAACAAAACCATAATAGCTCCGGCATATACAATAATATTTACGACCGCCAAAAACTGAGCGTTCATCAATATATAATGTCCGGAAATGGCAAAGAATGTCATTATCAAAAACAACACACTATGTACCGGGTTGCGACTTAACACCACACCCAAGGCTCCGCTCAATGCGAGCATGGAAAGAAAATAAAACAAGAGTTCCTGAATATCCATAACTGCTTAGTGCGCTTATTTCTGGTTTTTAGGGTGAGGGATCAATAAATCGTCCTTCTTATATATAAAACTTCTACGAGTATAATTTGGTGGCATTACGGTCTCACTCAGGTACACTGCGTCTTTCGGACAAGCCTCCTCGCAATATCCACAAAATATACATCTTAACATATTTATTTCATACTTCGCTGCATATTTCTCCTCACGATAGAGATGCTCTTCACCAGGTTTTCTTTCTGCTGCTTCCATAGTAATTGCTTCAGCCGGGCAAGCGAGTGCGCATAATCCGCAAGCTGTGCATCTTTCTCTTCCTTCCTCATCTCTGTTTAGCACGTGTAATCCTCTGAAGACCGGGCTAAATGGGCGCTTTTCTTCCGGATACTTTACAGTAACCGATTTTTTGAACGCATGCGCGAGTGTAATCTTAAGTCCTTTTATGATAGCAGGCAGATAAATTTTCTCTCCGAGAGTCATTGGACTTCGGTTTACCTGTACTGATCTATTCGTTAATTGTTCCATCACTTTCTTCTTTTAATCAACATTCGCAGGTCACCCTTTGCTGATAATGCTGCAACTGTTATTTAAATATCCACAAAATCAAAGCACCTGTTATAACCATATTGATCAAAGCTAACGGAATTAGCCCCTTCCATCCCAGATTCATCAGTTGATCGTAGCGGAACCTAGGTAATGTCCAGCGAACAGCCATAAAAAACAGAATAAATCCGGTAATCTTAGCCATCAACACCAATACACAGATCAGTGAAAAAACAACAGAATGTGCTTGGGGAAGTACGTCTTGCAGCCAAACTGCAACATTATCCATGAATGGGAAGTTGTACCCACCGAAAAACAAGGTTGCTAATACTGCAGAGCTGATAAACATATTGATATACTCTGCAAAAAGGAACATACCCAGTTTCATGGAAGAATATTCCAGATGGTATCCCATATTCAGCTCACTCTCTGCTTCGGGCATATCGAAGGGCGCCCTGTTCAGTTCTGCAAATGTACAGACCAGGAAAATCAGGAAACCTAGGGGTTGTTTAAAGAAATACCATGTAAACCATCCCTCGCTCCAAAACCCGTGTTGTTGTTTAACAATTTCGGCCATGCTCAACGAATTGGTTGCCATCAGCAATGCAATCAAACTAAGGCCCAGCGCCAGTTCGTAAGAAATCGCCTGTGAAGCTGCTCTCACGCTACTCAACAAAGAATACTTATTATTTGATGCCCATCCACCGAGCATAATCCCGTAAATTCCTACGCTCACCACACCGAACACATACAAAATACCAATGTTGATATCTGCCACTTGAAGGGAGATAATACCTGATTCGGTAACGATATCCGGTCCCCAGGGGATAACAGCACTGGTCATTAGTGCAGTAACCATAAACATAGCCGGGGCGAGTATAAACAGCTTTCTGGTTGATCGGTCGGGAATAATTTCCTCTTTGAAGAAAAGTTTCAAACCATCGGCGAGCGGTTGTAAAAGGCCGAAGGGACCCGCACGATTCGGCCCCACGCGATCCTGCATCGCCGCAGCCACCTTACGTTCTCCCCAGGTGGCATAGGCTGCCACCCCAAAAGAAACTCCCAGAATCGCGATGATCAGAATAGCCTTTTCAATAATGAGACTCCAGTCTATTTGCATTAATAGCATAGTGGCGCAAAAGTAATCAGTTCGTTATAAAAATGGTAGTTTCTTTCAGTTTCCGTATTCATATACGAATGCCAATGATTATTTACCCAGTTTTTTCTGATTTGGTAATTGCTGGTTAGGCAGAAAATCATCGGCATGCGCCGGGCCATCTATTTTAGACAACTCAATCTCCGGACGGTTGACGTCGCTAATTGAATGGATATCAAACAACAAACGAGGTTCTTTACCGATTACTTTTTCAATAAGTTCCGGCTGACCATCCTGTTGGATGGTATAGTGCCCTTGTGAAATTACGCTATGCCTATCTATATTAGACGGGCCTTCGATAGTCCAGTCTGAAACACTCTTCTTATGGAACCGGCATTGATTGCAGATCCAGTCTTCTACCTCACCCCAATAATTCTTTCTCGCCGTAACTCTAAATACCTCCTCTCCGCGCATCCACAATCTCACTTTACCCTTACAAGTAGGGCAATCGCGGTGAGCGTCAACCGGCTTTGTAAACCAAACCCGATTTTTAAAGCGGAATGTTTTATCGGTAAGTGCACCCACCGGGCAAACATCGATTACATTTCCGATCATCTCGTGATCTAGCGCCTGTCCGATATATGTACTAATAGCGGCTTTGTCACCACGATCTAAAACACCATGCACACGTGAATCGCATAATTGCTGAGCAGCAAATACGCAACGGAAGCACATGATACAACGGTTCATATGCAAAGAGATGTAAGGACCGAAATCTTCCTTCTCGAAAGTTCTTCTGGGGAATTCCGTTCTGGTACCTTCATTCCCATGGTCGTAGCTCAGATCCTGAAGATGGCATTCTCCTGCCTGATCACATACCGGACAATCCAGCGGGTGATTCAGCAGTAGAAATTCGGTCACCCCCGCTCTTGCGTCCAGTGCTTTTTCCGAAGTAATACTTTTTACTTCCATTCCGTCCATAACGGTTGTTCTGCAACTGGCCACCAATTTGGGCATGGGTCTCGGATCTTTTTCAGAACCTTTTGATACCTCTACCAAGCAGGTTCGGCACTTACCCCCACTTCCTTCCAGCTTACTGTAGTAGCACATTGCCGGAGGAGTTACATCGCCGCCAATTTGTCGGGCTGCATTCAGAATCGTAGTACCCGGTGGTACTTCGATGGTAATATTATCGATTGTTACTTTTAAATTTTGAACCTCAGACATACGCTGTTGTTTTCTATTGCTGTTAAATCCGGTTGCTTATGCTGCGACCTCTCTGTCATCGGCATAATGTGCCAGACCATAATTTCTTTTCTGCGCTTCTTCCGGATGGGTTACATGCCATTCGAATTCATCTCGGAAATGTCTAATCGCTGCGGCTACCGGCCATGCGGCTGCGTCACCCAGCGGACAAATTGTATTTCCTTCGATTCGCCTTTGTACATCCCAGAGCAAATCTATATCGCTCATGTTGCCTTTGCCGTATTCGATATTCTTCAAAATCTTGTACATCCATGCCGTTCCTTCGCGGCAGGGGCTGCATTGTCCGCAACTCTCATGGCGATAAAAATGCGCCAATGACATAGTATGTCGCACTACACATTGATCCTCATCCAGAACGATAAATCCACCCGATCCCATCATTGTACCCGTAGCGAACCCACCTTCGGCAAGACTTTCGTAATTCATGTAACGAGTTGCGCCTGCAGCTGTTTTCAAAAGCAGATTTGCCGGGAGAATGGGTACGGACGAACCTCCCGGGATACAAGCCTTCAATCTTTTACCATTAGGAATGCCCCCGCAATACTCATCACTGAAGATAAACTCCTCCACGGAGATTGTCATGTCGATTTCGTACACACCCGGTTTATTAATGTTCCCGCATGCAGAAATCAGTTTGGTACCCGTAGAACGGCCGATTCCGATTTTGGCATATTCTTCCCCACCCATGTTGATAATAGGCACTACGGTAGCGAGGGTTTCGACATTATTAACTACAGTAGGGCGCATCCACAGACCTTGTACCGCCGGGAACGGAGGCTTGATTCTAGGATTACCTCTTTTACCTTCCAAACTCTCGATCAATGCGGTTTCCTCACCACAGATATAAGCACCGGCTCCTCTTTGCACATATATTTCACAGTCGAATCCACTACCGAGAATATTCTTACCTAGCCAACCATTATTCTTAGCTTCTTGAATAGCTTGCTCCAGAATATCCACAATCCAGGCGTATTCGCCGCGGATGTAAATAAAAGTTAGGTTAGACCCAAGCGCATAAGATGAAACAATCAACCCCTCGATCAATAAGTGGGGTATAAATTCCATTAAGTACCTATCTTTAAAGGTACCAGGTTCTGATTCGTCGGCGTTACATACCAAGTGACGGGGTACACCTTCGGGCTTAGCCAAAAAGCTCCATTTCATACCCGTAGGAAATCCCGCCCCACCGCGACCGCGGAGGCCACTCTTCTTTACTTCCTCTACGATTTCGTCCGGAGTCATCTTAAAAGCTTTTTCCACCGACCGATAACCACCCATTTTCCGGTACGTATCGTAGAATCTGATACCTTCGACATGCGCGTGTTCCAGCAAAATTTTCATAACCAAATATCAAATGCCCCCTATTATGGGTAGATTTTTTAATTTTTCTTCAATATATATTGCTCTGCAAGCGCACCATCTATTTTCTTACCCTTCATATCCAGTTGCACCAGATAGTCATCTTCAATCAAATAGGAATCTGGCGCGTCTGTTACTCCTTTCAACTTAATTCTATCATCCCCCAATACCCATGTTCCTTTTGTGACGAGGGGTGCTGATTGATTCTTACCCTGATACTTGACTTCAAGCTGATAGGTTTCATCGTCATTGAGTTGCAGCATGGTCTCGATCCCTTCACAATCCGCACAAGGCAACACCCCTGAATAAGTTCCTGCTATATCAGCAGTGCTATAAGCAGCCACCATAAGTGCAGTTCCGAGTGAACCGGGCAATTGACTACCGGCATTACCACCCACTCGCTTATTGCCATCACTACAAGCTGCAATCAGCAGCATCAGTCCACTCGCTATCACAAATTGTCTCATTACCATTCAGTTTAAATACCATGAACAAACACATTCTGCTTACAGGATAGATGGCCATTCTTGGCTATCTCCCTAACTTAAACTGCGTTTCTTCTTAATTCTTCGATCAAATGATCGATCTTTTCCTTTGTTAAAAACTCTTTATAGTGTTTACCCAATTGCATCATTGGTGCGTATCCGCATGCCCCCAAACATTCCGCAACTTTTAGTGTAAACAAGCCGTCGGGAGTAGTTTCACCAACATTGATTCCCAGTTTTTCCTTAACGTATCCAATGATTTCATCGGCACCTCTTAACATACAAGGACCTGTCTGGCAAATCTCAAAAACGTACTTCCCAACCGGTTTCAAATTAAACATGGTATAGAAAGTAGCGACCTCGTATACCTCGATAGGCTGCAATTGGAGTAATTCCGCCACGTAGTCCAACACCGGCACATCCAGCCACCCGCCAAAATGTTCCTGAGCCAAATGGAGTACCGGTATCAGCGCACTTTTATGCTTTCCTTCCGGGTATCTGGCTATGATTTGCTTTACCTTCTCAAGGTTTTCCTGTGAAAACTGAATTTGCATCTTGTTCTTTTGTTGCCTAGTTTCTTTTGTCAACTATTTTGGATTGCATCAGGCATCCATTTCACCTGCAATCAGATTGAGACTACTGAGCGTTACGATAGCGTCACTCAACAGGCTACCCTTCACAATTTCAGGGTAGATCTGATAATAAATAAAGCAAGGTCTTCTAAAATGTAACCGATAGGGACTTCTGCCACCGTCACTAATCAGATAGTATCCGAGTTCCCCATTTGCTCCTTCGACTGCATTATATACTTCACCGGGAAGGATGTTGACTTCGCCCATTATAATTTTAAAATGGTAAATCAACGCTTCCATCTTGGTATACACATCCTTTTTATCCGGAAGATAGAATTCGGGTACATCTGCATGATAAACTGAAGGATCCAGATCTTTCAATTTTTCCAAGGCCTGTCTGATAATGCCCAGACTTTCCCAGATCTCTGCATTTCTGACCAGGTACCGATCATAAACATCGCCTGTCGTTCCGACCGGGATTTTAAAATCAAAATCTTCGTAAGAACTATATGGCTGTGCTACTCTGAGATCGTAATCGACACCCGCTGCGCGCAGGTTGGGACCCGTAACACTGTAGTTTAATGCCATTTCAGCGGAGATCGGACCTGCACCGATACAGCGATCCATGAAGATCCGGTTTCTGTTAAGCAGCGTTTCGAATTCCCGGAATCCTTTCGGAAATACTTCCAGGAAATCGTTCAGCTTTTGCCAGAAGCTATCTGGGAAATTTCTTTCAAAACCGCCGAATCGTCCAATATTGGTAGTAAGCCGGGATCCGCAGATTTCCTCATACATTTCGTAGATTTTCTCCCGGTACTGAAACACATAGGTAAAGCCGGTTAATGCACCGGTATCCACACCAATTACAGAATTACAGATCAAGTGATCTGCGATTCTAGCCAATTCCATAATAATAACGCGGAGATAATCGACTCTTTTAGGTGTTTTAATACCCACGAGTTTCTCTACGGTCATGTGCCAACCGATATTATTGATTGGAGCAGAACAATAGTTCAGACGATCTGTCAGAGGAGTGATCTGATAATACGGGCGGCGTTCGGCTATTTTCTCGAACGCGCGATGGATATAACCCACAGTTGGCTCCGTATTCAGTACGCGTTCTCCATCGACCTCCATAACGTTTTGAAAAACGCCGTGTGTGGCCGGGTGCGTAGGTCCCAGGTTCAGTATAGTAGTTTGCCGTGCAATGGACTCTTCCGCCAGTTTGATATTCGCTTGTTCAGACATGTTCTCTTGTCAATATTTTTTTGATTCAGACCATTCAGACCTGACCTGCTTTATCTGCCAAACATCTCATCGTCCTTATCGGTACGCTGAGCATCTTCCAGTGTATATTCTTTTCTCATCGGGAAATAGTCCATTTCCTCAACATTGAGAATTCTTCTGAGATCCGGGTGACCGACAAAGTTGATTCCAAAAAAATCATAAGTTTCCCGCTCCATCCAATTAGCGCCGGCAAAGATACGAGTGGCTGTGAACACATCGGGTTTTCCGACCGGCACGTATATTTTGACCCTCAGTCTCACGCCGGCTTTCAAGTTATGCAGATGATAAACAACACACAATTCCTCATTGAGCCGATCGGGATAATGAACGGCAGTGACATCCGTAAGAAACCTAAAGCTCATCTCCTCGTCGTCGTAAAGAAACTGCAATAATTTAAGATTGGCTTCTGCCGGCACTGTAACTGTCAGCATCTCAAAGCTCTCCTCAAATTGTGGCGCCAGCTCACTGAATGTGCCTTGCAATTTTTGCTTTATCCTCTCGTTGGTCAGGGCCATTTTAAAAAGGTTGATTCCTGGTTTTAAATCTCTAAAAAAATGGACAATTATTGGATGCCGTATCCTGCCAATAATTGCTTATAATGATCACTACTTCTCCGGCGCAGACTCTCATTGCCTACAAGATCCTGTAAGCGGAGAATTCCCTCCAAAATCCCTTCCGGCCGGGGTGGGCATCCCGGTACATATACGTCTACCGGAATAACCTGATCAATTCCCTGCAAGACACTGTAGGTATCAAAGATACCACCAGTGCTGGCGCAAGCTCCAATGGCTATCACCCAACGAGGCTCCGCCATTTGAATATATACCTGACGAAGGATGGGCGCCATTTTTTTAGCTATCGTCCCCGCTACTAGGAGCATATCACATTGTCTGGGAGTAAAACCCATTCTTTCAGATCCGAAGCGAGCGAGGTCGTAATTGGCTCCCATGGTTGCCATAAACTCGATACCGCAACAAGAGGTTGCAAAC
This sequence comes from uncultured Chitinophagaceae bacterium, assembly GCA_964636205.1. Lineage (GTDB taxonomy): Bacteria > Bacteroidota > Bacteroidia > Chitinophagales > Chitinophagaceae > JBEBVQ01. The sequence goes on along the minus strand of CAZWPF010000050.1, from coordinate 2,824 downwards.
GGCAAAGGCCAGAGCGAATTTTGACGCGCTAACCCTACCACTTTATCAAAGGAAGTGGCCATGAATCCTTCACCGATATGTCCTTCAGGCATATCCACCAACTTCACCTTTTCATTGGTATTGTATTGAACCGGACGTGGCATATTCTTATCTCCTATTGTTCCTACAATTGGAACTTTATTTAGTTATTCTATTTACTGTTTACCCCGATGAATTCATCGGCAATACACCTTACTTAATCTTCCCATTTCAAAGCGCCCTTCTTTACGATGTAGAAGAAGCCGCAGGCAAAAAATGCGACAAATAGCAACACGGCGATAAACCCATCCGTCCCTAGCTCTTTAAAGTTTACAGCGTAAGGATAGAAAAAGATTACCTCTACATCGAATAATACGAACAGAATGGCAACAAGAAAATATTTGATACTGATGGGTTGTCGCGCATTCCCTACAGAAGCAATCCCACTTTCGAAGTTGATTAACTTATCCTGTGTACGACGCTTTGGCCCCAACAGGTGAGTCAGAATCATTATTAACGAAACCACACCGGCTGCTATCAAAAATTGCAATCCGATCGGGAAATAACTACCGGGGACATTCTCCTCCACTGCCAACATTAAAATATTCATATAAAAGGCTGCTAGACCATTAATAAAAGTACTTACAAAAGTAGGACAGTAGCGGGAATATACAAGGGTAAAGGGTGGATTTTATGAAATGATTCAAATTACATATCAATCAATATAATGGTTGTCGCTCAATACGGAGCGAAATTCAAATGAAAATCCAAAATATCCCGATTATTTTTGTGGTATATTGGCGATCCTATTATCAATTTAATTTCTAATAACTATACTTGGGTTGTATAGTTAAAGCACATACTTTCAAAATCTGTTACATGTCCAATTTTACTCCTCGATTTCCTTGGTTTCCAAATGCAGAAGTTTTTATTATTCGGAACTTCATTTGGGACCATGTAGCACACTCATCGCGTGAGTTTTCGGGTATTGTTTTAGATATAGGATGCGGACATATGCCGTACAAAGAATTGATAATGAACAATCCTAAGGTTGAAAAATATTTGGGGATGGATCTGGAAAATTCGGATATATATAACCAAATTCAACCGGATATATATTGGGATGGATATAACATTCCATTACCGGATAATTCGGTAAACTGTGTGATGCTGACGGAAGTGCTGGAACATTGTCCCGACCCCGACAAAGTTTTAAAAGAGGCGAATAGAGTCCTTAAATCGGAAGGAAAGATAATATTTTCAGTACCCTTTATCTGGTACCTGCACGAAACTCCGTACGATTTCTACAGATACACTCCGTTTGCTTTAAACCATATATTAACAGATACCGGTTATGTCGATATAGATTTGGAGACATATGGCAATAACCGATTTGCCCTTTTACATGTTTATTTAATTTGGCTAAAACGCGGCGGGGTGCCAAAAGCATTTAGATTTTTGATGTATTTAGTTACACTTCCGTTTATCCTATTAGCTTTAGTGAATTACAAGAACTCAAAAAAGAAATCGTTTATTAACGGTCAGCTATACATTGGAATAATTGGAAGTGCCCGAAAAGCTTAGTCAATTTTTATCGTGATCGAAACCGAATGCCTTGGCATAGCCTCTGACAAAGCTTTCATGTCCAAAATGCTCTCTGGCATAATTGAAACATCTGTCAGAAACCGTCTTTAACTCGTTCCGATTAGAGCAAATATATTCCAGATATTTAACCCCTTGGCTAACCACTCCCTCTTCATCCTGAGGATGCTCCATTAAGAAACCGTTGACTCCCGTGTGAATATGCTCAGGAATAGTATCAACCGCAGTTACCAAGGGAATAACCCCATTGGACATCGACTCCATAATAATCAAAGGGAAGCCCTCGAATGCGGAAGTCATAATTAATACGTCCATTTTCTGCAAAAACTCGTTCATCACCTGACCAGCACTCAAAAAGCCGTAATAATTACATGAAGACAAAATATCCTCCGGCAATTCGTCCTTAAAATTGCCCGCTAAATGAAATTCCACAGGCAAATTCCGCTCCTGACACTTGCGAATAATGCTTACCAGCAAGGGTATCCGCTTCTGATACCCACCGCGACCCGCATAACAAACCTTAATATTACCGGTATATTGCCTGTTAATATTCGTGTCTAAATAAAATTTAATCTTATAAAATACTATTTGAATCCTTTCTTTATATTGAGAGGGAATTCCGATTTCATCATAATAAACACAGTTCTGATTCCGGATCGTCCGACTAATCATAATCCGCACATCCAACAAAGGAATGAAGGGAAAAGTAATCCAACCGAACTTCTTTTCAGATGTGTGAATCAGTTCCACGGTTCTAACCTCCTTCTTCAAATGAGGTAATATCTTATAGCCAAAATTGCATTGGCCATTAAAAACAACGGGCGCCTTTTGTTGCCGGTTTATGTAATGGGCAAACATCCCGCGGTAGATAAAGTTGGAGATGCTTTGCGCGCGGTGTGTATAACGACTCACATCCATGATCGTAACATGGGGTGCTTTGAATAAATGACCAGTGGCCTCTTCGGGAGTCTTCTTACAAAAAACCACTAAAACCCGCTTTCCCGGGAAAGCAGCCACTACATCTGCGTTCACCAGTTCAGCGCCACCAACACCATGACTAGGGAAAAAACAAATCAAATCGTATTCCTGATCTAACTTATTCCCCGAGGCCTTCATTTTTCCGATAAGAATAAAAGGCAATAATAATAAATACTCTATTTTTCTCTTAAGAATCAGTAGATTATACACTTTAAACATACCATAT
>CAZWPF010000049.1:0-23316 GCA_964636205.1 uncultured Chitinophagaceae bacterium | reverse complement strand
TTTTTTAGGACTGCAAAGGTCTAATTTTTTTATCTAACTGCAAAATATTTCAAAAAATAATTACAATTTCCTTTTTCAGCTCGCATGAAAAGCCTCAATTCAGTCTGTATCTTAGGCTTATTCTTAATTGCTTTCGTTAATTTTGCCCCCTAATAAAAATCATCCCTTAATCACATATGATTTCCCTCAATGGTAAGTCCCTGGATCTTACAACATTCGAACAAATCGTACTGCAACATAAGCGGTTGACTATCAGCCAGTCTGCTCTGGGGGAAGTACAGCAAAGTTACGATTTTCTGGAATCATTCTCCAGAGATAAATTAATATACGGCATTAACACGGGCTTCGGTCCGATGGCACAATACCGCATCGAAGAGTCAGATTGCCGCAATCTGCAGCTGAATCTGATCAGAAGTCATAGCTCCGGAATGGGCACATTATTCGCCCCGAATCATATTCGGGCGACCATGGTCGCTCGATTGAATACGTTGTTACTGGGATATTCCGGGGTTCATCCGGATACGGTAAAACTATTGGTACAATTGATTAATGCAGAAGCCTATCCCAATATTTATGCGCACGGAGGAGTAGGAGCCAGCGGGGATCTGGTGCAATTGGCACACTTGGCTCTGGGCATGGTAGGAGAGGGCGATTTTCAATTTAGGGGTCAGTCCACAAAGGCTCCAGCTGTCTTTCAATCATTGGGCTTAAATCCCATGCAGATCTATATCCGGGAAGGTTTGGCCCTTTTGAACGGAACCTCTGCAATGACAGGAGTGGGAGGCGTAAATGTATTGGCCGCCCGCCGCTTAATCACATGGTCGGTATTGCTTTCACTCATGATCAATGAGATTATGGAGGCTTATGACGATCATTTTTCGGAATACCTGAATGCAGCCAAGCAGCATAGCGGACAGAGACGGATCGCGGCTTGGATGAGATCATTCGGTGCGGATAGTAAGTTGTTAAGGAAACGCGATGAGCATCTTTATTCAAGAAAGGTGACCGAACATGTACTTATAGAAAACGTGCAGGAGTACTATTCACTTAGATGCGTGCCGCAAATATTAGGTCCGATCCTGGATACGCTGTTATACACTTCCCAAGTTGTTACCAACGAACTTAACTCGGTAAATGATAATCCAATCATTGATCGCAAGAATCAAAATGTACTACATGGAGGTAACTTCCATGGGGATTACATTGGTCTGGAGATGGACAAGCTGAAGATTGCCATTACCAAACTTTCTATGTTGGCAGAAAGACAGCTGAATTTTATACTCAACCCGGCCCTGAACCGCAAGTTGCCGCCTTTTGCCAATGCCGGTACGCTCGGACTGAATTTTGGAATTCAGGGTATGCAATATCCCGCTACTTCGACCGTTGCGGAGAACCAAACTTTGAGTAATCCGATGTATGTACACAGCATCCCGAGTAATAATGATAACCAAGATATCGTTAGTATGGGTTGCAATGCTGCTATGATGTGCGGACGAGTAATTGAGAATACGTTTGAAGTGCTGGCAGTTGAAGCAATGGCAATAGTACAGGCAGTAGATATTCGAGGAATAGCTGATAAATTATCTGATTCCTCCGCCTGGGTTTATGAAGGGGTAAGGCAGTTAGTACCATTTTTAAAGGAAGACAGGGTGCATTCGGATCATCTAAGAGCGCTGAAAATCTGGCTTTTAGAAGCAGATCTGTTTAGCCAATTCGGGGATCTGTTCGACCATGATTATTCTGAAAATTTTGATTAAAAACTTATGCAACAATACGCTTTAGTTACCGGTGGCTCCAGAGGAATTGGACGAGCAATATGTCTTAAATTGGCCGCTGATGGATATCCGGTTTTGGTAAATTATAAGGGCAATAAACTTGCCGCCGAGGAAACTGTCGAACTGATTCGTCAGCAAGGCGGAACAGCGGAACTGCTTGCATTTGATGTCAGTAACCGGGAAGAGGTGATTAGGGAACTGGGACAGTGGCAAGAACAGAATCCGGATAAAATAATTGAAGTATTGGTCAATAACGCAGGCATCAGAGAGGATGCATTGTTGATGTCTATGACCGACCAGCAATGGGATAGCGTAGTCCACACTAGCTTAGATGGCATGTACCAGGTAACTAAGCAGGTGCTGACACCAATGTTGATGCATCGTTTCGGCAGGATCATCAATATTGTTTCACTCAGCGGATTAAAAGGCATGCCCGGACAAGTAAATTATTCTGCGGCAAAAGCTGGTATGATAGGCGCTACCAAAGCTCTGGCGCAAGAGATTGCCAAAAGAAATATCACCGTAAACGCAGTCGCACCCGGATTCATCAATACTGATATGACCGGCGAGTTGAATGAAAAGGATCTTTCAAAGCTCATTCCGATGCAAAGGTTCGGTAAACCTGAAGAAGTAGCGGATCTGGTTGGATTTCTCGTGTCCAGACAAGCTTCATATATTACCGGACAAGTGATTTCGGTAAATGGCGGACTTTATTGCTGATTTTAATTCAAAATATTACGATGGGAGTGCTAGAAATGTAAAAGTTGCTCATCCATATAGTCCGATATGGTAAAGCGATTGATACTCGTGTATAGAACGTACCTAGACGGCATTTTCAGTCCCCTTTTTGAATAATTTAAATTCGCCATACAATTCGCATACCAATTTTTTCAATTCAACCTCTGGTGCGGGGTAAAATCCTCACGGATTTTAATGCGAATAATCAGATTTCTGAAGAATATATTTTATAGTATATTCTCTTAATAAATTGTATTTTAATTACTTGAGCCGGGTTTGTAATTGAACTATAATTTAACCTTTTCTATATTTTTAGAATGGGGATAAAGGACTAATTTTTATCCACAACCTACTGGATAACTTATTCTGACTACTCCGGCATTAAGGGTTATTTTCGCTGTTCCAGAATAAAAAACTCCCACCCATGAGTGAAGCTAAAAATAAAAAGACAAAGGGGCTTACGTTCTCCCGCCACTATACTAAAGATGGTGTAAGTCCGTATGACATGTTCGAGTACGACTACCGTACCTCTGTCATTCGTAATCCTAACGGGGAAAAGGTATTTGAGATGACCAATGTGGAAGTTCCGAGCCACTGGTCACAGATCGCTACCGATATTCTTGCTCAGAAATATTTTCGTAAGGCGGGTGTTCCTCAGCCTGACGGAAGTTTGGGTAGGGAAACATCAATTAAACAAGTAGCCCACCGTTTAGCAGATTGCTGGCGGAGCTGGGGTGAAAAATATGGTTATTTCGCCTCCAAAGACGATGCTCAGGTATTTTATGATGAGTTGGTGTATAGCATCTTATTACAGAGCTGCGCGCCCAATTCACCGCAGTGGTTTAACACTGGCTTGTACAATAGCTATGGTATTGAGGGCAAACCTCAGGGGCATTTTTACGTGGATCCTGAAACCGGTAAACTGGAGCGTTCCAAGAACGCTTACGAGAGACCTCAACCACATGCATGCTTTATATTGAGTGTGGATGATGATTTGGTGAATGAAGGGGGTATCATGGATTTGTGGGTACGGGAGGCTCGCATTTTTAAATATGGCTCGGGTGTTGGAACCAATTATTCAAATATCAGAGCAGAAGGTGAAAAGCTTTCAGGTGGGGGAACTTCCAGCGGATTGATGAGTTTCCTTAAAATTGGAGACCGCGCCGCAGGTGCTATAAAAAGCGGTGGTACAACCAGAAGAGCTGCTAAAATGGTTTGTTTGGATTTGGATCACCCTGAAGTAGTTCAGTTTATCGACTGGAAAGTAGAGGAAGAAAAGAAAGTGGCAGCGCTGATTGCAGCTGGCTATTCTTCTGATTACGAAGGAGAAGCCTATAGAACCGTTTCTGGTCAGAACTCTAATAATTCCGTCAGAATACCCAACGAATTTTTCCGCCGTCTTACCAATAATGAGGACTGGGAAATGACCGCCCGGAGTGACGGTAAGGTTATGAAGAAGATGCCGGCGAAAGAGATTTGGGAAAAAATCGCATATGCTGCTTGGCGTTGCGCTGACCCCGGTACTCAATATGATACTACCATCAACGAATGGCATACTTGTCCGGAGGGTGGTAAGATCCGCGCATCCAATCCTTGTTCAGAATACATGTTCCTAGACAATACAGCATGTAACCTGGCATCGCTCAATCTGCGCCGTTTCTTTAACGAAGCTGAAAATACCTTTGACGTAGAAGGTTTTGAATACATGGTGCGTCTTTGGACTGTGGTGTTGGAGATTTCTGTGTTAATGGCTCAGTTCCCATCTCCTGAAGTAGCACAACTTAGCTACGACTACCGCACTTTAGGTTTAGGATTTGCTAACCTCGGTTCGATGCTGATGGTGAGTGGTATTCCTTATGATAGTGAGGACGCAAGAGCTATCGCTGGCGCAATTACCGCCATCATGAATGGGGTTGCCTATAAAACTTCGGCCGAAATGGCGAAGAGCCTAGGTGCATTCCCAAGATTCGCTGAAAACAGAGAACATATGCTTCGGGTGATGCGTAATCACAGAGCCGCAGCTTATGATGCGACCGATGCTTATGAAGGTTTAGAAATTAAACCTGTAGGGATCAACGCAAGATATTGCCCGGATTATCTGCTGAAGGCAGCTACCAGAGCATGGGATGAAGCTGTTCAATTGGGTGAAAAATACGGTTATAGAAATGCACAGGCTACCGTGATCGCTCCTACCGGTACGATCGGACTGGTAATGGATTGCGATACAACCGGTATCGAACCCGATTTTGCGCTGGTTAAATTCAAAAAGCTCTCCGGCGGTGGTTATTTCAAAATCATTAACCAATCTATCCCGGCAGCATTGAAGAATTTGGGATACAGTCCTGCACAAATCGAGGAAATCGTGAATTATGCTAAGGGACATGGTTCTTTTGCAGGTTCTCCATATATCAACCATCAGACATTAAGCGAAAAAGGTTTTATCGCCGAAGAGTTGAAAAAGCTCGATGTAGCAGTTGAAAGCGCTTTCGAAATCGGTTTCGTATTTAATGTATACACCTTGGGTGAAGAATGTATGCATCGCTTAGGTTTTACACCGGAGCAGTATTATGATCCCGAGTTCAGTCTGTTGCACGAACTGGGCTTTACCGATGATCAAATTGAGGCTGCCAACGATTATGTATGCGGCACCATGATGATCGAAGGTGCGCCTTATCTGAAGGAAGAACATTTACCGGTATTTGACTGCGCGAATAAATGTGGTAGAAAGGGACAAAGATATATCCATGCACATGGGCATATCCGGATGATGGGCGCCGTACAACCATTCATCAGCGGTGCGATCTCCAAGACCATCAATCTGCCGAATGAAGCATCGGTAGATGAAATCAAAGATTGTTACCACCTTAGCTGGCAGCTGGGCTTGAAAGCTTGCGCATTGTATCGTGACGGCTCTAAATTGAGTCAGCCTCTGAGCAATAAGAGTGATAAAAAGAAGAAAACTGAGGATACTACAGAAGCAGTTGCAGAAACCCAAGTAAGCCTCAATGCCGGCAATATTGTCGATTTGAGCCAGCTGACTGTTGAGGAATTATTCGAAGAAGTAAATAAAAGGGTACAGGCCAGTCCGGATACCCAACTGAAACGACAACTTAGTCGGATCGTTGAGCGGAAACAGCTACCTGCGAAGAGAAGAGGTTATACCTATAAAGGCAAAGTCGGTGGTCAACCTCTGTTCTTGCGCACCGGTGAATACGGGGATGGTACTCTGGGTGAGATCTTTATAGATATGGCCAAGGAAGGAGCTACCATGAGAAGCTTACTCAATAGCTTTGCGATCGCTATTTCCGTTGGTTTACAATATGGGGTGCCTTTGGAAGAATACGTGGATAAGTTCATATTTACCAGATTTGAACCATCAGGTGTGGTGGAGCATCCGAATATCAAAACGGCTACCTCGGTACTTGACTACGTGTTCCGTTTGTTAGCTTATGAATATTTAGACAGAGACGATCTGGTTCACGTTCAGGATCCGGAAAGAATCTCGCCTTCCAATGATGAGTCATCAATATCTCAGCAACAATTGTCTCAAGTGAGAATTACTGCTCCGCAGAAATCAATACCGACAATGGACGCTAAGATAACCGCAGGTAAACCTGTTGTTGCTGCTAATTCGGGCAGCGTAGATACCCGAAAGTTGATGGGAACCAGTGCAGATGCTCCGGCTTGTAGAAACTGTGGTAACATCACACTTCGCAACGGTACCTGCTATATGTGTCCCAATTGTGGAACTACCACTGGATGTAGCTAATCATTAACTTAGTATATGGAAAGCCCCGCGACTCGATGTTGCGGGGCTTTTTATTTGCGGATTCCCTAAATTAAATTCATTTACAAATGACCGGAAGTTGGCTAAGACAGACAATACAAAGTGCTTCGTCTACTGGTAGTGACGAAATAACTAGTATTTACAGGAAGCTTATAAATGATCCAGTAAAAATTCTATGGTTCTGGGGAAGAAGAAATGCTCCAGTCGATGAATTCGTTGCGCCAAGCCGGCAGCATCATCATCCGTAGATATCGGACAGCGAGCCTGAAGCACTATTCTGCCAGCATCATATACCTCGTTTACATAGTGAATGGTAATGCCGGATTCGGTTTCTCGCGCAGCCAACACAGCTTCATGAACATGATTTCCATACATTCCCTTACCACCATAAGCAGGCAACAAGGCCGGATGTATATTGATGATTTGATCAGGGAAACTGCGCACCAGCGATTCGGGCAGTTTCCAGAGGAAGCCGGCGAGAACAATTAAGGACGGTTTATAAGAAGCTAATTCAGCTGCGAAACTGTCACTTTTAAAACTCGTTCTGTCGATCAACAAAACCGGGATGCCCTCCGATTTGGCGATGTCTAACACAGCGGCAGTCGGATTGTTGCATACGATCAGAGACACAGAAGCCTTACTGTTAGATTTGAAGTAATCTATTATCGCACGGGCATTAGAGCCGGCCCCGGAGGCAAATAAAACTAATGAATGCATTGCGAGTGCAAAATAAGCCAGTTCGGCTGAATTTTCATTAGTTGACCAATATTTAGTTGCATGCTGACCCGGCCTTATCTCATAATTGGCAATTGGTCAATTAGGCATATTTGGTTAAATTGTGAGTAAAAATTGGAATTATGAACAGACCAATCCGGAAAGTTGCAGTCGTTGGATCAGGTGTAATGGGTTCGAGAATTGCTGCGCATTTTGCCGGCATCGGCGTAGAGGTACTGTTACTTGATATAATTCCACAACAATTAAGCGATGCAGAAAAAGCCAAAGGGCTGACAATGGAAGCACCCGAGGTAAGAAATAGTATAGTTCGAAATGCTTTGCAAGCAACTATTAAGTCGAATCCGGCCTCATTCTACACCAAAGACGCCATTGACCTTATTTCCATCGGAAATCTTGAAGACGATCTGAATAGAATTGCCGACTGCGACTGGATCATTGAAGCTATTGTCGAAAACTTAAAGATCAAGCAACAACTTTTCGAAAGAATAGAGCAGCATCGAAAGAAGGGCACTCTAATTACCACCAATACATCTGGTTTGTCCATTAGCGCAATGTGCGACGGAAGATCAGAAGATTTTAAAAATCATTTCTGTGGTACCCACTTCTTCAACCCACCGAGGTATTTGGAATTGTTGGAGATCATTCCGACACCGGATACTAAGGAAGATGTGATCAATTTCTTATTGGAATATGGTGATAGGTTTTTAGGAAAGACTACAATCCTTTGTAAGGACACGCCAGCCTTCATTGCAAATAGAATCGGGGTATTTGGAATCATGGCGGTATTTCAAACAATGCAAAAATTAGGATTGAACATAGATGAGGTAGATGCACTAACCGGTACGATTATGGGCCGTCCGAAATCCGCTACTTTCCGTACTGCTGATGTGGTAGGATTAGATACTTTAGCACATGTCGCACGAGGTTTGATGGAACAGGCTGATGATGAAGCAAAGGACATATTTATACTGCCTTCGTTTTTTGAAAAAATGATCGAACAAAAATGGTTCGGGGAAAAATCGGGTCAGGGTTTCTATAAGAAAGAGCAAAAGCCACAGAAACAAATTCTTAGTTTGGATCTGAAGACGCTACAGTATCAACCAAAGAAAAAAGCCAAATTCGCCACCCTCGAAATGGCGAAGCCTGTTGATGATCTTAATGAACGACTGAAAATTTTATACGGCGGTCAGGATAAGGCAGGGGAATTCTATAGAATGTTTCATCATCTGCTTTTCGCTTATATTTCATATCGTATTCCTGAAATAACAGGCGAACTGTACAAAATCGATGAAGCCATGAAGGCTGGTTTTGGATGGGAAATTGGGGCTTTTGAGACTTGGGATATATTGGGTGTGGAAAGGGTAGTTAAGGAGATGAAAGAAGATGGATTTTCAGTTGCGCCATGGGTACAACAGATGGTGGATGCGGGTTTTGAGAGTTTTTATCGGAATGAAAATGGTCAAAGAAAATATTATCAACCCGATACAAAAAATTATGCACCAATAGTAGAACGACAATCCTTCATCATTCTCAAGCATCAGTTAGATAGCGTAGTTTGGAAAAATAGCGAATGCAAACTGTACGATATAGGCGATAATGTGCTGGCATTGAGTTGGACAACCAAAATGAATGCTATAGGAGGCGAAGTGTTGCAAGGTGTGCAGCAGGCAGTGGCAATGGCAGAGCGGGATTTCAAAGGACTGGTCATCGCTAATGATGGTGCGAATTTCAGTGCAGGAGCCAATCTCGGACTGATTTTCATGTTGGCAGCAGAACAGGAATACGACGAACTGGATCTTGCTGTAAGGCAGTTTCAACAAACAACCATGCGCCTTAGATACAGTAGTGTCCCTGTTGTGGTCGCGCCTCATGGCATGACCCTCGGTGGTGGTTGTGAAATGTGTTTGCACGCAGACGCCGTGCAGGCAGCAGCAGAAACTTATATAGGATTGGTAGAATTGGGTGTGGGTTTGATTCCGGGTGGAGGAGGAACAAAGGAAATGGCATTGAGGGCCTCGGAGCGAAATGTAAAGGAGGACGTCGAACTGAATTATCTGCAGCAGTTGTTCATTAATATTGGTACTGCAAAAGTTGCCACATCAGCGCGGGAGGCTTTCGAACTCGGATATTTCAGGGCGGGTTATGATAGGATTTCCATAAATCGGGATAGAAGAATATCAGATGCAAAACAACAAGTACTGTCTTTATATCAAATGGGGTACACACAGCCCGTGCCAAAGAAAAATATAAAGGTACAGGGACGCGCAGGTTTAGGTGCATTGCTGGCAGGTATCCACGGAATGTGGAGAGGCAAGTATATTAGTGACTATGATAAAGTTATTGCTGAGAAATTGGCATATGTGATATGCGGCGGCGATCTGTCGCAACCTACAATGGTTGGTGAACAATACCTCCTGGACTTGGAAAGAGAAACGTTTTTAAGTCTGGCAGGACAGCGTAAAACCCTGGAGCGGATGCAAGCAATGCTTCAAACGGGGAAACAATTGCGTAATTAATTATTAATACGATTTTTACAGCCAATTAGGGAAGTAGAGGTATGGTGAATGATAGATTTTAGGATAGAAATCCGCCTCCCCCGCAACCATGATCGATGCCCCGTTTAATTTATAGGAACCAAATGATGCAGTTTATAAATAAAAGTACCGGCATACTGAGCATGCGCTTGCTGTTCATTCTCTTTTTGACGGTGGTTAGTCCCCTGGTTACTCACGCCCAGGATCGCCTTTCTGAAGCCAGGGAACTGACGAGACGGGGGGATTACGAAGGAGCGATTGTATTGTATCGGCAATTGTACGATCAGATGCCAACCGATCCGGAGGTCTATCGTGACTATCTGGAAATTTTATTGAAACATAAGAAGTTTAAAGACGCGGAGAAGTTGGTGAAAAATCAACTCGAGATTAGTTATACTCATCCGATATACTATATAGACCTGGGTGAGGTATATAAACAATCAGGCAAGGGAAAGAAGGCGGATGCGCAGTTTCAATTGGCACTACAGCAGGTCAATGGTGATGATATGCTGACTCAACAAGTTGCCAGAGCTTTCGAACGGGTAGGGGCTATTGATTTCACTATTCAGACATACGAAAAGGCTCGGAATATTCTTCGAAATCCATACATGTATTATGCGCCACTGGCGCGGTTATATGCCAAGACCGGAGATATGGAAACTGCCGTGGAAATTATGCTAGAGGGTGGAGCCTCCAATCTGCGAGGCATTGATGATACTAAATCCACATTGTTGGAATTGATAGGAACGGACGCAGCGCATATTAGAGCAGTTCAGAAGGTGCTGTTAAAGCGAATTCACGAGCAACCGGAGCATATTTACTATAATGAATTGTTGACTTGGATTTACACCCAAAAAGACGATTGGGAAGGTGCTTTTACACAAATACGTGCAATAGATGCACGCAACCGCGAGAACGGTAGAAGGATACTGGATTTTGCATTGAACGCCAGAAACGCGGGCAAGTTTGAAGTGGCCATGACGGCGCTGAATAGTTTAACGGAAAGAGGCGCTGCCTCTCCGATGTATGCTGACGCGATGGCCGAAAAACTGAGTGTTGTCATGGATCGGTTAGAACAGGACCCGAATACAATAGATACTGCCACGATTAGAATGTTGAAGTCAGAATATCAGCAGTTTTTTATTGAGTTTCCGCAGTTTCTAGTGACGGAAACTTTATTGCGTTATGCTGCTTTATTAGCCCAGTTCAGTGATCAGCCTCAAGGGGCAGTAGATTTACTCGAGACAGCAGTGCGTCACCCCGGAGCACGGCGGGATTTTGTAGGAAAGGCAAAACTTCAGCTGGGGGACTATTATATACTTCTGGGAAGAATTTGGGACGCGGCACTTACTTATGGACAGGTGGACAAGGCTTTTCGGGAAGATCTATTGGGCGAAGAAGCCCGATACAGGAACGCTCGATTGGCCTTTTATCGGGGAGATTTTGGATGGGCTCAATTGCAGCTTTCCGTATTGAAAGCTTCAACTTCAGAGTTGATCGCCAACGATGCACTCTACCTTTCGGTTCTGATTACAGAGAACGTAACTCCCGATAGCAATATGGTACCACTCGAGCGATTTGCTTACGCGGATTTACTTTTGTTTCAGCATAAATATGACGAAGCAACTAAGCTGTTAGATAGTATAATGGCCGCTTTCCCTAAGCATCCGCTGAATGATGATATTTTGATGCTGCACGCGAAAATTGCGGAGCTTAAAAGAGATTATCCCAAGACGCTTGAATACTACCGAGAGGTATTTACCAGACACGCGCAGGATGTACTGGCAGATGATGCACTTTACAATTACGCCAGAGTTTCTGAAGTTTACTTGAAGCAAACCAAGGAGGCAGCGAGTCATTACGAACAACTGATACTTAAATATCCGGGTAGCACATATGTACAATCTGCCAGAGAGCGATTGCAGCAAATGAAGCAGTCTAATGTGGACCTGTAGGAAAAAGGTGGAAAATTTATAAGTGAATCAATTTTTATATTGATTTTCAATAAATAATGGTTAATAAAAAATAATCTAACTTTCCTGCCATGAGGCGCAGGGAAGTTTGGTTTTGGGAACATGCTCCGTTCTTTCGCGTTTTACCTCCTCTTATTTTCGGGATCTTATGTTACGACAGAGGTTGGTTTGATGGCTGGTCGCACTCCGCGACATTATTTGCAATCTGCTCCCTAATTTTTGCCTTCATTGCTTTGCAATTTTATCGGTCTATTCATCCACTAATTATATGGTTTAGGTGGATTATTCTTTCTTTGTTCATCTTCTGGTTGGCAATTCTTTCTTGTCGTATCAACGATATTGCCACTCACGAGTCATGGTTTGGACACCATCAAGATTCGAATTCGGTTTCGTTGGTTCGTCTCTCAGATGCTCCCGAAGAAAAGGCGCGCACCTGGAAACTCATTGTTGAGGTGGAGGCTGTATCCTCCGGTGTTACCTGGGAAAGGGTAAACGGGAAGGCATTGATCTATATGTACAAGGACAGCCTTGCAGATCCACCGGGAAGTGGGGATTTGCTTATGGTTCCGGGGAGGTGGCGGCGCATTGAGAGTAGCAGAGAGCCTTTTGCTTTTGACTATAGCAGGTATGCTTCCCGCAATGGTCTTCACTATCAACAGTTTTTAAGTCGTTCCGAAATCGAGATAGTCGCCCGCGGTTGTCCGAATGATTTTAGCTTGCTGACTAAGGTCCATCTATGGTGTATGCAGCAGTTGGAGCATTATTTGGATGACCGGGCTACACTGGGATTGATGCAGGCTATGCTGGTGGGAGATGAGGTGAATCTGGATCCCGAGCTAAGACAAGCATATTCTGAAACAGGGATTATACATGTTGTTGCTATATCGGGTGGGCATGTAATGATGTTGTTTATGATTATTTCGGCGTCTTTATTCTGGCTACGGGATAAGCGATATCAGAAACTAAAGTATTTGATTGCTATACCCATTGTATGGTTTTATGTACTGGTATCAGGTGCTCCTCCTTCGGCAGTTCGCTCGGTGATAATGTTTAGCGTATTGGCACTGGGAATTCAGTTAGGCCAACGGCAAAATTCATTAAATCAGCTTTTTGCGACCGCGTTTATTTTACTTTGTTTCGAGCCGATGTGGCTCTATTCCATTGGCTTTCAGCTGTCGTTCATTGCTGTCTTGTCATTAATTCTTTATTACAAACCTATAATGAGTTTTTGGAGTCCGAGATTTCGGGTGACCCGGTTTTTATGGGAGGCAGCTGCGGCCAGTATTGCTGCGGAGATTCTGGTGGCGCCATTGGTGATTTACTATTTTCATGTTTTTCCGTTGAGCTTTATAGTTGCCAATGTCATTGCCGGTATTTTGATGGGAATGGTGTTGCTGGCAGGGATCATTTTGGTGTTGACCTCCGCTATTCCTTTGGTCGCTACTATTGTCGCATTTGTAATCAGTTTTGTTGTTAAACATTTTAATGTCATCATTATCTATTTGCAAGAACTCAATCCCGAGTCCCTGAGGAATTTAGTGTTGAGTCCGGCGATGCTTTGTTCACTTTATCTGCTTATTGGTGGACTTACCTATTTCTTCTTTAAGAGAAAGTTTGGCGGTCTGTGGTTAGGTCTGACAAGTGCTTGTATCATTTTAGCATGTTGGATATGGGGAGAATGGCAAAGTTTGCGACAAGATCGACTGGTAGTATATTACAATGGAGGGCAAACGCTGGTGGAGCGGATAACGGGGAAACATTATTCCTGGATAGGGGAGGTTACAAATCAGCCATATTCGGTAGCAAAGGTGCATACAGGTTGGAGTGCATGGAGATCATCGGGAGAGATGGTTAAGACTCCCGTTTTTTTAGTCAATGGGAATGCAGCATTACTATTACAGGAGGCTGTCGAATTTGAATGTGAAAACTTTCCTGTGCATTCGCTTATAATCGACTACCCCATAAAAGCGAGTTCCTTTGAGCAAATTATGAAAGTATTTCAACCTCGGCATATTATAATTTGTGGCCGACAGTATGCTGTTGCTGTCGACAAATGGCGAGACTTAGCGGACGACGTGGCTATTAGTTTGTCGGTTCTCCGTGAGGACCGGATAATTATTATCGAATAGTCGTTGAATCATTTATTATATCAGTATTATCGTAGTATTTTCGGGAATTCATTTTTTCACCTGGGCGTTAATCCTACCCGAATACATGCGTTATTCTATTTCGAAAATAAGTCTTCTGTTTTGTTACCTTCTAATATTGGTCACAGGGGTATTTTATTATCCTAAATGGAAGCAATCTGGAACGGAAGCTACTATTAGTTGGGACGTTTCCACCTATTACATGTATTTGCCTGCGTTGTTTATTTACGACGATCTAAAACAATGTTCGTTTGGAGACAGCATGGCGCAGAAGTACTGGTTCGTGCCTCAATTTGAAGCGGGGTTTACGCATCCCTCCGGTAACCATGTGATGCAGTATGCTGCCGGACAGGCCGTGTTGTACAGTCCGTTCTTTTTTATCGGACATTGGGTGGCTTCCAATAGTGATCAATGGCCGGCAGATGGGTTTTCCCATCCGTACCAGTTGTGGATTGGAATAGGGATGTTGTTTTACTGTATGCTAGGGTTGTATGTGCTTAGAAAGGTGTTGCTGCGATACTTTCCGGATATACCGGTCGCAATTACTTTGATCGCTATTGTATTCGCCACCAACTATTTGAACTATGCTGCGATTGATGGGGCTATGACCCATAATACTTTATTTACCCTCTATGCTATTTTGTTATTGGTTACCATCCGATTTTATCAGAAGCCGGGAATAGCATCTGCGATTTTTATAGGCTTGCTGACGGGCTTGGCTACCTTGATCCGACCTACGGAAATAATTTCCTGGCTGATTCCTCTTTGTTGGGGAGTGCATAACAGGGAGACGATCAAAGGACGCTGGAGGTTCATGATGAATCATTTGCGGTACCCCTTGTTGGCCATTTTTGCATTCCTGCTGGTGGTTTCGATACAACCGATTTATTGGAAGTGGGTATCCGGCTCGTGGGTTGTATATTCTTATCAAGATCAAGGTTTCAGCTTCTTGTCTCCTCATATTTATTCCTGTTTGTTCAGTACCCGGGCGGGTTGGCTGATTTATTCGCCAATCATGTTATTGGCGATAATCGGATTGGTCTCACTATATCGGTTCAGGAAGGATCTTTTTTATACAGCATTTATCTTTCTCGGGGTATTTACTTATATCTGCTTCTCCTGGGATATTTGGTGGTACGGCGGAAGTTTGGGTCAGCGAGCTATGATCCAGGCATATCCTGTATTTGCATTCGCACTAACGGCATTTTTTCAGCGATTATATTCCGGACGCAGTTTTATGAGGTTTGTAGTGGGAGTGTTTCTAATCGTTTGCATAATTTATAATTTCTGGCTGACACATCAGGCGCATAGAGGAGGTTTGCTTCGGCTGGATCAGACAACCGACGCTTATTTCCTCGCTACTCTGGGTCGATTTGAGTCAAATGATGACATAGAGAAATTGCTGGACAATTCCGATCGGTTTAAGGGACAGCCGCAAAATGTAGTTGTGGAGTACGTTAATAATTTTGATTCGGATTCAACAGCCATTAGTGACCGAGCTTTGGAAGGCAGTCGGAGTATCCGGTTGGATAAAGACTTCCAGCGTACTGAACCTTACAATTTTAAAATTGCCAATCCTCAGGCTGAATGGATTCGTGCTACTGCTTTATTTAGCTCGGATGCGCGGGAATACAATGTATGGAAGATGGCCCAGTTCATCGTCCAATTTTTTGATGGTGATAATATTGTTAAGACCAATTTTATCAGGGTACATCGAATACTTTCGCCCGGAGAGG
Source organism: uncultured Chitinophagaceae bacterium (assembly GCA_964636205.1). Classification (GTDB taxonomy): domain Bacteria; phylum Bacteroidota; class Bacteroidia; order Chitinophagales; family Chitinophagaceae; genus JBEBVQ01. Next base: position 7,891 of record CAZWPF010000049.1, on the reverse strand, counting down.
TAAAGGAAATTTATTTGGATGCACGATTGCCCAAAGTGGAATTTGACCGGGTATCGATTAGTTTTTGGAATGCGGGTAGTGAAACTACTTTGCGTATTGACAATCTAAAGGTCGAAAGTTTCAGATAAGGAGTTTGCATTAACCTATTAGAAACTTTCGACCTTAATTATGTGATTAAGTTAAAGAGCTGCATCAGTCTGATTCTTCATTCAGCGCATTCCAGAGCATGTCTTTAAGTTCTTGCAGACCTCTTTGCGCTACAGCGGAAATGAATAGATGAGGAACATTTTTTGGCAGTGTACTGCTGATTTCCGTCTTCAGTTCTTCGTCCAGCATATCTGACTTACTGATCGCGACCAGCATCTTTTTATCTAGTAATTCCGGATTGTATTGTTCAAGTTCAGACAGTAAAATCTCAAATTCGTTCGCATGATTATTGCTATCTGCGGGAATGACGAACAGGAGTACGGGATTCCTTTCAATATGCCTTAAGAAACGATGGCCTAAACCTTTACCTTCTGCTGCACCCTCGATGATACCGGGGAGGTCGGCCATACAAAACGATTTATCGTTTCTCCATGAAACCATACCCAGTTGTGGAACCAGTGTGGTGAATGCGTAATCGGCAATTTTGGGTTTTGCGGCGCTAACAGCTGAAAGCAGGGTTGATTTTCCGGCATTAGGGAATCCGACTAGTCCGACGTCGGCCAGAATTTTCAATTCCAGATATTTCCAGCCTTCTCGTCCGGGTTCTCCCGGTTGTGCATATTCGGGAGCCTGGTTGGTGGCGGTTGCGAAATGACTGTTTCCGAGACCACCTCTACCGCCCGGTACCCAGATTACTTCCTGGCCGTCTTCTAGTACTTCCGCTTCTATTTTCCCTGTTTCTTCGTCGCGTGCGACGGTTCCGAGAGGCACTTCGATGATAATATCCTTCCCTTCCCTTCCGGTCATATTATTTTTACCCCCGTTTTGTCCGTTTTCGGCAAGGATATTTTTATGATAACGGAGATGGAGTAAGGTCCAAAGCTGGCTATTACCTTTCAGGATGATATGGCCTCCACGGCCACCATCACCTCCGTCCGGACCTGCTTTGGGGTTAAATTTGGTACGTGCAAAATGTAAGCTCCCTGCCCCTCCTTTTCCGGAGCGGGTATAGACACGGATATAATCTACAAAATTCCCTTTTTCCACTATGATTGCTCTCCTCGATCTATATTATGCAGGTTGCACAAACTTTTCAATTTGCTTTGCAAGCAATTTGAAAGTTTGTTCTACATTATAGTCGCCCTTAATTGGTTCTAATTTACCTTGCTCATCGTAGTGTTTCGCTACGGGAGCTGTTTTATTGTGATATTCTTTGATACGGGCCACGATAACTTCTTCTGTATCATCGCTTCTTCCTGATGTAGTACCTCTATGAATGAGGCGGCGAATCAATTCTTCTTCAGGAACCTCCAGAGAGAGAACCAGATCGATTTGCAGGTGCTTAAATTCCATCAACTTATCCAGTGCTTCTGCCTGTGCTTTAGTGCGCGGGAAGCCATCGAAAATGAATCCACGCGCATCCGGATTTTCGTCGATCTTAGAGCTGATCATTCCGATTACTACTTCATCTGGAACTAGCAAGCCCTGATCCATAAACTTTTTGGCTTCGATACCCAGGGGAGTTTGGTTGGCAACTTCATTCCGCAGAATATCTCCGGTTGAAATATGGAGTAGATTATAAGAAGAAACAATATTAGCAGATTGTGTGCCCTTGCCACTGCCCGGGGGGCCAAAAAGTATTAAGTTAAACATAGAACGTCTTTGTTTTGAATTCTGAATTTGAGAATAAGCCCGGAACAAATTTGCACCGGGTGCAACACCTGTTCGATCAATACAAGGGCTCAGTCCGCACTGATGAAAACCATGCGAAAATAAGCATTAGTAACCATTTATTGTGTATTTCGCTTAAACCGAGTCTATCCTGCTTTCTCTAATTATATAATTGAATGCTACAGATCGCTATCTATATCGTCTTGCTATTGATTGTGAAATCACAAAAGAGATAGATTAATTATGTAGTAAACGGTTAAATATACTGGTTCATACAGCCTCGAAAATTAGAGACCGGATAAACAGATTCCTATAGAATAGGGTACCACTGCCGGGCCTTCGTTTTCTTTGAATAAATTGGTGATATTATAATTACCAACTATGCTTATATTGCCCCAACCGATGCGTGCTGTGCCGGCAAAGTTCCAGGTTTCAAAATATCTGCGTGTATTAACCTTTTCGGTCATTTTTTGCCCTTCTACGGTATACCGACCCTTTGTATGGGCGCCTACTATGGTTCCCACTTTCAATCCAACAGCCGCTTTGAATCCGCGATTTCTATTGGCCTTATTGCCAAAATATCTCAGCTCAAAAGGAGCTTCGAGATAGGTGGTGGTGAGTTTGTACCGCTTATAATCGATTGATTCAGGAATAAAGCGTACTTGCTGTCCGGCCACACCGGTATCTGTGAACACCAATTCCTGGTCTTTAAAGTAAATATTACTAACGTTGATACCTATCCCGGCAGCGAAGCTAAAGTTCGACTTACTGATGGGGAAATCGTAGTTGAGGTATCCCGAAAAGCCTCGACCAATACCTTTGATTTGAACAGAATCCGGTTTGTTTTCCCAGCTATTGTGGGTAAACTGCAACATGACGAAATCTCGTGATGGTTTTTGGATTTCGGCTTGCGCTTTTTCTGATTTTTCCTGTGCTACAAGAATAGAGGTTGGTAAGGTACAAAGGGCTAGGATTGCCAGGCAATACTTCATAAGTATTAATTATTGCGCAAATATAGCGTCTGAAAAAAGGATAATTTGTTAAATTCATTAACTAAGACCCGAAATTGGATTGTTTCGGATCTTAATTATTCTGCTTTCTAAGATATTTTGTAAGGATGACGATGGTCTGGCCTTCAATTTTCCCCTCTATTTGTTCGGTATTGTCAGGAACCAAGCGGATATTTTTCACGACGGTACCTAATCTTGCGTTGACGGTAGATCCTTTAACGTCTAATGATTTAGTGAGCACCACTGTGTCTCCGTTTTTGAGCTGATTGCCCATACTATCTTTATGTAAGTCCACGGAAGCGTCATTTTCATGATCCCCGGTTGCCTTCGCCCACTGCAGCATTTCGTCATCCAGATACAGCATATCCAGATTTTCTGCCGCCCAGCTTTCTTGTTTCAGTCGATTTAGCATACGCCAAGCCACGACCTGAACTGCAGGAACTTCGCTCCACATTGATTCTGTGAGGCATTGCCAATGATTATTATCGAGTTCTTCCTGTTTTTCGATTTGAGCCAGACATTTGCCACAAACGAGTATAGTATTTCCTGCAATATTATCAGCTACCGGGGGTACATCATAGGTTTGCAGGTTCTGATCTATGCTGCACAATTCACATTTGTTGCCACTTCTTTCCCGAAGTTGGCGTTCTAATTCCATCATAACAGGTTGTTTGGTAATGCCTGCAAAGGTACCAACCTATTCTAATATCGTTTTTAGATTTTGTATCGACTCTGTTTCCATCTTGCGAACCATGCTATTGCCAAAGAAAACGCTCATAAAATTCCATGGATAATTAGTGACACTATGAAACTTACTCACAAGTTGAGTCTGATTTTCACCAATCGATTCGAATTCGTAACTGACATCCGCTTTTCCTGACATAGGTTCAATAAAGCGGAGTTCTAATTCCAATTTTTGAGGTGACAAACCTACTATTTCTTGCTCTCCTTTACCCATTTTCTCGCTATTCCAACTCAAGATAGCACCGACGGTCCCATCTATACCTCGAACTTCCGGCACCAAATTAGGATCCTGTAATATCCATGCGCTAAAGTGTTTGTGATTATCTAGAATCCTGATATAGTCATACACGACTCCGGACGGACGATTAATGACCCCCGATACAGTCACGTTAGATTCACGGGGTAGAAATATTGCAATGATAAACGGTAACGCAATAAGGATTAAAAGCACCAAAACGATTCGTTTCAATATTCTCATAACATGGATTTTAGAGTTATTATTCAAATTGATATTGTAAAAATATGAATAATTTCGATATTGTCGAATTCTGAATGGGACAAAGATGGGGGTAGAATATGCCAAACCTAGGCATATTCCAATGCATAGGGGTTCGTTCCTGAGTTAATATAGTCCGACTATATCCGGACTAGTGTTTAGACCCGGCGAGACCAGTGAATAGAATGGAGTGGATGACTAGGTAAATATTAATACCTTAAACCGGTTCCCAGGCTTCAAACAAAAGATTCAGATAATAATTCTCTTCTTTAGTAATTATCTTATCCGCGTTAGTCAACTGTATAGCGAAATTGAGCAGACTGCGGCGTTCTGCTTCGGTGGCATCATCATAGAAATCATCCATAGCCTTTAGGAAATGACTTTCCCATTCTTCGGGACGAAGGTTGCTGATGACTTCCATTTCGCGGTCCAGATTTACATGAATTGGAAATTCTTCAACCAAGTATTCCCGAATCACTTTATCCTCCAAATGATTGAAACGGTAATCTACTGCCGACAGTATCATAAGCAAATGATAGCCGGCCATGGTTTTATTCATTCTATGATTGGGCATAAAAAAGCACTGTTAGGTTTATAGGGTTAACTAGGGGAAGCAAGTAACAGATCCAGATCAGTATATTTCAAGGAGAATCTACGCGCGAGCGAAGAATTGGTGACACAACCTTTGTAGAGGTAGACGCCTTTCCGTATTCCGCTTTTTGCCAGAATTAGTCCTTCGGCACCACCCAACTCCCCGCATTCAAGCGCTATGGGCATGAGTACATTGCTGATAGCTCTTGAGGCCGTCCTTGCCACACCGGAAGGTATATTGGGAACGCAATAGTGAATGACATCGTATTTTTTATAAACCGGCTTTTCGTGAGACGTAACTCTCGAAGTTTCAAAACATCCTCCCCGGTCGATACTAACATCTACGATAACAGAACCGGCTTTCATATGCTGCACCATTTCTTCGGTAACTACCATGGGGGTAATACCGTGCACCGGTTTGAGCGCGCCAACGGCAACGTCTGCCATGCACAACTCTTCTGCCAGGGTAACCGGGTCGATAACGGAAGTGAATACCCTGCGACCGATATTATTTTGAAGTCGCATCAGGCGATAGATCGAATTGTCAAAAACTTGTACAGATGCACCTAGGCCAAGGGCTGCGCGAGCCGCGAATTCACCAACGATTCCAGAACCGATGATGAGCACTTTTGCAGGTGGTACCCCTGATATTCCTCCCAGAAGAATGCCCTTCCCGCTATGCGCATTATTAAGATATTGCGCTGCTGTAAGAATGGCGCTGGCACCTGCAATTTCACTCATGGAGCGAACAATGGGATAGGTGCCGGAATCATCCTTGATCGATTCGAAAGCGATGGCAATGATTTTTTTCTGCATCAATTGCTCCATCATCTCGGTCTTCAGGAAAGGAAGATGTATCGGTGAAATTACCACTTGATTGGGCTGCAACATACAAACCTCCTCCTCTGAAATCGGAGCAGATTTGATAATCATTGTGGCTTTATATACTTCTTGCTTTTCGTAAACTATACGGGCACCCGCCTCGCTATAGTCACTATCAAAATAGAAAGATCCCTCACCGGCTCCATGTTCCACGGTAACTTCGTGGCCGTTATTGACCAATACCGATACCGCCTCAGGAGTTAAAGCCACTCTATTTTCCTGGAATGAGGTTTCTTTAGGGATGCCAATAAAGAGCTGTTTCTTGCGGGGCACAATTTCCAACGTCTCTTCTAAGGGCACATAAGAAAATGAAGGTGATATATACGGCTTCTTACTCATTCCGATGCAAAGATGTAATTCAGGGCAGAAATGTACAAAATTTGTTTGGATATTAGAATAACTCATTATTCTTTGCTGTTATGTTATAACTCCATTGGATCAATAAGAATAATACTTGATGTTGCTTATTCCTTATTAATGTGCACTTACGTAAGCTGACCGTTTTTGAAGTAGGAAGATTTTTTTGAGATGCAATTTTATCAATGGTGGCAAGCGTATCAGGTTGTTTTCGAAAGAAAATTGCCCTGTGGTGAGCGATTTGATTTAAAATTTATTTATAATTAATAAAATTTATGTTATCTTCACTTAAATATTAAGAGTTTCCCCATCGTAGTTATACGCAGCGAGGCTGCGTTTTCTCCCCTATTTTTCGGCTTATCGATTATTATGTGCGTCCCTTTCGCCGACCCCAAGTTTTTTCATTAAAAGTTATATATGAGTTTAAAAAAATCAAACAAACCGGTTATTTACAGTGTCGGCCATTCCGCTTACACATCCGGTGCGTTTATCAGTCTTCTACAGTCGTTTAGTATTGAATCTGTAGCAGACATTCGCCGGAATCCCGGTTATTCACAATACCCTTGGTTCAACAAAGAGTTGTTGGTTAAGGATCTAGAAAAAGCAGGTATCGATTATATTCATCTGGAATCATTGGGAGGTCGAAGGGTGCCCCAGGAAAACTCTCCCAATAATCGTCTGAGAAGTACTTCAATGAGAGGATACGCGGACCACATGGTTACGCCCGAGTTTAAATCTTCAATGCAGGTTTTAGAACAAATGGCGAATCGACAAGAGACTGCATTTATGTGTGCTGAGGCAGTGTGGTGGCGATGTCATCGCTCGCTGATTTCCGATTATTTAAAAGCCAGAGGATGGACAGTTGTTCATATCATGTCGATTGGCAAATCTGAAGAGCACACTTACACTTCACCGGCAAGAATATTAAAGGGAAGGATCGTTTATTCGGATAGTTGTAAATTTGAATAAACAGCTTCTATTACAATGAAACTTACTGATGCACATAACGAGCGGATTGCAAAAATGATTTTCGCCTCCGTATATCCTTTGTATGTGGAGAAAGTCGAAAAAAAGGGCCGTACAAAGGCAGAACTGAATCAGGTGATCGAGTGGCTTACCGGTTTCGACGAACAAGCTTTGCAGCAATTGATCGAAGAGAAAGTAGATTTCAAAACATTTTTTGAACGAGCGCAGTTACATCCAAATGCCGAACTGATTACCGGAATGATTTGCGGTTATAGGGTAGAGGAAATTGAAAATCCACTAACTCAGAAAGCCAGATATCTGGATAAGCTGGTAGATGAATTGGCCAAGGGAAGAAAAATGGAGAAAATCCTGAGGGAGCGCTAATTTAGTTGCTATTCAAGCTCATTTGAATAGGGTATAACCGAGGACAGTGAAACATATTCCCAGTATTACTGAAAGCAAAAGGTAAGCAAGCCCTACAATCCCGGCGCCGCTTTTTATTAATTGGATTATTTCAAAACTGAAGGTCGAGAAGGTACTGAAACCGCCGCAAAATCCAATAATCAGGAAGGCCCACAGCTGATCTTGATTAGGTCGTTGATCAGCATATGCCCAAACAGAACCTAAAATAAAGCAGGCTAAGGTGTTAATGACTAGTGTGCCAATTGGAAAATTGCTCAGCAAAGGGTTGAGCCATTTTCCTAAAATGTATCTGGACACGGATCCCATTCCGCCGCCTATAAAAACAAGCATTAACAATTTCGAATGAGCAAATATTGTCCCTGCCATTATGATGGAAGTTTTGAATTAGCAGGCGTCATCAGCTTATTAAAAGCGGTTTGTATAGGTGGAGCACCACACCTTAGATTGCAAAGATAAATTTTGACTTTCACTTTCACTTCCTAAAAAATTATCCTGCATCGCATGGTGCAATATTAATTCGGAATATCCGTTTTGAATAAATGTGTTCCTGGATTTAAAGGTAATGGAGGGGTTCCAGGGGTATCTGCAATCTGATGGTTATGCC
>CAZWPF010000048.1:6658-23349 GCA_964636205.1 uncultured Chitinophagaceae bacterium | reverse complement strand
TAGTCCGTAATTTATCTAACCAACTAGTTTATCCAGTGCTTCACACACCCACACCCACTCTCTCTTTCTCTTTCTCTTTCTCTTTCCCGCCCAGCTTCTATTCTTTCTCAATCCTTCCTCTTCTCAGTGGGTTCGCGGTGTTAGTCGCATATTCTTCTCTTTGCTTGAGTAAGGCGATTGCCTGGAAAATTGCTTCTCTGAACGAGGTAGGTTCAGCAATATTTTTCCCGGCTATGTCAAATGCAGTACCATGATCAGGAGAAGTTCTGATCACCGGCAACCCCGCCGTATAATTGATTCCGCTGTCGCCGGCAATGGTTTTAAACGGTACTAATCCCTGATCGTGATACATTGCTAATACCGCATCAAAAGATTGGTAGTGGTGTCTGGCGAAAAATGCATCAGCGCTGTACGGTCCGAACACTAAATTCCCTTGTTGCTGCTGCTGTTCGATTACCGGTTGTATTAATTGTTGTTCTTCTATACCAATATTTCCCTCATCTCCGGCATGTGGATTCAGTCCGAGCACAGCAATTCGGGGCTTATCAATACCGAAATCACGCGTCATTGTTTCGCGTAGTAACTGAAGTTTAGATTGCAACATCTCTTTGGTGATCAATCCCGCTACCTTACCAATGGGCACGTGCTCAGTTACAAGTGCCACTCTTAACTGGTCGTTATACAGCAGCATCAAGACATCCTTTGCTTCGAACTTGTCTTTCAAAAACGGGGTATGACCGGTGTAAGGGAAATCGGGTAATTGAGTATTGGCTTTATTTATAGGTGCTGTTACCATTGCATCCAATTGTCCGTCTTTCAAGCACTGCGTCGCCACCATGAGGGAGCGAACGGCATATTTACCACCGGTTTCCGTGAGTGCACCAGGCTGCATGGGAACTTCTTCGTCCCAACAGTTGAATATATTGACCGTCTTTGGATTTAGCTTTTCCATGTCCTTAGTACTGGTGAAGCTAAAATTGTGTTCGGTGACTATTCTTCTGTAGTAATTGATCACCTTATTAGATGCAAATACGACCGGAGTGCAAAAGTCCATTATACGCGTATCGGAAAGGGTTTTGATGATTAACTCAATTCCGATTCCGTTCAAATCGCCTGTTGTAATACCAATGATTGGTTTTCCCATGGCTATAAAATTGTTTAGATAGATTTTAAAAGGGAGTGGGCAGTACTCGCTCATTCTCCCTATTAAATAAGCATGAATTTATTTGGTCGCATATTGTTGTACAAAATCGAGCAGCATACGTAGTCCGTATCCTGTACCTCCTGCCGGAGTATAATATTTCTTCGATTGCGCAAAAGAGACCCCTGCAATATCAAAATGCATCCAAGGATAATCGGTGAAGTGTTCCAGGAACTTACCGGCTGTGATAGCTCCGGCAGAGCGTCCCCCGATGTTTTTTAGATCAGCAATATCGGATTTGATCATATCGCCATACTCCTCCCAGAGCGGATATTCTACTAATCTTTCGTACTGACTGAAACCACTATCGCGGAGTTTACTTTTTACATTTTCCTCAGCCGTTCCCATACAAACGATCGCGTGCTCCCCAATAGCCACAGCCGCAGCACCCGTGAGCGTCGCAAAATCCAATACCAATTCAGGTTGATATCTCTTTGCCCAATGCAATGCATCCGCGAGCACTAATCGGCCTTCTGCATCGGTATTCAATACTTCTACTGTGGTACCGCTATACATTGTGATCACATCACCCGGTACATAGGCATCCAATCCTGGACGGTTTTCTGTCGCAGGTACCAACGCGATGATATGCACCGGTAATTCCATACGGGCAATCGCATACATGGCGCTACTTACCAAGGCTGCTCCGCTCATGTCGCTCTTCATTCGATCCATCGACTCCGGAGTTGGTTTCAGGGATAATCCGCCTGTGTCATACACGATTCCCTTTCCTACCAAAACTAACGGACGTTTGTTGATTGGCTTGGCAGGCTTGTATTCCATGATAGAAAAGGTCGGAGGTTGTATACTGCCTTTATTAACGGCTAAAATGCCGCCCATCTTTTCCTTTTCAATCCGAGATTTGTTCAATACAGTTACCTTGAATCCCGCTTCTTTGCCCATTCGCGAAAATTCTTTCGAGAGTTGCTCCGCAGTTAAAAAATTTAGGGGCTCATTTACCAGATCGCGAGCTTGATACACAGCATCTGTGACAATCTCCAATTGCTTTAGCTCTTTGTTATTGATTGTTTTACGGACAAAGCAAATAGTCTTTAAAGTGTAAGCTTTTTTCTTTGCATCACTATGGTATTTTAGAAACTGATAGGACGCGAGTGCCATCCCCTCAGCTGCTAACAGAAGCGCATTCGAATGATCCGTATCAGCCGTGATCAGCAGGCTTTCGATGCCTTGAGCATTGATCTGTTGAAGCATTCCGGCACCGGCTTTTCTATATTGCTCGTTAGTTTGCCATTGGTTTGCCTTGGGTTTCAGAAGGTAGATAAACAGGATTCTGTTATACTGATTGATGACCGCTAAGGGTTGATCTCTCTTGAAGGTTGCCGTTGCGAATTTTCTTTGTTCATCAGTTAGGGATGTAAGTGCAGATAATTTCCCGGCTTCATCTATGATGTGTAATTGGTGTTGGTCTTCAGTATTACTGACGATCTTAAATTTCATAAGTCGTAATTTGTGCGACGCAAAGTTAGTTATTAATTACCCAACCGGATGATTACTTTAACCCCATGCTTTTAAAATCAGACGTGTAACCGTCTTGGTAACTACTCCAGAAAGACAATTTTTCCGGTATTCGTTTGCGATCCGTCTTTATTAGTTGCGAAAATTAAATAAACGCCCGACTGTGCCCTTTTGCCTGTATAGTCTTTCCCGTCCCAAACTGCTTGACCGCCAAGGGCGGTGGTGCGATAAACCAGTTGACCGGAAATGTCGGTTATTCGGACATCTGCATTTTCGGTAAAACCACGCATACCAATGGTGCCTTTCCAACCCGAAGGTACCGGATTGGGATAGGCAACGATTTTGGAGTCTTCTGTAAATCCTTCAGTAGCTGTACTTCTAAAGCTCACCAACCCATTGTCCGTGCCAAAATACACGTCTCCGGTTTTGCCATCGATGGCAATTTTGTGGACTATATTGGAGGGGAGAGGACTGTTTTCCTCGGTAAAGCGATAGATAATTTCCGTACCATCCGGGGATACCAACCAGGCTCCGTTATTGGTACCGATCCATTTTCTATTGGCTCCATCTACCGCAATAGTCCGCACCTGCTCTTCCATGAACAAGTGACCTACAAACTGATCGTATTGCACTTTGGGAAGTTCAGGAAGGCAGTTGTTTTGGAACGCTTGTTCGGGGCAACTGATCCATGCAATCCCATCATCTGTTCCTATCCAGATAGTACCAGTTTTATCTAATGCCATGGAATGTACCCTGGTCCCCGGTATATTTTCATTAGATCCGAATGCTCTATGCCGATCATCTGCGGAGTTCTCAATGGTATTATTGTCATCATAAACAATCACCATTGCCGGTCCGTGCGCCGCATGAAACCATTTTTGCCCCGCTCCATCGATCAGCAAACCAGCCGCCGAGTGGGGCAGGGTTCTGGAATAGGGGGTGCCGAAATGGTACCAGTTGCCATCTTTAGTACGAACCGCCAATTCTCGTTGCGACATATGTTGTGTGATCCACATGTTCCCTTTGTCATCCGCTACAATACTGTTGGCCGATACCATATTTTTGTCCAAAGCCTGTGTTTCCAGCGCAGAACCTTGGTAGAGGATTTCATAGGTATCATCGGGATGGAAGATGAATAATCCGGTTGCCAAAGATCCCGCCCATAGAGAATTATCAACCGGATTTTTAGTGATCGCAACAAAATCAGTCATACCATTGACTTTAAACACCTCAAAGGTGTTGTAGTTATGGCTGTGCCAACCATGGGGTAATAAACGGGAAATGCCGGAACGATTTCCTTGTGGCTGATAAAGTTCGTTGAACGCTCCATGTGCAATCCAAATAGTTTCGTTTTCAGCATATATATCATACGCTCCATGCCAATTGGGACCGGGCGAGTTGTGTGGTTCGAGAATATCTTTTTCCCGATTGTAAAGCATCAAGCCCAGATATTCATCTGCCACCCAAATTGAGTTATCCGCCATCTCTAACAGAGCGACCGGCTTGCCTCCCCATATCGAACCGATAATATCGTAGTTAAGGTTCATTTTATAAACGATCCCCCCTTTTTCTTCGTGAAAAGTGTGAATCCATAAAGAATTATTGCCTCCGTCTATATTGACGGTTGTGCTATCGGTCTGATAAATGAAACGGAGCGAATCACTTTCCAGAACATACACACTGTCTATCCCCGCGACGAAAACACGATTTTCAACCGCGGCAATGTGATCCAGTCTCTTCCCTTCACCAATTAAATTCCAGGAAGACGGAATCTGTGGATTCATATTGCTCTTGGGTGTCCGATATAGTCCACTGGCCGTAGAAATGTAGTAGTAATCGCCAACAGCAATAAAGCCGGTAGTTGCCACTTCCTGCGATTCCTGATAGAAGGTATAGGTTTCCCTTATTTCTCTCTCTTCCAGATCGATTACAATCACGCCAATACCTGTACTTAAATAGGCATAGCCGTTCTCTGTATAGATATCATGAATAGTTTTGGATCCTGAAACCGATTTTAGTTTTAAATCGGGAATATTATAGAACGAATTGTTTCTGAATAGATCGATATTGCCGTTTTGATACGCGAGAATGACCATCTCCGTATAAGGATCGTAACCGATACAGGACATTTGAATATCAGACATGCCCTCGGTTTTGGAATACTGACTCCATTCGTCGGTTATAATATCTTTAGTAAACATGCTGAGTTGTGTAGCAGCAAAGATGGTACGGCCATCTGTAGCCATGCTGCGCACATTATTGTAAGGCAGATGAGAACGCCAGAACCCGATGGGGCGCCCTTGAGCAAAAATATTGGCAGTAGGTATCCCCACCAGAAGTGTAAGCAGAATACCAAATACTGAAAAAATGAATGATTGCTTTTGTATGCTGTTGAGCCCTCTCAGGTACCGGAAAGATTTTGTCATTGTTTTATATTTTTCCTCTCGCAAGGATCGGGATAACCAAACTTACACGAAAACGGCTTTAGTGCCAAGGTTAATGTAAAAATACTATTTAGCAACAAAACGGTATTAATAAGCTTTATATTATATTGAAACGCACAACCATCTAGGGAGATATTCCGGATCTATGTCTTGTAAGAGATTTGTTGGTTATTTTAGGGTCAACAATCATACTGAAACACGGGGCTAAAGTTGGTCGGAAACAGCTTAATTATACAGCTGCAAAAAAAATATGCCTTAACTTGAGCCTCTGAAAATCTATATAAAAGATAGTAACTGGTAACTTTGTCTGTCACAACCAATACATTATGCTATATTCAATGACCGGGTTTGGCCGGGCCGAAAGCGTCGTAAGTGATCGGCAGGTAGTAGTAGAGATTAAATCTCTGAATGGAAAATCGTTTGATGTTACTACCAAGCTCCCGCCGGTTTTAAAAGCATATGAGCTGGATATCAGAGCTTTATTGAGCAGTCTTCTGGTAAGGGGTACCATGGATATTACTATTTCTGTGAAGCAGGATGGTGCTAGTCGCCCGATGGTTGTCAACACATCCCTTGCAAAGCACTATTACCAAAGTATGCGCCAGATTGTAGAAGAATTGGCGATTCCCGAGGAGCAGGTGCTGGCAACACTGATGAGAATGCCGGAAGTAGTGGTGGCCGATCAGGACATGATTTCGAAGGAGGAATGGCAACAGATCAAAGAGGTAGTCGAAGCGGCAGCTTCCCAGTTGAGCCAACATCGCCGAACGGAAGGAGCTGCAATCGAAAGAGATTTATTAACACGAATTGCGAATATCGAGGAATTATTGATCAAAATTCAGCCTCTGGAAGTACAGCGAATTGAGCGGGTTCGCAATCGGATGCAACAGGCGTTGGAAGAAATGGTGGGCTCCGGAAAGGTCGATGCCAATCGTCTAGAACAGGAGATGATTTTTTATATCGAGCGGATGGATTTTTCAGAAGAGAAGACAAGATTAACGCAGCATTGCGTCTATTTTAAAGAGATCATGAATCGCGATGAGGTCGCTAAGGGGAAAATGCTCGGATTTACCCTCCAGGAAATAGGTCGCGAGATCAACACTCTGGGTGCGAAAGCAAACGATGCGGCCATCCAACAATTCGTCATTCAAATGAAAGATGAACTGGAAAAATCTAAAGAACAGGTTTTGAACGTGCTTTAGTGAGCACATGATTTAAATAATATTCAACTTGAAATACCAGATGTGGGTGCGCTATTTTTTGATGTTCAGTTGCTGTGTGCTGCTGGGGGCTTGTATGTCATCACCCTACTATCAGAAGCACTATAGTATCCCGAATAATAAGTGGGACTACGAATACAAACCGGAATTTCGATTCGAAGTCACTGATACTACAGTGTATTACTCCATGTATTTTATCATCCGACATACCGATGCCTACCAGTTTTCTAATCTATGGTTAAGGATAAAGGCAAAGCAACCGGGTGATACGGTCGGTACCATTACCCGAATCGAAGTGCCGCTGGCCACTCCTGCAGGTCAATGGCTGGGGAGAGGAATGGGCAGTATCTGGGAACATCGAATGCCTATCACTGATGTCAGAGATCCCGGCTTCCTGAACAAACCAGGTACTTACGAGTTTGAATTAGAACAAGACATGAGGGTAAATCCTTTGCCGGAGGTATTACATGTTGGCTTGAGAATCGAAAAAGGTGATCGGAAGGAAGCGATAGAAGCCGCCGGCGAGGCAGAGTAACGGATCGCTTATGAGACTGTTCACATTGCTTTATTTGTTGCTGCTGGCCTATATCATCGCGGCCATGACCTTCTGGGGTTTCAGTCTCGAGAAGCAAAGCGTGATCATTTACGAGCAGCAAAGGGAAGCGCTTATCGAACATCTTGATTCGATAAGTTCGCCAGAGGCATATAAGCATGCATTCCGATATCTTGAAGAGAGAAAGAACGCTCGGTCCAAGCAATATCTTTATGAAGGGATTACCTCAATCCTTGTTATTCTCACGGGTGCAGCCGTAGTTTATACTTCCTTTCGAAGGAGTATGTTGCTCTCAAGACAGCAACACAATTTCATGCTCAGCGTTACACATGAGCTCAAGTCGCCCATCGCGGCCATGAAGCTGAATTTACAAACCCTTGAAAAGTATGATCTCGACGAGCATAATCGACACCAGCTTTTAGAAAGAAGTATTGCAGAACTTAACAGATTGAACGAACTCTGCAATAATATGCTGGTAGCTTCGCAAATGGAAGGGCGACAATACATAACGGCCAATGAGCAACTGAATCTCTCCATTCTCACCGAAGAAGCAGTGGACGCATACAGCCAGCGTTTTCCCAACCGTTTCCAAATGGATATTATCCCCGATATCTTTTTTGTCGGTGATCAACTTTTATTCAGAATGGCGATTAATAATCTGCTGGAGAACACGATCAAATATTCACCCAAAGATACAGTTGCAGTCGTATCGCTCCAGAAGGAGGCGAATAATATTGTTTTGAAAGTCGCCGATAGAGGTGCCGGTATTCCTGATGAAGAAAAGAAGCGGATTTTTGGCAAGTTTTATAGGATCGGAAATGAAGAAACCCGCGCCACTAAAGGTACGGGACTTGGTCTATATCTTACGCGGATTATTGTGCGACAGCACAAAGGACAGATTCGTGTTTATGATAACAAACCATCAGGTACGGTCTTCGAAATCCTATTGCCGGCCTAACATTTTTTGTTCAATTAGATGCCGTTACTAAGCCTTGTTTTAGAACGGATATCCAATTGCTATATTCAGAATGAGATTTTCTTTTCTCCAGTTGGGATCGCCTGGTTCCATTTGGTTGAATACCCATCTCGACCCCTCGGGCAGCCAGGGCTTCCTTACGGGTGTGCCCAAATCAAGTCGAAGCATAAGTATGCTAAAATCAAAACGAAGTCCGACTCCCATACTCGCTGCCCACTCTTTGTAGAATTCTGAATTGAATTTACCTCCCGGGAAGTCAGGATGGTCATTATACAACCAGATATTTCCGGCATCGGCAAACACTGCTCCTTTCAAGAAGTTGTAAATTTCGAATCTTAGTTCCGAATTCAACTCTAACTTCAGATCGCCTAGCAGTTCGATATAACTGCGATTGCCCGTGAGATAAAATTCATTAAAGGTACCGGGCCCCATCATTCTCGAACGGAAGCCACGGAGACTGCTGTTACCGCCACTAAAAAATTGTTTCACATTGGGAAGCTGCACGGAGTTGCCATAGGGAATTCCAGCCCCAATCAGCAGTCGATTCGCCCATGATGTCTTGCTGTTAATGTTGCTATAATAACGGAAATCTGTCTGGAACTTCAGATATTTTGCCATGTCCATCCCGAAAATTTGATCGGGTCGATCTCCGTAATTAGCACGATGTCCGATACCGGAATAAGTACCCGATAAGTCAACTTGTCCGTCGAAATAAAATGCCCTTCGCTTTTTACCACTGATCTGAGAATTGTATGTAAACTGGTAGGTCGGTCCAAAGATTAATCCATTAAACACCAGGTTGCCATAGTTCAGATTCTGACTTTCGGTGGTGCCCAATGTATCGGTTCTGACGTTGGTGATATTGATTGGAAAAAACTGGTGATCTTTTCGGGCATCTTCCTTCCAGGCAAAGCCATAAGAGGTTTTAAAAGAGTGAATCCGAAAAAGGCGATTTCTGGTTTCCAGCATATATCCCGCCTTTACAAAGGTTTGCGGCATATACATGCTCGAGGGTGGAATGGTAACAAATGGTACCACAAACCTGGGTACGGTTATGCTGGCTTCTGCACCCGCATGGTAGGTATTGGGCTGGCGGACCAGCCCGCCGTACTGCGCTTCAAATCCACCGCTCAGTTTTAATTGCAACAATTCCGCTCCTCTAAAGGCATTTCTATTTCTTAAGGATATGCTTGCACGAGAGCCGGCCCGACTGTCCGACTTGGTTAATGCTCCAATTTCAAAACGAAGTGATCTTTTGGGGAGAGGTGTCAGATAATAGTAGACATCCATTATCGGATCCGGATCATCGAAAGTTTCGAACCTATTCTTTACGAATTTGAATGTGCCTAGATTGAGTAATCGGTTCAATGATATATTGTGGTCGGTGCGATTGTACACATCGCCGGGGCCAAATTGCATGGCTTGTCTGAACACAATTGGTCGAAATGTATTTCTACGGTCGATTACTTTATAACCATCCGAAACAACTGCTGCTGACTTGCTGGTATCGTTGCGATTGCTGGTAATTCTGTAGTTAGGGAAAACAAACACGTCGCGGATGCGGTAGATCTTCTTTGCTTCCGAAGGCATTTCATTGTGCTTGAGGGTAACATACATATCCATTTGATGAGTCCCCACATTGCTGTCCACTCTGACGAGAATATAGTCAGGTTTGAAATAATAATAGCCTCTCTCCTTGAGGATTTTATCAATCCTGTCTCGCTCGCCTTTGACCAGGTCTAAACTATAAGGCATATCTTCCAAAAGGAAGGTGCCTCCCTTCGTCGCTGCAATATCTTTAGAAATCCGAGTGGTATCTTCTTCAAAATAAGTTTTCCGGATTTTATATTGATGTCCGGTGTTTACATGAAATAGAGCTTTGGTCTTTTTATTTTTTGTGATCAGTTCTGTCGTTACTTCAGGATAGAAAAAGCCTTTGTTGTTAAGTATATTGGCAATCAATTTTTCGTTGTAATCAGGGTCAAAACTACTGGTCAGTACCGGGGGCTCGCCCACTTTGTTTCGCAGCCAGTTGCGAATGCCTTTCTCTTTCTCTACAGGACCCGCTAAATGATACATCGATAATCTGAATCGCACACCTAAAACGGTTCTGTTTGGTTTGGGCCTGACCGCCCCTTCTAAATCCTCCTCGAGTATATCCCGAACCTTTGCAGTGGTCTCCTTATCTTCAATTGTTACATTGCTACCCAAAAACAAAGATTCTCCTTCGGCGAGCCTTTTAGTATTGCTGCAGGATGCGATTGTCAGGGCGACAATTAACAGTATTGAATATTGAAATAATTTAATCATAGGTTGACGGCACATTGAGATGCTGTTATTGATCTTTTTGTTGGTTTTGATTAATTCTCTGCATCCATTCTCTATGTCGACGTTTGCGGTTAATCAAATTCTTAAACCGATTGAATTCATGAGTGGTGATAAAGGTTAATCCCGTTTCAGTAATCGTTCCCTGCATAATACCTTCAGTCCGATCACGGCGATATGCCCGGAGAAGATACCGTCCATCCCCGGTGAGTCGGTAATCTGCTGCAAGATTACCCGGTATCAAACTTGTATTTTGCTGACCGCCGGATTGCGAATTTTCTAAGGCAAAATCATTACCGACCGTGACTGTAAGGCGATCGTCAAACATAGATTTACTAGCAGCAATGCTCAGATCGGTGCGTTCGCGACGCTCTCCGGTGGTATAATCTTCGGAGGATACTAAATCAAAATTTAAGTCCACACCGCTTACCAATCCGGATGCATATCTGTTCAATTGTTCTGAGATAAATCTACTTGCACTTTGCCTGGCCATTGTCGAAACTCCCGTCCCTTCTGACGCAAAAGGATCCTCTCCCACAAATCGATTTAGGATCAACACAGCAAATACTTGTTTATTCAGTTCGGATGTATCGGTGCGGAGCTGGGTTAATCTCGCTTGCACCAGATCAACTCCCTCTGTAGCCATTCTGTAATTTCCTCCCTCCGGCAAATCAATATCAAAACTGATGAATGGTTGCATCAGCTTGCCCTGCATTTTCAGGTAAACCTGGAAAGGTAATCGCTGCTTGTAAAAATTTAGTTGAGAGGGATCCGGCACTTGCTTTTCTACTAAATCATATGGCGCGACATTCGCTTCATATGCCGCGGTAATGTTCATATGGGCATCAAGCGGATCACCGGCAAAAAGAATGGAACTGCCGGCAACAATGTCGAATCGGCGCCTAATGAAATTATAGTTGAGTTGGTAGGCACCGCCCCTTAATTCGTAGCTTCCTGTAAGCGTTAGATCTCCACCCGGGGTGATTGCTGCGTTTAAAGCGGCCGACCCTCGTACCCGCAAATTGTCACCCGTGCCGGGATCTACTATAAGTTTAAACTCCGCCGCAGAATCGATCGAAATATTTACATTGATGTCTCCTCCGGGTTGAAAGGCGATTTTCGTGCTCAGGGTATCAGCAGGACGTAAAAGATTGTTGGCTGAGGAGTCTCTGCTATCAAAGAATTCTACGATCCCGTCTGTCTCATTGATTTTTACCTCTGATTCAGGTAATACAACCGTAAAGTTGGTGCCACGATTGATACCTATGCTTCCTCCTATGTCAGGCGCTGATGCTATTCCCTTCACACTTAAATTTGTGTTGATTACAACACTGCCGTAAAACATTTTATTATCACGTGCAGTAGAACTCAAGGCTTTGAAATCTTTAGCCCTAATTTGTAATGCTAGTTTGGGTTGAGCGAAATCCTTTGCGTCTATCTTTCCCTCTATTTTGATCTCATTGCGGGTGCTGTCCAGAATAGCGAATTTGTCAAAGTTGATTACGTTATTGTTGATGCTGATTTTTTCATAGGGCATCCGATACCACATTCCCAATTGAGTGATTGTTGTCGCCAATTGGTCGGTGATGATTGTGCCGTTAATCAATGGCTGATCAGTTGTGCCTTTGATGACCAACTCGCCCCTAATAAACCCATCGTTGTTTCGTGTAAAGTCCTTAGTGAGTCCTTGCAAGCTTTTCAGACTGACTGCATTTAAAACTAATCGAAAGTCGAGATTATCGCCAGCGACCGGGACATTATGATAATTGCCCGATAGTCGAATATCGTTGCCCTCTCCCGATACCGAAATATTGGCTTGTATCGTATTTTCATCATCTGCAGCTGCATTGAGCTTAATATCGCCCAAGCGAGTATTCATAAAACTGAGTTCGGAGATAGAGGCATTGGCATCGAAGAGCAAGGCCGGCTCCATTTGCTTTAGTTGAACGCGCGCATTGATCGTGCCATCGGCAATAAATGAGTCTGTTTTGCTGACTATTCTAGTTATTTCGCCTATAGAAAGGTTATTGATTTCGGCTACTAAGGGTGATTGAAATGCAGGCTGCTCACTATGGGCATGAATGCGTTTTTCTCCATAGCGGAGGTCCAGATTATTGATATAGAATCCCGGGCTACCTAAAACAATTTCATTGGGTGTGGCTACTTTCCAGGGATTGTAATTAATAATCAAATTCGGTTCTATAGCGATTACAGTATTACTGTCGACCTGCCGAATTTGGGTAGCGAGCAAAAATTGATCCGCCCGATTCGAATCCCGAATATGTAGGGCGGCATGAATGGTTTGCTGCTCTATTTTACCATCAATTCCGGTGTTCCGCAGTTCGAAATCAGATTGTGTAAATGATCGAATTCCTGCTCTGAATTTGATATTAGTTTCGTTTTCTTCAACGCCTACAAGAACGCTGTCTATTTCTGTGGTGCCATAAGTAATTTGAGGGGCTCTAAGCCGTAAATTCATTTTTTGTTCGTCTAGTTTAAAACTAAGACTTATCGTATCTAATCGCTTAAGTTCGGGAGCTAAGTTTTTGAGGGTAGCACGATTGGCAATATGTGCGTAAACATTCAAGTTGTATGGTTCTGCTAATTTTTCTTTTGCAGGATCTGCAATGGTATCCATTTGGAAATGCCGGTTAATATGGCTGTTAATGGCAGGTCCTATTCCTGAAAGCGGAATGTCGCCTTTTACCGTTGCATGTAGTATGTCTAGCGAAATCAAGATGTTTTGTCCGCTATCGCGGTGCGAGCGGGCAACAATATACATGCTGTCGGGTTGGTGTCTGACTTCATTAAGCAGGACAACTGTATTGTGAATGGAAATTACTCCCTCGGGATAATCAAAATCAGCCTTCGGTATGTCTGCATCAATAACTGTTCTGATTTTGAATGGTCCTTCCGCAAGATTCAAGGCGTATAAATCTATACTATCAACACGGAGCTGAGCGAATACAGCAGGAATTGAATCTCTGAGATCTGCTTCTGCTGCTAAAGCCAGACGAAGATTAGGATCTTCGGAGTCCAGATGTAGTTCGGCCTGCCCTTTTCTATTTCTTCCTTTCAGACTTATTCCGTGATAGTCGTAACCTTTAAATTGTGCCAGATGAATGTTGCCATTTACCTGAGCGAACATTGTTTTTGGCTCAAAGCTTTTACCTCTCACGCTCAGGTCGGTGGAAAGCAATCCGAGTACGGTATCCTGACGAAGCAGATAGCCGAGGTTGAGCCGGTCGGTTTTAAGATTTAATCGATATAGTTCATTATTGGCACCTTCTGAGGTTTTTATAATTCCCCCAACAAAGATGTTGCCTTCTGTGGTGATCAGGGTCAATTCTGTATTTATATCTTTCAAGTTTCCGGCAAGAGTTCCAGTCAGACCGAATGACTCGGGCAAACGGAATTGTTGTCTTAAGCTATCGGGGAGCAGTAGTTCGAGATCTCGTTCAGATGAGCGGATACGGTCTATGTCAATTTCGTAAGCCAGCAGCTCCGTCTCTGTGAGATTTTGTATAGTACCTTTTAATTTTACCTCTGTTTCTTCAAATCCGTTGAGGCCAAACTGTTCTATTTCCAGGCGTTTTAAATTACCCTTTAGTAGTGCCTCCAACTGAATGACTTCATTTCTATTGGTGGCAAAGAATTCCTGTTCGAGCAAATCCGGAACAAACAGAATCACATCGTTCAGGTAAACTGCGCTTTTGGTTAATTGAACATCGAGCGACATGGAACCTGGATCTTGTTGCAGGGCCTCGAGTGAGGGGTATTTTATATCAAGTCGGTTTTGAAGAACAGTACCTCGGGTTTTAAGGTATAGGTCTTCGAGTGAAGCACCTTGATTATGGTAGGCAAACTTTGTCCGGAGTTCTTGAAGGTCCAATCCACTTTTTTCTTTTAAAGAAAGGTGTTCCAGGTTACCTGAGATACTGTCGGTTGTAAAGAAAATTTCTGCAGCGCGAAAGTTGAGCTTTTGTATTGCCAAATGACTGAAATCGATCCCGTTTGCTAATGCAGGGGCATTGTGATCATCCATTTTAAAGTTGATGCCATTCAGTGCCAACTTATCCGCTACAATCGTCCAGCCCTTTGTTTCTTCGATAACTGCAGTGTCGGTAGTTTGGTCGGAGGGGTCGTCATTTGAAGACATCGCAATTACAATATTGCTGGAATCCAGAATCAGCTCCCGAATATCGATGATTTGATTAGTGAGATCAGTCTTCCTTGGTTTTATAAAGAGCTTAGCCAAATCAATCTGGAATTTGGTTTCGCTTACTTTGTCATGGAACAGGAAATTGATCTCTTGTAGATTAATTTGCTTGGCAGACAGTGCGAAGTTGCCTGCCGGCGTAGTGTCTATAGTTGGCGGTAATAGCGAGCTATCGATAAAAAAGCTGGTATGCAATCCTTGAACATCCAATGAATTGATATCGAAGATCATTTGGTTGATATCGATATGATCCATGGTGAGCAGTAAAGATTTCAATGCCAGTGAAAGTTGTGTCCCACCCGTAAAGTCATCGAATTTCAGTCGGATATTATTTAGCGCAACTTTTCCGAGGGCGATTTTTAGATTCGACGAACTTGTGTCGGCGGCTATAGTCTCGGAGGAATCCGCCCCTGCGAAACTTTCAAGAATAAAGTTGAAGTTAAACACTGAATCCGGAGCTTGCCGGTTCACATCCGCATACAAACCTTCAATGCCTACATAGGGAATGGTAATTTTACCATAGATCAAGGTGAGTGGGTTAATGCGTACGTCCAATTTTCCCAAAGCTAATAGCGTGTCTCCTTGTTGATCTTTTATCCAAACATTGTTCAGTTCAAGATTATAGGGAAGAAGGTAGTCGATTTCACCGATAGCGAATTCCGTGGTTATGTTTTTGTGCACAAAGGCAAGTACTTGTTTTCTTACCAAGTTTTTGCCGAATGGGGTATGTGCAACAATAAGAATAGAGAGGACAATCACTAGGATAATGCCCAAAATCCATCCGACTATCCGAAATATTTTCCGCATTGAATATGTAATCCTAAAAAACCATACCCGATAAACCTTGGTTAGGGCTTAGCGGTTGAACAAGATACACTCATTTGCTCAAAGATAATGCGGATGTTTCATATGATTCGTATATCTTATATTGTTATCGTTGACTGATTTGTGGGGGTCAGGAATGGTATGCGGAGTTTGTTGGCATGATTCTGCTAAATGTTAGTCAAATGGATATTGATCACTCAAAAAAACTTAAGATTATGAAAACAGGAACAATGGTTGCTTTAGCAGCCGCTGGTGTAGCGGTAGGTTTGTTGTTTGGCACTAAGAAAGGTGCTCAGATTCGTGGGACTATTGCTGATAAGGCTTTGGACGTAAAGGATAAGATTGCCCGTGCTTCAAAGGATGCTATGCATGAGCTGGCAGAATTGAGAGAAAATGTTAGTCAGAGAGCTAAGGAATTTGAAGATAAGGCTCGTCGTCAGATTGCAGATACACTTGAAGACGGCGCAGATGCTGCTTCAAAAATGAAAGCGAAGGTAAAGACGGTGTAAGTTATAATAGATAGCTATCACCTGAAGTTGGGGTTGCGGATAAATCTGTGACCCTTTATTTTTTTATACCGTTGATAGCTGTCGATACCCTGAACTGGTGGATTTAAGAATTGCACAGAATAGCTCCTCAGCTGTTTATTTGGAATTTGCTTCCCCAAAATGTGGAACTTGTATGATTAGGTAATGAAACATTCCTGGTTTGTTTTATTCGATCATTCAATCCGAAACCCCTTAATTGATTAAATTTACGGAACGATTAATCGGATTTGCCGTGAGTGAAAATAAGATAAGAGTCGATAAATATTTATGGTCCATCAGGATATTCAAAACCCGTACTCAGGCCACTGCGGCTTGTGACGACGGGAAAGTAAAATTAAATGGTCAATCGGTGAAGGCATCGCGGACGGTGGCGCTGGGGGATCGGTACGATATACGTACTCCGGCGAGGAAGTGGACGATTGAGGTGACCGGAATTGTTGGAAACAGGGTTGGGTACGAGGAGGCAGTGAAGCATTATGTTGATTTGACTTCGGAGGAAGACAAGATAATCAACAAGCAAATGGGCAGTAGTTTTTACACCGGAAAGCGCTTAAGTAAAACAGGTCGCCCGAATAAGAAACAACGGCGCGACCTAGATGAGTTTTTAGGTAGTGATGATGACCTCTGATCAATAGATGATGGTGAAATTTCCAGGGAAAACCAATGCCCAGGTTTCGCCACCATCTTCACTTCTATAGATACCATAGTTGGTAGAGATATAGATATACTGCCGAGAAATATTGTTCTTATAGATATTTTCTTTGGCAACTATACCTCTAACGGATGGATTTGGTTCCATACCGCTGTTCATTTGTTTAAATACATTTCCTGAAAGTTGGTAAACCCCCATGGAGTCAGTGCCGACAAACAATTTCTTATTAAATGGAGCCGCAGTAGCTAACAG
>CAZWPF010000048.1:0-6648 GCA_964636205.1 uncultured Chitinophagaceae bacterium | reverse complement strand
TGCCTGAAGTCCGTCGTATTTTGTCCAATTAACGCCTTCATCTTCGCTATGCCAAACGCCTTCAGCGCCGGTATAGTCTGTGAGCAATAAGATATTATTGAATGTAGAGAGGTAGAACAGTCCGTTTGAAGGAATATTCCCGCTAAAGACATCTTTCCATTGATTATCTTTTCCGTCCTTTCTGAACAATTTTCTGCTGACATGGTCGTATCCGAACAAATTGCCATTTCCTAACACAGCCAGAGAGGTTAGACGAGTCAGCGCCGGATCCGCTGAAATATCCATTGCGGTATCCACCCACCAGGTTTTACCGTGGTCGTCACTGAATTTAACCCCGAAGTACGGACCTGAGCAAAGATAGGTACGACCGTGGTCAGGTACTCTGACCATTATGGATTGCCATTGTGCACCGGGATTTAATGTACTGTCAACCGGATTGAAATGCGCACCTTCGTTTTCGCTTAGGTGCAAATTATGTTTAGCCCATAGGATATTCGGACCGGTAATCAGGAGAGAACGGGGATTATAACCATCCGGGGGGAAAATCAAATTGAAGCTTTCATTTTCACCTGCGCTGGTATTATAGAGAGAACCCTGAGTATCAGAAAAATACAGGCTATAAGGGCGTTTTACAACAGTGTTATTATCTATTCCATTTTCCTTGCGACAACCGGTGAGGCCGGCGGTGAAAAGTAGAATACAACTCAAACCACATAGAATGTGCAGCTTTTTCATGCATATAATTTTGTCAATTTTACAAAAATAATCAGGAATACGCAATTATTAAATGGTCTGATTTTTATTAACCGCCATTTTATTGGACGTTTTTAATTGCCGGCGGCAACCGAAATTAATTTTTTTGCACTATTACCTCGAGGATTTGCAGGAAGCTATTCTCCTTGTCATCGGTAAATATCATATCCATTGTAGCACGATAAGCTCCGTCTTTAAAACCATTGCTTTGGGCGGTAATATATCGAACCGGTATTTTTTTGTCGGGGTGATTCCCCAATTTTTCGAGATTTAAATACATTCCGAAAGCCCGTCCGGCCATTAACTTTTTTATTTCCTCGGAGCTATTTCCTGCTGTTACGGTCAATTGTTCGAGCTCTTCGGTACTGTTGGTAATCACCAGATAATCGTCATGTACTTTGAGAATATTATGGAGTAGGCCGGGGGTATTAATGTAATAGCTGTTTGGATGTTCGTTTAGTGGCAATATCATTTTGTTTCCTACCGTATAATCTAAAATTCTTTTGAACGCATCTTTTCTGGCTATTTTAGCCGCCAAATGATAGTTGTGTTCGGGTATTGAATCGATTGACGCCTGATTCGAATCGCTACTACCGGTGCTGGTCAGTAGGAATTCTCCTGTGAAAGCGTCTAATATTTGATCTGTGGTCAGACCTGTACCAATTAGGAAAATAGCAGCAATATTATCCAGTCCGGTTTGTGCCAATAGATTTTTTATCTGAGCCATAGGAAGGACGGTTCCAACTACAAAATCCGCATCATGCGTTGGTAGCAGGCGGAGGGTTGCAGGGTCAATTTTGGCGTTGGCCATATTTCGGTAGATATCCTGCAATTCAGTTGGAGCATAGTAATTGAATTCCGTTTCGACCTTTCCTGCTTTGAACTTGGCTCCGGTGGTAAGTACAGCACCTCGCCAAAGAGCTCCTCCGATTTTCATGGCGGTGAGTTTTCCTAAGTCTGTGCCGAAAGAATGTGCCATAGCGGCATCATAATTGAGCCAAACAGTGATATGATGGTGCTTGCTTTCCAGGTTGCGAAAGCGGTTGTCGGCAGTAATACCCTTTTTTCGTTCGATGAGAAATGCATCTGCCAATCCGGCGCTGGTTTTTGCAGTATCGACCGTACCGACTTTGCGTGGGGTTTGGTGATAGATGACATTTCTCACTACCAATAGCTTTTCGTTCCAGCCTGCGATAGCCTCACCTTCGATCAGTACCTCTTTATACGACTGTCGATCAATGATAGATGCATTTGGGAAGACGACGGTCAGGTAGTTTTCCCATTGAGCAGCATCTTTCAATGGCACGAGTAGGGTAGTCTGAATATTGTCGCCATATCTCGGGTCGCTTTTCAGATACATATAGCTGGTGCTGGAAAAACGAATTCCGGCGTGTTCGAGCTGAATGAGTGCGGTTTGGAGTGGAGTTTTGACTTCCATCTCGCTCAACTCCTTTATCAGCGCACTCCCAGAGAGCGCACTCCAGGCAATTTCTTTGTTGATTTCAAGCGAATTGACACCGATTACACATAAGGCGTCTGAAGGAATATGACGAGCATGATCGGGAGTCCTGTTACAGGCACTCCCGATCATAAGCAAACCTATAAAAACTAAAACTGTGGGAAACCTGTTTAGCATATAAGGTATAAGATATCCGCCTCTAATGCGGCAGTTTAGAATGGCAGGTCATCAGTATCAGGGCCGCCACCGAAATCAGACTCAGAAGGCTGATTAGGGGTATGCGATTGATTGGATGGCTGACTGTTTGTTTGACTTGGTGCGGGACCTGAACCAGCAGATGCGCTTTCGATGCGCCAAGCATCTAAATTGGTGATATAGTTGACCCGACCATCTTTCTCCCAGCGATTGCCCTTTATATTGAAGCTTACTTTGATTTGGTCGTTTTCGTTAAACCTGTCGAGTATGTCACATTTATTTTGCACTAATTGCATTTTGGCATAATTGACATATTCATTGCCGTTAACTTCATCGATCAGCTCCATCACAAATTCCCGCTTCTTGAAACGATCGTTTACTTGTTGCGTTTCACCCTTGACAATCAACTTACCGGTTACTTCAAAGCTCATTTTTAAATCAATTTAATGTATAGAATTAAGGACTGCAAAATTAGTTTATAGAAAATCAGAAAGGTAATAAAATTACGGGAATTTAGCATGGGCATTTACAGCAAAGTCCGTCTAAAATCTTATTAATTCCTTGTCTTTTTATATAATACCTGTACTGTAAAAAAAAATAAACAGACCGAATAGTGGCCTGTTTATTTTGAAACTTCGATAAGAAGGGAGGTAAATGGGGGTCGAACCCACGACCTTCGGAACCACAATCCGACGCTCTAACCAACTGAGCTATTACCTCCGTATTGCTTGCGGCCAGCAAAGGTAAGACAAAAGTTGAAATTCAAAAATGAAAATTCAGAACCTGCTCAATTTCTTTTTCGGTTGGTTAGAACTTTGATTTCCTGCTAACTATTTCTTTATTACTTTTGGCCAACAAGTTCGATTCATGGCAGGTGGCAAGTCTAAAACATCTTATGCATATTCAATTATAGGAGTATCCTTGGTGCTATTTCTATTGGGCACACTCGGTTGGATCGTGATAAACGGACGCGGATTGAGTCGTGTATTCAAAGAAGATATCGAGGTAACTGTAGATTTTCACGATAAAACCCGTGATGAGCGGGTGGAGCAGATGAAGGCAATCCTGGATCAGCAGCCTTTTGTAAGATCAACCCGTATTATCACTCGAGAAGAAGCTATTCAACTCCAGAGCGAGCTGGAGGGGGAAGATATCGAAGCTTTTCTGGGGATTAATCCATTATTTCCGTCGATTGTGATGAAATTGCAAGCTCCATATGTCAATCAAGACAGTTTGGAGAAAATCACCAGATTTGTCCTACAAAGCAACGTGGTGCGGGAAGTTACCTATCCTCGAATAGTGGTGGATCAGATGAATAAGAATTTCAGCAGGATAAGCATTATTATTGCCGGTATATCGCTTTTGTTGTTTGGGGTGGTAATAGTTTTGATCGACAATACGGTAAGACTGGCGATGTTTAGCAACCGTTTTCTGATAAAGACGATGCAAATGGTAGGTGCTACGCATAGTTTCATCGCCCGTCCTTTCGATCGCCGGGCTATTATTAATGGATTCATCAGCGGAGTGATAGCGGTGGCTGGACTTTGGTTGGTGATCAGTTTTGCAGAATCGCGGTTGCCCGAGCTTGCATTGTTAAGAGAGCCGATTTTAATGGTAATTTTGATTACCGGAATGATACTCATGGGAATTTTGATCTCTTTGATCAGCACCCACAGGTCTGTGATTAAGTATTTGAAAATGCACGTGGAGGACCTGTATTAATCATGTTGTTTTTAAGAAATACTTTGTAATATTGCTTCTATGTCAATGAGAAATCAAGTAGGGAAAAGTTACGAAAACCGTTCCGGAAAACCGCCTAAGGGCAATCAGGTCATTATGTTTGACCGGGATAATTACACTTGGATGATTATTGGTTTTTTGCTGATAATCATTGGATTCTTCTTGATGTCGGGAGGTAAAAGTCCTGATCCGACAAAATTTAACTATGATGAAATTTATAGTTTCCGTCGGATTACTTTAGCTCCCTTGGTTATGATGCTGGGCTTTGTCTTAGAAGTATATGCGATCATGAAAAAGCCGCGTCAGCGTCAGGAAAATCTTTAGACTATTATTGTACGCTGTGGAAGGATTCCATTATTACTGAAGCGAATCTTTCCCAGGAATACTTTTTCTTTTCTTCTGCAATAGCCTCCCGGAATCTGTCCACAGATCCACTTTGGTAAAATTGTATAATGGCATCGGCGACTTCGCCGGCTTCGGGTTGACATACGTAGCCGGTTCTGCCATTTGGTACCACTTCGGGGAGCCCACCCACATTACTCACCACCATAGGTTTCTCGAAATGGTAAGCGATCTGTGTTATCCCGCTTTGTGTGGCAGAGCGGTAGGGCAATACCACCAAATCTGAAGCAGAAAAGTAATATTTCACCTCTTCATTCGGGATAAAATCGGTGAACAGACGAACCCGACCCTGAAGTTGATGCTCCCTTATGATCTGTTCGTAAAATTCCTGATCCCCATAATATTCTCCTGCTACCAATAATTCAATCCCTAATTCTTTTATTCGGGTATCATTCATGGCATGTAGTAAGATGTCTAAGCCTTTGTATTTCCTGATAAACCCAAAAAACAAAATGTATTTCTTATCGGCAGACAGATTAAGTCTCTGAATGGCCGTTTCCCGAGCTACGGGATCTCCATAATTGTCGAAAACCGGATGCGGTGATAGTCTGACCGGTTTATCGGTAAATTTTTTCAAATCCCGGAGCACTTCCTGACTCATAGAGATAAAGGCATCGACGGGTTTTAAGAAGTATTTAGTAAAGGCTACATCGCCCGGACGGGATTCGTGGGGGATGACATTATCCAGAATGCAAACTACCTTAGAATGTTTATTACGTTTTATCTGCCTTAGAATAGTGCCGAAACAAGGCCCCATGAATGGCAGCCAGTATTTAATAATCACTAAATCTGGTCGTTCCCGACTAATGGATTTTCCAACTTTCAGCCAGTTGAGGGGATTGATGGAATTAATGACACTCTGAATGACCAATCCCATTGGCGCCGGTTCGTCGGTAAATTGTGTTTTGCCCGGAAAAAGAAATGAGGGGTATTGAAGTGAGAAGGAATAGATGGTTACTTCATGACCTTGGGTCATTAATTCCGAAGCAAGTCTTTCGTTAAATCCGGCGAGACCACCACGTAAAGGGTGGGCTGCTCCTATAAATGCAATTTTCATCTGGGGAGATTTTTTTGGCCGATCAATTATTGATTGTCTCCGCCAATAATCTGAATTAATTCATCCAATTTCGGTTCCAGAATAATTTCTGTTCTTCTGTTACGCTGTCTTCCTTCGGGAGTTTCATTAGTGTCTACCGGGTCGTATTCGCCCCTGCCCGAAGCAGTGATGCGGTCGGGACTAAGCTGATAGTCGCTGGTAAGAATTCTTACAATTGCGGTAGCTCTGGCAACACTCAGCGCCCAATTATCTTGAAATTTGATAGAAATAGGAACAGAGTCAGTATGACCTTCCACAACTACTTTGATATCGGGGTGTTGGTTCAGCACTTCGGACAAACTTTTCAGAGCAATTTTGCCGGTATCGTTTAGTTCTGCACTCCCGGAGGGGAAAAGCAGACTTTCCTGCATACTAACATATACCTTTCCATTCTTCATACTCACGGTGAGCTGGTTAGCGCGGAAATTTACCAGAGCATCTGCAATTTTTCTTCTTAAAGCCTCTGTATTCTGTTGTTGCTGTTCGATCAGTTGCTGCAGATGGGTCAGTCGATCTCTTTCTGCTGCGAGTGCCTCCTGACTTTTATTCAGTTGGGTATGGGTAAATTGGGTTTCTTCCTGCAGTTTACTTACCCTTCCGTCGAGTTGCTGTATTTTTTGCATATGTGCCAGACTATCTGCACGGAGCGCTTCGATAGTTGACTGTGCCTCCAAATACTTTTTTTTCGCCACGCATCCGGAAAAAAGAACATGCGTGAGTAACAAAAGAATGAAGAAGAGTCCCGGTTTCATCATAATGGCTGTTGTTAGGGTCAAAGATAGTTGAAACGGGTAAAGTTGAACAAGCTGCCGGAAGTCGAAAATGAAAATTTTCAAAATATTGTCCCTTTGAGTGATTTTATTTGAAAAATCGTACCTTTGCGTTGATAATTTAAAAAGGAAAGGGGACTGGTAGTCCCCTTGTTTTTTATCCATGACAGAAGTATTGGAAAAAATTGAAGGTATGGTCCTTCCGTTGTTGGAGGGTACCGATATGTTTATTA
>CAZWPF010000047.1:13245-23381 GCA_964636205.1 uncultured Chitinophagaceae bacterium | reverse complement strand
GAATTACTTTGCGGCCTTCGCGTGAACCGACATATTTCCCGCAAAGAGCGCAGAGTAGATGCTACATATGCTAAACCTTTGCGTGCTCTGCGGATTGCTTTGCGGCCTCTGTGTGTATCTATTTAGTTTATCTCTTCGATTACATCTTTTCTAGACACAAATTATTGATTGCTATTCAATGATCGTTAATTTTATCTCAGGCTAATAAAAATGGCAATGAGATTATTGATGCTTTTGGGATTTTTGCTTTTGGGGTACAACGCAAGTGCACAATCTATTTTTAGGGATACCTTGAAAATCGTGGAATATGCAATAAAAGCGAACACCCTTGAAAAATACGATGTTGCCTTTGAAAAAACCGGTCCAGACACCAACTATTATCGACGCTACATCTATTTAAATCCCGACAAGACCATCTACTGGATCGAGGATCCAACTTATCCGGTTTATACTGTTTACAGCTATAATGACAAAAGAAAAGCCAGAGCCTATCATATAAAAGCCAGTAAAACCGGCAAATCCATTACTTACACCTCATTGATAGATGGAAAAAAATTATTCTCTGCTAGTCTGGACCCAAAGGATACATTCCGCATGATGCCATTTTTTTATAAGCTCCAGAATTATGAAAAGGTCGCTTATTACTATACGGGTGATACTACTTTGAGCATTTCCGGCGAGCAATATGAATTTCATGTGATCAAATTAGTTATTCAAATAGAAGAACTGCTTCAATACCATGTATATTTCTATTTTGAAAAAAATACGCTTGTACCGGTGCTAACCCTGACGGATGTAACTGTATTAAAGGCTGCAGGGGCGAATGAAGGCAAACCCAATAAAACCCATACAATTGAAGACAGTTTTATAGAGGAGCCCTTTTTTAATAGAGGCAGCCCTTTGATGAATTTTTACAGATCCAGACTAATTAAAAAATAAACCGGGTGCTTTAGAAATTGCAGAAAAGACATTCTATTTCTTCAACCAATACTTCATATCAACCTTGGAAAACCTGAGTTTCGCACCTTCTTTTTTGAAGTAGAAATTATAGATATAGTCCTCCTCAGGAAAATAAAAAGGCAAAACAATTTCTGTTTTTCTATTCTCAGCCTTGTCGAAATAAATGCATTTTTGGCTTTGAGAGGGACAAGATTTCTTTACCGTAAAATGAGTCCCTCTTTCAGTGAACCCTGTCGACTTGAAATACGAGGAACTATCTATTATAAAGAGCGTATCTGATAAAGGAAAAATTTTTAGTTCGGGTGTACCTAATAACTCAATAAGCTGTTCGGATGTGTATTTCGCCATTAGCCTTTTGGTTTCGGCACTTAGGGCCTCATTATGCCATATAAATGGCTCGTTGGTTTTAATATCATAAACCAGTTCAAGAACATCAAATTGCTTTTTAGTCGGAACCCGTTCATCCATCAACTTCAGCTCTTGGCAAACCAATTTAAACAGATTAATATCTCCTGTCTGCGCATTAGATATCTGAGATAAAAAAACAGCAACAATAATCAAGCTCCATTTCATGATTCGGGTTGTACTTTGCAATGCTAAAACTGACACTCCGGATTTCTAAATATAATGAGCCTGTCGGACATTAGAAACCTTTATTCTATTGCAATTTTCTGCACCTTTGATCCGGTTGCCGTCTCCAATTGAACGAGATACATTCCGGAATTGACACCCTGTAAATCTATTGATTTTACTACATCTCCGGCCGGCAAATCCCAATTCTCGGCTTTAACAACTCTTCCCAACAAATCAGTTATGCTAATACTTATATGCTGTGAAAAAGGTACAAACAGACGAACATTCAGGTTTTCTGAGGCCGGATTGGGATATAGCTCCATATTCGTCGATTCGGCATCATTTATTCCGGTTGCCCATTCCAGCGTAATATCCATAACAGCAGTATCACCAAAACAACCGCGGCTGTCCATTTCTTGAACACTTACCCGACCGGATAAGAAATTGCCCCATTTCACAGTAACCTCATTGGATCCCTGCCCTGTTTGAACTGTTCCATTTTCAATCGTCCATTGATACACAGACCACGGGCGGGCGTCGACCTGATAAACCTCCTCTTTGTGAGCTATTGAATGATTGTTACCGCTTATACTGGTCGGCTCCGGACGATCGAATATTTGTACGGTAACAGTCTGCTCAATACTATCCTCACCAGCGTAGTTTGCAACTTTTAGGAAAGCGGTAATTGTATAAGTACCGGGGGACGAAAAAATTAGTTGAGGCTGCGCAACGGAATCCGTAAAATTGTTGGCCCCATTATTAATCCTCCATGTCCAGGAATGTGGATCATTGAGAGAGGTATCTACTAGTTTGACCGGTGCACCGACGCAACCGATTGCCGACCCGATTTTAAAACCGGCAATAGGAGCCACGGTTTCAAAACCGGTTACCACTAATGAATAAGCCTGCGGCAAACCTTGGTTTAGCTCTGCTTTATGACTTACGATCAGTCGGTATCCACCGGCTTTGGGGGCAGCGATATAAATCTGCTCTACATTATCCCGGATGTTATCGCCGGTGGTAGCTGCATCGTCGGGGCGTGCCGGATTCAAAATATAAGGGCGAAAAACTACTCCATCCTCTTTCCGCACCAGTTTTATATCCAGATCGTTTACTAACATTAAGTCTTTAGGATCCAAAGCCGGCTCCACAGGTGTCCCGGCGGGGTCGGTCCAACTGATTGTGATTCTCGCCGGATTTGTGCCATCGCTATAATAGGATTGTGTAAAGCTGTCTCTATTGTTTAATACCCGTTCTTGAATTACATGTGGTTCCGGATCAATTACCACGCCTACAGCACGAGGAACGTTTAGCAATCCCCAGCCGTATTCATAGTCGGGACCTGTAGCACTTCCTGCTTCGTCGGTGGTATGAATTGCAACTGCTTTCAAAGTAGCAGCC
Source organism: uncultured Chitinophagaceae bacterium (assembly GCA_964636205.1). Classification (GTDB taxonomy): domain Bacteria; phylum Bacteroidota; class Bacteroidia; order Chitinophagales; family Chitinophagaceae; genus JBEBVQ01. Next base: position 20,447 of record CAZWPF010000047.1, on the reverse strand, counting down.
CGCATATAGCGCTGATGCATATCGAAAAATTGCTCTTGTACTAGGGCAAGCGAACCTGAAACTACCGGAGTTGCCATTGAAGTACCATTGGCATTCCCATAAGAGTCATCATCTGCATCTGTAGCCGATCTTAATCTATGTCCCGGAGCAACTAAATCCGGCTTTATCCGACCATCATCTGTGGGACCCCAACCGCTATAATCCGTCATCTCCACATCCGATGGTTTCGTCCACCCACTCGGCAATTTCCTCACTGCACCGACAGTCAAAATATTCTTAGCAACTGCATAGCTGGCCAGGCAATCGTAAGGCCCGACAGCATCCCGATCTTTAGTACTAGTCTCCCAGCGATTATTGATCATTACCTTATGACTACCGGTATGACTACGACCACGGTCGTTGCCTGCGGCTTTTACAATCAGATAATAAGGATTATTCAAAGCAATTTTATCCCAATTTGCTGCGCGCGTATCATAAAATCCATATCGATAATCTTCCGTTTCACTCACACGTACATCTCCATACCAGAACCATTCACCGCCCGATGAATACCAACCAGCGACAGCACCATAGGAATGATTAGAAATCAACATTCCACCTGCTGCTGCATTAGTCATTTCAGAATTATCATTATTGAAATCGTATGCCCTCAAACTAGCTTCATATGCCATCCCCTTTGCATCCGGCTCTACACCTTTAGCGATCATCGTACCCGCCACATGTGAAGGGTGCATACCGCTGGTAGCCGGTGCTCCGTCCACCTGCGTTACCCGTCCTCCGAATTCCTGATGCGTTAATCGCACCCCTCCTCCATCCCAAATACCCAGTCGGTTGCCGGGCAGTATTCCGGTAAGCGAAGTACCGGTCGATCCACCCGGCCATACGTGTTGTACTCCGACGGAGGTACCTGCATCAGCATTAAAAGTGCGCTTAAACTCCATCATCCCAGTTACTGAAAATCCGTCAAATCCAACGATCACGCCGTTCTCATCCACGAAAAACAAGGGGAAATCATTGGTTTTTGCGATTGCCGCCGCCTTGATACTATCTGCTCGAAACTTGGCTGCGAATTCAGCTGCCAGTGTAGCATTTTGGTCGGACAGAATAGATTGAGCCGCTGCGGGGAAACAAACGGCGGTGTATAAAACAAAGAACAAACGGCTTTTCATTCGCTTGGAATTAAACTTTTAATAAGTGATTATGGAGATAGGTTCAGGAATGGTGCCCGTTAGTGTAAAAGTTACCCTAAATGACTGATCTCCCTGATATAATTTCGATTTTCCGGTCAACTCGATATTGGTGCCAGGTTGAAACTCTTCAGACTTGACGTGCCTTTTAATTTTGCTCCGATGTGGATCCGAACTAAAGCTACCTTCATTTCCGGCACGGATATATACCAGTTGCATTTCATCGGTATTGATTCCGTTTACCTGAAACAATTCATTTTTATCGGATTGAACGCTCACACATAAGTATCCATTTTTATTGTCCCAAACCGGTGCTTCTATAATTTCAAATGGAATAACCCGCCCGCTCTGATCCATGATTACAACCTGATTAATGTTAGCACTCATAGCTTTTTTGGAGCCGGAACAAGATGATAGAAAACCGAGAACAAAAAGGACAGTAAATAAAGTAAACAGTAATTGCACTCCCGGCATTTGTGTCCCGGGAATGCGAAAAGCTGAAATTAAAACATGACGAAACACCTTAGTTAGGATTTCATATTTGTAAACTGTAAGGGTTGCTCAAATCCTGATGATTTGCACAATTGTATTACTTGTTGCAGATCATCGATTTTCTTGGCTGTAACCCGAATAGTATCATCCATAATAGCGGCTTGCACTTTTAGGCCGCTGTCCTTTATCGTTTTTACAATCTTCTTCGCAAAATCCCGATCGATCCCATTGCGTACCGGAATTGTCTTACGTACATATTTACCCGACGCCACGGGTTCTTTAGAAAGATCAAAGCTATTTGCATCCAAACCCTGGCGCATGGCTTTTGTGATCAACACATCCTCTACCTGCTTTAATTTCATATCGCTTTCTACTTCAACCTGAAGCTGCATATCCTTTTTATTCAACTCCATTACCACATGGGTGCCCTTGAAATCAAAGCGATTATCGATTTCCTTTTGAGCAACATTTACCGCATTGTCCAGAGTTTGTAAATCCACTTTAGAAACGATATCAAAAGAAGCCATTATTTATTGATTTATTAATTATATTGTTTACTGGTAAAAATAAAAAAAAATAGTCAGACAAAACGATCCGAACTACAGGGGCTCCAGAAAAATATTGGCAGCATGTTTTTTACGGATCGCCAAGGTATATCCGGCAATGCGTACTGCTATCGGGTCGCCCAAAGGAGCTATCCGCTCCATGGCTACTATGGCTCCGGGGACCAGTCCCATCTCGACTAATACAGAAGCGATTTCAGATTCAGAAAACGAATGGACTCTGGCGCTGGCACCAACGGCCAGTTTAGACAAAGGAAATAGTTTACTCGATTGATTATCCATATATATTCGACGAAGTTATGTCGAAATCAGGGGAAAATGCCCGTATTATCAGATAGTATTTTTACGGTTTTTTCAACTGATAGCAGGATTTATTGCAATGACCACAACGATATCGCCTAATTTTAGGCCAAGGAATCAATTTCATAAAAAAGGGTCGGTGTATTCTGGTCAACTCTTCTTTTTTGCATTTAGGGCAACGATTCCCGTAGTTTTTGACAAACCACCCTCGCGGCAGTCTGGATTCGTCATTATCTTTCTCAAAGTTCGGCACCTCTATTTTACCATAACTCATATTCCTAATCGTTATGCGAGACTGTGGTAATTCTGTATACATATTATATCAACTGGCTACAAGGTACAAAAAAAATCATTATAACAAATCGTTATCTATAATTTTTGAAAAGTTAATTTATAAAAAACAGAGTTTCATCCTCCACCAGCTGGGCAGCAATGCTTATCTTGCATCCGATTTCAAACATTTACTAGTTTATGTATCGGACACACACCTGTGGAGAGTTACGTATCGAAGACGCCGGCAAGTCTGTTACCCTTTGCGGCTGGGTACAAACCATTAGAAAATTTGGTAGCATCACTTTTGTCGATTTACGCGATCGCTACGGTATCACTCAGCTTTATTTTAATGAACAACTCAACGATCAACTAGAGAACAACCCTTTAGGTCGGGAATTCGTTATTCAGGTTACCGGCATCACGATCGAAAGACATAATAAGAATCCCAAATTACCTACCGGAGATATAGAAATCGAAGTTAATGCGTACGAAATCCTTAACAAGGCTAAAGTGCCACCATTTACCATTGAAGATGATACCGATGGCGGTGAAGAACTGCGAATGAAATACAGATACCTGGATTTGCGCAGATCACCATTGAAGAAAAACATGGAATTGCGATACAGAGTCAACAGATCCGTGCGCAACTATCTGGACAGTCAAGGCTTTTGGGATATCGAGACTCCACAATTGATTCGGTCAACTCCTGAAGGTGCAAGAGACTTCATCGTTCCCTCCAGAATGAATCCCGGAACTTTCTATGCACTCCCTCAGAGTCCGCAAACATTTAAACAGTTATTAATGGTTAGTGGTTACGACCGCTATTATCAAATTGTAAAATGCTTCCGTGACGAAGATTTAAGAGCAGACAGACAGCCAGAATTTACACAGATCGATTGTGAGATGAGTTTTGTTGAGCAAGAAGATGTCATCCGGATGTTCGAAGGTCTGTTCAAACATGTTTTTAAAGAAATCAAGGGCATCGAAATGCAGGAAGATTTTCCAAGATTAACATGGGAAGACGCCATGTGGAACTACGGCAATGATAAGCCTGATATCCGGTTCGACATGAGAATAAACAATCTAAAAGTCAATAATAAAATTCATTGCAGCGCACTCGAAGGAGTCGATTTTAAAGTCACAAACGAAGCTGCAACCATCCTCGCCATCTGCGTCCCTAATGCAGCTGAATACTCAAGAAAGCAAACCGACGAACTGACGGAATGGGTGAAAAGACCGCAAATCGGCATGGGCGGATTGCTATTCATCAAATGCAATACAGATGGCTCATTCAAAAGTAGTGCGGATAAGTTTTTCGACGAAGAAAGGCTAAAAACCATTGCCGGCTTCTGCAATGCCCAACCCAATGATTTAATCTTAATCCTTACCGGTGCTGAATCCAAAACCCGTAAGGCAATGAGCGAGTTGAGAATTGAAATGGGTAATCGCTTAGGATTGCGAAATCCGGATGATTATAAACCACTCTGGGTGGTAGATTTTCCACTTCTGGAACAGGATGAGGAGTCAGGACACTGGGCTGCACGCCACCACCCCTTTACTGCACCTAAACCCGAGCATTTAAACTTGATGGATGACCCGGCACAGTATGGCGCGATTAAAGCCAATGCGTACGATATCGTTTTAAATGGTACTGAAATTGGCGGTGGATCGATCAGAATCTTCCAGAGAGAACTTCAGGAAAAAATGTTCCATGTACTCGGTTTGAGCAAGGAAGAAGCCCAGGAAAAATTCGGATTCTTACTCGGAGCTTTTGAATATGGGGCACCACCACACGGTGGATTGGCATTTGGGTTCGACAGACTTTGCGCACTGCTGGGAGGACAAGAAAGTATTCGTGACTTTATTGCATTCCCTAAAAATAACGCAGGAAGGGATATCATGTTGGATGCACCCGCTTCTGTAGACACCGCGCAGCTAGATGAACTGCAATTGAGGATTATTTCCTAGTCGTGTTCGATAATTATTTTCAATTTAAGGTTTTGCAATACAAAACTCATTTTTATCTTTATGGCATCTAAATTTAGGTTCATGAAAAAATTCCTGTTCCCCATCTTGATTCTGGGCAGCATTATAGGAGTTTCATCCTGCAATAATGGCGATTATCTGGCCGATCCGCAGGGGAATATTCCAAGACCGCCAGCTCTAGATGGTGCCGAAGAAGGTGTTATCGACGGCTTTTTCGACAGTTCTTACAAAAGATTTACAGAAGGCACCTGGGCATTATTCGATGGACAACTGACACTTAGTGGTGTTTCCAGTGTAAACAAAAAACCGGTGGCGACCATTAGTCTGTTTATACAGAACTTCGTAGGACCAGGCGAATATCACATCATACCGGATTCGGTGTTCGGTAATGTGATCTCTTATAATATCGTGGGTCATGAAGATAGCGCCGGAAAATTGTTTATGGCCAAAGATGGTTTCGGATACGGTTCCATTACAATCACTGCAGAAGGTGCTGCCTATAAAGGATCCTACGAGGGGGTACTGCAATATGTAAATCCTGAGAATCCGGCAGAACCCGGTTACGATAGTGTCAAAATTTACGACGGTCGTTTCAACATCACTCAGATGTTAGTGCCACTTGAGTAGGACTACTCACATATCTTTTAGTAATAATTCCCCTGTGTAATCAGGGGAATTATTATTTATTATAATCGTGAACATCACCCACCAAATTTGCTGTGGGTCTCCCAATTAATAAACAATACCGAATGCATTATCCGACTCCTATGCATACACACAGGAGTTGGATAATCCACAAAGAGTGACCGTTTCGATCAGTAGCGATTAGCTTGCTTTTGCAATGGAATTACTATTCCTGCATATCCGTCCAAACTATTAATTTGTTTTGCCATTATAGTTGAAATCAGTGAAGAAGAGCCCATATAAAACGGACCCAGATGAATTGCCGCTCCTACTGTAAGCATTTGGTAGCCTATAAAAGTAAAAGGCAGCGCAACAGAGAAAACGGAATGCTGATAGCGCGGTGTAAAATTGAGCATGCTTACATAGCCCGGATTGTATAACCCATCTCCATTGCCGCGCAGATTGAACATTAAATGAGTTTGCAAATACAGGTTCCCACCCATATTCCAATCAAGATTAACCCGGAAGGCCGTTGGCAATCCCACACTGAAACTGGTTATTTCTCGCTCTTTTAAAACCATGGAATCTTCGGTTTGCCGACCGAAATATTGCCAATAAGGCGTTTCAGCGGCTGCCACCAGACGGCTACCGGAGATGTCCTCCAATTGCATCTTATAAGTAGCACTTCCGGTATCGGCTGGATAGCGAATACTTCCTATATCTGTAATAGAAACAGCTAAACTCAGTTTGTAAGGGGTGCGGATATTCGGATTTCCATCAGGATGGTATTCATATTGAAACCCCAGGTCAACCCCTAGGCCACCCCGACCATTCTTCTGAAACCATGCGGCTGTTTGCCCCATTACATCGCCATTCACAAATTTCTTGATCCCCGGTGTGAATGCAACATGAACATCCCCTTTCAGACTATCGATCACACCAGGAGCGGAACCTGCATGGATTACTGCGTTATCGGAATAAATAGTACCGGCCGACATACCCATCAGGTATTTTATATTGAAACCGCCACGAAAAACATGATAGAAATCGTTGCCTAACAAGCGACCATAAGAAAAACCAATTTCAGAAAAAGTATGGGTAGTATATCCGGCTCCTGTAAATTTGGCCGATTTAATAGTGGTCTCCGGATCCCGCTTACCAATAAAGGAAAAACCCTCAGGACTTAAATTACCGCCGCGGAAAATGGATCTCAGTCGCATATACCCTCCGATGGCGACCGACTCATTTACCTTAAAACTGACAGCCGGTCCCATGATATCTACATTTCCCCAGACATGTTTATTGGCGCCCCGGGTGTCTCTGAAATAATCAACCCCCTCTAATCCATTGCCGGAAAAATTGCCCGAAGCAAATTCTTTGCTGAATCTATAGGCATTGGTTCCTGCTAATGCGCTGAATGAAAACAAATGCACTTCAGTTCCATCCAGTGCCGACGCTGTATAAGCCGGGTTAATCGCAATCTGTCGCACGTTCGGGAAAACATTGTTGCTACTACCGATAAATTGTTGGCCAACTAATTTAAAAGGCAATATCACCAGAAACAGGGGGAGGCGTTTCAGCATAGGGTATTATTGATACAAAAGGACTGAAAAGTAAGAATAAAATACGAGAAGAATAGTATGAGAAAGAGAGATCGCTGCGCTAGAAAGAGAAAGAGAAAGAGGGAGCGCTAAGTGTCAGCTTCCCCAAAATTTGGATAGTTCAAAAGTAGGTTTTAGTTATTTAATCATCTTTGTGAGAGAGATTATGCGCCCCC
>CAZWPF010000047.1:0-13235 GCA_964636205.1 uncultured Chitinophagaceae bacterium | reverse complement strand
AAAGAGAGATCGCTGCGCGAGAGAAAGAGATATCGCTGAGCGAGAAAGAGAAAGAGAAAGAGAAACAGAAAGAGAAAGAGGGAGCGCTGCGCGAGAAAGAGAAACAGAAAGAGAAAGAGAGATCGCTACGCGAGAAAAAGAGAAAACAGAAAGAGTGAAAGTGCGTGAGTGAGTAAATAATCTGACTTTAGTGATCGAATAATTATATCTGCAATCTTAAGAGAGATTATGCGCCCCCTTCATGGACGTACAATACTCGTCCATTCTTTGGCAATCCCATCGTGATTATAAGTGTGTGATCGATAAGTTACTCCGGTCGCAGCGGGAGAGAAGAGTATTAGCCACCAAAAACAAAAATCCCCAACACTAAATGCATTGGGGACTCTGAAAAAGACTCAAAGCCTTTTAAAACGTGCGGCAGAGGAGATTCGAACTCCCACGCCCTTTCGGGCACTACCACCTCAAAGTAGCGCGTCTACCAGCTTCGCCACCGCCGCATCAACTTTTTGAGGACTGCAAAGGTAATGAAGATCATCAATTTTCCAAAGTCATTCTAGGACTATACCCAAAAATGCTTAAACCCCACAATTCCATATATTTGTACAAAAATCCTATGCCTCAAATACTCGTCACCACCGATCTTTCCCAAAATTCAAAAGCAGGAATGCAGTTTGCCATCCAAATGGCGCGAGCGACAGGCGCATCGCTGATATTTCTTCATGTTTATCAGGTCTTAAGAGCCACGTCTTGGTCTGATTTACAATACCAAAATTTTATAGACCTTACGAGAACAAATCTGACCGAGGATATGGACAATTTCCTCAACGATTTGTTTACCGAATTAAATGAAACTCCGGCCCAATACCAATCGATTCTGCATCATAGTCTCGACACAGTAGCCGGTATTATCTCCATCGCACAACAAAACACTTGTGATTATATCTGCATCAGCACCAAAGGTGCCGGCATGATTCGCAAATTCGTCGGAACCAATACCGGAAAACTAATCGTCAACTCCCCTATCCCGGTGCTATGTATCCCCAGCAACAAACAGGTGCAACCCATCCACCGCATTTTGTACGCTTCCGATATGACCAATAAAATCGCAGAACTGAACCAAGTTATCAAGTTCGCAAAACCAATAAAAGCCGAGATAGACATGTTACACTTTTATCTGCATCAAGATTTGGCAAGTTCGGAATCGGCAATTAATGCAGAACTGAAAGATACATTGGATTATCCGGTTAATGTGCTCCTGGAACAAAGACGAATCGACAAATCCATGATTGAAGAATTGGATGTAGCAGTAGAAAAATACCGACCCGATATGTTGATCATGTTCACCAAGCAAAATCGCAGTTTCTTCGAACGAGTCTTCTTATCAAGCAACACAGAAGCCTATTCGTTTAGAACGCAAATCCCGATGCTCACTTTCAATAAATAGCATCATCGGTTATACTGAGGTGAACTTAAAAAAAGCATGAATACACTGACTAGTCTGTATTTGCCATTTGCTCCCATCTCTTGGTGGGCTTTTGCTCAAAATGCGTCCGAAATCCTGTTCGACACAGAAGAACCATTTCGTAAAATGAGTCTGCGAAACCGCTATTTTATCGCGGGAGCAAATGGGGTGATCCGACTGAGCGTGCCGATACGCCATGGGAGAGATCAGAAACTACCCATGAAAGATGTAAAAATCAGCAACACCGAAAGGTGGCAAACACAACATTGGAGAGCAATTACGGCCGCTTACCGAAGAACTCCTTTCTTCGGTTTTTACGAACCCGAACTATACCCGATTTTTCAAAAACAATACGACTGGCTCATCGATTTCAACCTGGATAGTCTCCTCTGGATTAAAGATCGCTTGAAATGGAAACAAGATTTCCATATGGGTGGCCATATAGTATCTTCGCCATCCAATAGTACCGATCTCAGAACGGCGGCGCCAACTAATTCTGACCGTCCCTTTCCTGAATACGATCAGATATTTGCCGATCGAATCGGCTTCGTTCCCGATCTTTCAATTCTGGATCTTTTCTTCGCTGAAGGTCCCGCTGCACATCTATGGATCAAGAAGAATAACGAGATGCTCCTTCCCCATTTCTCCACGGTTCAAAACCCCGTTTCACAGCGCAATTAACCAGCGCCATATCTGGGATGGAATTGCTCCAATGTTTTTCTTAGGAATCCCTTATCGAGATGTGTATAAATCTCGGTGGTAGTAATGCTTTTATGTCCCATCATTTCCTGAACTGCGCGCAAATCAGCACCAGCCTCTACAAGATGAGTTGCAAAGGAATGTCGGAAAGTATGCGGATGTATCTGCTTGTTGACACCGGCCTTAGCAGCCAAATCTTTCAATATTAAAAATACCATAACTCTGGAGAGTGGTCCACCTCGGCGGTTGAGGAATAAGATATCTTCAGCACCTGCCTTAGGCAGTTGCTTATTACGGATATGCTCCCTATATATTCGAATTTGACGAACCGCTTCCGATCCTATAGGAACTAGTCGTTCTTTATTTCCTTTACCCACGATCCTCAAGTAACCCAAATCCAGGTAAATATGGGAAATACGCAATCCTATCAATTCACTTACTCTCAGACCTGAACTATACATTGTTTCCAGCATAGCTCTGTTGCGCTGTCCCTCGGGAGTACTATGATCAATAGCCGCAAATAACTTTTCTATTTCTTCTATGCTCAATACTAAGGGAAGGCTTCGCTTTAGTTTGGGACCTTCGAGCAATTCCGAGGGGTTGGTATTTACTACTCCTTCCAGTAGCAGATATCCAAAGAAGGACTTGATACCACTTAATATCCTTGCTTGTGTTGCAGATGCGAGTCCGAGCTCATTGAGTTGCTTGATGAACTCTTGCAGGTGTTGCAATTGAATCGCCTCAAGTCCGAGCGATGGATCTTGCTCCCGAAGTGCATTCTCAAGTAAACCGACATCGTGGATATAGGCTTCAACGGTATGTTCGGACAAGGAGCGTTCCAGTCGCAGAAATGCTTTATACCCCTTTATATATGCGTCCCAGGCCATTTGCTTCCACCAGAGTTTCGTTAAAAACGAATGAGATTTTGTATTGAAACAAATAGCGGAAGCCTTGGTCAGACATTCCGCTATTTATCAAAACTATTATCACAATTAATTTCCGAATTCACTCAGGAATTTGATCCGCATCATTTGCAGATGTTCCTGCGTTACGTTGCTGTCCTTAAACTCCTCGTATGCGGCTTGCAGATCATCATCATGATTGTTTCTGAAATATTCGAAGATATCTTCTTGTTCCGACTCGTCGAGTTCTTGTTCCAGGCAGTAATTAAGATTTAGCTTGGTACCGCTGGCAACGATGGATTCCATTTCTGCCAAAAGCTCTTGCAGGGTAATACTCTTATTTCTGGCGATGGTTTCTAATGGAATCTTCTTATCGATATTTTGGATGATAAACACCTTCATCCCGCTTTTATTCACCAGACTCTTCATTACAAAATCGTCCGGCTTTTCGATTTCGTGTTCTCCTACGTATTTGGCTATCAATTCTACGAACCGCTTTCCGTACCTCAACGCCTTACCCTTGCTCACCCCTTGGATACGCTCCAGTTCTTCTAAAGTGGTAGGATAGTTGATGGCCATATCAGCCAAAGAATTCTCGAGGAAGATCACGAACGGAGGCAAGTTTTTCTCTTTTGCCACCTGTCTGCGAAGGTCTTTCAGCATTTCGTATAAGACCTCATCAACAGAAGCGGGACCACCTCCGGCGTTGTTATCATCATCATCTGCGGGTGCATCCTCGTATTGATGATTGAGTGATACCATAATGGAGAAAGGCTTTTTCAGGAACTTTCTACCCTTATCCGTAATTTTCAACAAACCGTATTCTTCAATATCCTTCCGAATCAGCCCTTCGAGCATCATTTGGCGAATAAGTGAATTCCAGAAATTCGCATCCATCTCCATGACCAGCCCGCTACCGAAGGATTTCAGCTTATCATGTCGGAATGTGGTAATCTGCGGATTGGGCCTACCCAAAATCACATTGACCACATAATCGATATTGAAACGTTCATCGAGTTCGGCTATAGTATCCAAGACAATCTTAGAGCTGTCTTTAACTTCCAGTTTTTCCTTTGGATTCAGGCAATTATCGCAGCTTCCACAATTTTCAACTTTAAATTCTTCTCCGAAATAATGGAGCAATAATTTGCGTCGACAAACGCTACTTTCTGTATAAGCGACCGTCTCAGAAATAAGTTGAGCGCCCATCTCGCGTTCGCTCAATGGCTTATCCCTCATGAGGTGTTCTAATTTCTGAACATCCTTATAAGAATAATAGAGAATACATTTACCTTCCAATCCGTCTCTTCCTGCTCTACCGGTTTCCTGATAATAGTTCTCCAGTGATTTAGGAATATTGTAATGGATAACAAATCGCACATCCGGCTTGTCGATACCCATACCAAAAGCGATAGTTGCGACGATCACATCTACCTGTTCCATTAAGAACATATCCTGGCGTTGTGCTCTTACTGCTGAATCCAGTCCGGCATGGTATGCCACAGCTCTGATTCCATTGGCTTGCAGTGTGCTTGCCAATTCCTCTGTTGTTTTTCTGTTAAGCGTATAAATAATTCCGCTCTTACCCTTCATGGTATTGATAAATCGCACCATATTGCGCAGCACCTGTTCCTTTTTACCTTTCGGAACGATCTCATAATAGAGATTAGGCCTGTTGAATGAAGCGATAAAAATATTTGGTTCACGCAGTCCCAGATTTTTAACGATATCGTCTTGTACTTTGGGAGTTGCCGTAGCAGTAAGGGCTATAATAGGTAAGTTCGGACTGATTTCATCGATCATATCCCTCAATTTGCGGTATTCGGGTCTGAAATCATGTCCCCACTCTGAGATACAATGCGCTTCATCTACAGCGATGAATGAGATCGGAATATCTGAGAAAAACGAAATATTCTCCTTTTTAGTTAAGGTCTCCGGAGCTACATACAGCAGCTTTGTATGTCCGTTAGTAAGATCGTCCTTCACCTTTTTCTGCTGTACCCTACTTAGCGTAGAATTTAAAAAGTGAGCTACCTGATCGCGGCTGCTATAACCACGAATGAGATCCACCTGATTTTTCATTAGCGCAATCAGTGGAGAGACGATAATCGCCACACCTTCGCTAACCAACGCAGGCAGCTGATAGCATAATGACTTGCCACCGCCGGTGGGCATAATTACAAAAGTATCTTTCCCCGAAAGGATACTTTTTATGATCTTCTCCTGTTCACCTTTGAACCCTTCGAATCCGAAATGTTCCTGAAGTGCCTTCTTCAGATTGACCTTTGTTTTAGCAGGAACGATACCAGCATCCATAGACTTTTTATTTACCACAGGTAATTTTCTAATTCATCCGCAGGGAATTTAGGATTTGCACATTACTGATTGAAGGTCTGCGAATTTACAACAAACAAAATAATTAAAATCAGCGAAACATACAAATTATTCCCACCTGTAACCATTCTTAATCAAGATATAGCCAAATAATGTTGGCTAAACTCATAATCCTTATTCAAAAACTCTACCAATTGCTCGAAATGAGACGGATTATGTGCAAAATCAGCTGCAGTTGTATCAATAATTATTGTTTTGCAATAATCTTGCTTTAAAAATTGCTGATACGCCTGTTGCAGATGCTCTAAATATTCATCGCGAATATTCTTTTCCATTCCTCTTCCTCTGGTTCGGATATTATCCTGCAATCTCCCAACGGGTGCGTGTAAATAGATGAGAATATCCGGTGGTGACAATAGTGGCTCCAAGATTTCAAACAATTGTCGAAACAACACGTACTCTTCGTCTGACAGATTTACTCTAGCGAACAATTTACTTTTGAGAAAGGTAAAATCCGTAACTGCTATCTCTGCTTGTTGGTCCCGACCAAATAACCCCTTTAATTGCGAATAGCGGCTTGTTAAAAAAGCCAATTCAGCTTGCAGGGCATAACTGCGGTGATCTTGATAAAAACGTGATAGAAACTCGTTTTCTTCAAACGCTTCCAAAACCAATTTGGCTTGAAAGTGTTTTGCCAGCAATTGCGCCAAAAAAGTTTTACCTGCCCCGATATTTCCTTCAATGGCGATGTGCCGGTAATTCATTCCTCGATGTAAGTTTTATTGACTTAAATAAGAGATTGCGTAAAGTTTTGCGCATTAAAAAACCGGACTTTTCAGTCCGGTTTTTGTAGCACGTACGGGAGTCGAACCCGTCCTTCCTCCGTGAAAGGGAGGCGTCTTAACCGATTGACCAACGCGCCATTTCCCTGAACGGGCTGCAAAGATAAGCAGGGTTTTCATCTTTGCAAACTTTTTTTAAAAAAAAATTTTAGATCGCTATCATGGCATCGATAATTCCGAGGAATTCTTCAGCCTTTAAAGAGGCTCCACCAATCAATCCACCATCTACATCTGCCCCTGCAAATAATTCTGCAGCATTAGAAGGCTTGCAACTTCCTCCGTAGAGTATTGACACCCCATCTGCGATTTCAGCGCCGTATTGTGCCGCTATTACGCTTCTAATGTGTGCGTGCATTTCCTGTGCTTGTTCTGCTGAAGCTGTTCGTCCGGTACCGATCGCCCAAATTGGCTCGTAAGCCAATACCATTCCATTCCACTGTGTCGCATCCAAATGAAATAAACCTGCACGAATCTGATTACCCACAAATTCCTTTTCATTTCCTGCGTCTCTCACCTCCAATGGCTCTCCGCAGCAAAATATCAGTTTAAGGCCATTAGCAAGCACCTGAGCCGCTTTTTTCGCCAGTTGGGCATCATCTTCTTGAAAATACATTCTTCGTTCAGAATGGCCGATAATCACGTATTCTGCGCCAACGCTACTAATCATAGCGGCTGAAATTTCGCCGGTATATGCCCCCGATACTTCGAAATGGCAGTTCTGTGCTGCAACAGAATAATATTTTTCTGAATCCAGTTGTGCTACTGTTTGCGGCAAATATGTAAACGGAGGAGCAATTACAACTTGACGATCCTCAGATAATTTTCGGTTTCCGGCCAAAATTCCTTCAACTAAACTTTTACCTTCACTTAAGGTCAGATTCATTTTCCAATTGGCTGCAACAATTTTCTTACGCATGGTTCATTTATTTTTTTTAAACGGCATGTAATCATAAAGAGGTATTGTTCCCCCTTTTAAATCTACTACCTGTTCAGATTAATCTCGATTAAATAACGCTCTTTGCGACGCTGTCTGTTCGTGCAGATGTCGATACATTTTCACCGCTTTTTCGGTTAGCTCTACGCCTCTTCTGGCCATCATCCGACTAGCAACCTCCATTGCCTTGTCAAAGGCAAAATCAATCATTCCTTCGCTTCCACCCCATGAAAATGAGGGTATAAACTTTCCAGGGAATCCACTTCCGAAAATATTGCAGGATACTCCGGCAACGGTACCGGTGTTGAACATAGTATTAATTCCGGATTTTGAATGATCTCCCATCATCAATCCACAAAACTGCAACCCTGTCGCGACGGATTTTTGAAGATACTCATCCCAAATTTTCACTTCACCGTAATTGTTTTTCAAATTCGAACAATTGGTATCAGCTCCCAAATTACACCACTCTCCTATCACTGCATTTCCAAGGAATCCATCATGCCCTTTATTACTATTGGCAAAGAAAACAACATTGTTCACCTCTCCACCCACCTTAGATCCGGGTCCAACAGTTGTAGCCCCATAAACCTTGGCGCCCATTTTAAGTACTGCATGATCACACAGGGCAATCGGTCCGCGCAACATACACCCTTCCATCACTTGTGCTTCGCGACCGATATACACCGGACCGGCTTCCAAATTGATGAAACAAGGACGCACAACCGCACCCGGCTCAATAAACAGCTCACTGCCGCCGGAAACAATTACATGATCCGGTATAGGAGCAGATTCTCGGCGCATGGTGATAAGCTGATAATCTAATTTTATCGCATTGCTGTTTTCACTAAAAATATCCCAGACATGACTGAGTAGCCGCACTTCTGCATTATATGGTTTCGACGAAAGTGCTTTGAAGCAAGCCTCCAAATCATCCGATTTGACTTCAGGAAAATCTGTAAATCGGGCTGCTAAAAAACGATTTCCTGCGACTAATGCCGCACCGGGTTCGAGATTGAGGCAGGCCTGCGTAATTTCCGAATCAGCAAATAATGCACCGTTGATGAATAAAACATCGGGTGCGGTAGATAAGGGAAATAATTCCCTCAGATAGGTTTCCGTCCAGCTGGTTGTCACCGATTCGGACTGCAATTCCCAACGCTCTCTCATCGTGAGTATACCGCATCTGATATCAGCTACGGGACGAGTGTGAGTAAACGGCAGCAAACGGTGCCTGGCAGCATCATCAAATAGAACTATATGCATAAACCCGACGGTTTACCGGAATTTCTTAAAAAAATAAAATCCCGGTAAATATCGGGATTTTTATGCCTTAAGCAAATTGTATGACTCAGAAGTAGCTTACTTCTTCTTTTCGTAACGCTTCTTAAATTTCTCGATACGACCGGCTGTATCAACAAATACAGACTTACCAGTGTAAAAAGGATGAGAAGTGTGCGAAATTTCCACCTTAACCAAAGGATATTCATTGCCGTCTTCCCAAACAATAGTCTCTTTAGAAGGAGTAGTAGAACGAGTCAGAAAAGAATAATCGTTTGACATGTCTTTGAACACAACCAAACGGTAACTTTCAGGATGAACGTCTTTCTTCATTGAACATTGGTTTGTGCATGGATTTTGCCATGCTTGTTATAATTGAGGCGCAAAGATAAGAATAAATCTGTTTATTTCTCCCCTTCTCCGGATAAAATATTTAGGTTTTTCCCGCTCTTATTCAAACTGCTGGATACATCGCCATTTCTCATCCCTTGAATCAGTTCTATTTTCAAGTGCAAAGTAATAAAGATGGGCTATATAATCTCATGTATCATTTTAGTCTATAAAATTATCAGATTTCAACCTCAGTATACATCCATATGGCGAAAAGAATAAACCGTATATCGCATAAGTGGTACCATATTTCTAATATGTCTGATAAACTTTTCCATCTTAATTAGATTTATCGATAGTTAACCTATGGCGCTTTGTCTCGGTGTGCAATAATTAACATGATTGTTCGCACAGCTGAAATTCATAATTAATAACCAAACACATAAACAAATGATGAAACCTCTATGCACTTTAGCAGGTCTTTTGCTTTTGCAGACACTTGCCGGCGCTCAGGTTACGGATACTTCCGTAAAATGGACCTGGAAAGCGGGAACCACCGGTAGCCTTCAAGGGGCCGTTTACGGAACTAAGGGCACGGCCTATCCGTTAAATTCGGGTCAGACGCCCGGGGCTCGCACCGACAATTTTGCCTGGACGAGTAAAGATGGAAAATTGTACACTTTTGGTGGCTTTTACAATCTACAAAACACCTTTAACGATATTTGGCGGTTTGACCCCGACGCCAACACCTGGACCTGGGTACATGGGACTTCTGGATTTACTACACAAGGTCCGGTCAAAGACGCGATCGTGTCCAGTGCTGCCGGTGTTCCCCACGCCGATAACGTTCCGGGTTGCCGGGCAAATGGTGTTCAATGGGTGGACTCCGATAGAAACCTGTGGGTTTTCGGAGGCTTACGCGTTCAAAATGGCATCAGAAGAAATGATTTATGGAAATACGAAACAGCTACCAACCAATGGACCTGGCTTAACGGAAACACAGCTAACGTTGCGGTAGCGGGTGTTTATGGAACAAAGGGCGTCGCGTCTCCAACCAACCAACCCGGTAGCCGTGGTTACGGAGCACCGGCGGGATGGTTCGATCATAACGAACAAAAATTATACATGTTCGGCGGAACCGGTCATGATAAAAACAACACTAACGGTCTGCTCGACGACATGTGGGTGTATGACATAAAAAATAAGACCTGGACTTGGATTGGCGGTAGCGATGTAGTTATCACCACCAACCAAAACGTAAAATACGGCACTCGTGGTGTTGAAGATAAAGACAACTGGCCATTGGGTCGTCAAAACGGTGCATATTGGCAAGATCAGAAGGGTATGTTCTGGATGTTCGGTGGTAATTCGGCAGTAAATGGTCTTACAGTTTTCATGAATGATCTTTGGAGATTCAACCCCAAAACCCAAATGTGGGCATGGATGGGGGGAGATACCGTGCTCCAAGCCAATGGTCATAATAACGTTTCCGGGGTCAGAGGTCTCCCCAGCGCTTCGAACAAACCCGGTGGCCGTCAACAAATCCTCTCGCAGTGGGTGGATGTACAGGGCAAATTGTGGATGTATGGAGGTTATGGACCGGGACAAAACGGCACCCTTGGAAGGCTCAACGATATGTGGTGTTACGATCCGCAAACCGGACTCTGGACCTGGATGTTGGGCGACAACGATCCGGGCTCGGCTAACGGTCGCGCAGGCACCTATAGCAGTGTTGGTAACGCAGGGGTACCCGGTGCAAGACGCCAATCAACCCCTTGGGTCGACAACGATGGTAATTTCTGGTTCCTCGGTGGGGAAGGTGCTGCCAACACATCAAGCGCTGCCTTTAGATCAGATTTGTGGAAACTGGAAGGCTTACTTCCACCAACTCCGGCACAACCCGGTCTGTTCACCTCGGCTAAACCAAAGGTGTGCACTAGAGAAACCGGTCTGGTTTATTCTATTCCCGCCGTTGCAGGAGCTACCTCATACGAATGGAAATATAATGGTGCCGGTCTTACATTTGCCGCAACTACCCCAGTACCGAGTAACACTATCAGCATCGCAGCGGTCGCAACTACCGGAAACCTTAGCGTAAGAGCGGTAAATGCAGCCGGACCCGGTCCGTGGCGAGATACTTTGATCGTTGTAAATGCGTCTCCTACATTCACGATCACTCCGACGGGAACACAAACTATTTGTGACGGATCAAAGGTTACGCTGGCTCTTTCAGGCTTTATGTTTAATGCTTCCTATCAATGGAAAAACGGAACCACCAACGTAGGTATAAATGCTCCCTCCTATGACGCTACAACCTCGGGTTCTTATACCTTAACCATAACTGGTACCACAACGGGCTGTTCGACCACCTCAGATCCTGTTCAAGTCAATGTTATACCAACCCCAACTGTATCGGTCAGTCCGGCAACCGTTACTATTTGCGCAGGTGAATCTGCTACCCTTACCGCTAGTGGTGCAACTACCTATAGTTGGTCACCCGCAGGCGGTACAGCAGCTTCTGCAACCGTAACTCCGGGTACTACCACGACTTATACTGTAACAGGTACTACTAACGGATGTTCCGGCACAGCTACCAGAACTGTTACTGTAAACCCGCTGCCGGTAGTAAACGTAACCAATACCGGCGCTCGTGAGATTTGTGATGGAGATAGCTTGCTGTTGACCGCATCGAGTGGTGGTTCCGTAAACTATCAATGGAAAAACGGAACCAATAATGTAGCAACCGGCGCCAACTTTTATGCCAAGACTTCAGGTACTTACACTGTTACAGTTACCAATCCTACTACAAATTGTGCTGTAACCTCTTCTCCGGCAACCGTACTAACCGTAAACCCGGTGCCAACAGCTACTATTGCCGCAGGTGGACCGACAGATATCTGTGCCGGCTCAGTGGTTACTCTGAACGCTACTCAAGTATCCGGGGCAGCTTATCAATGGTTGCACAACGGGAACAATGTAGGAACTAATGCTAATAACCACGATGCTGCAGCTACAGGCGTTTATCAGGTACGTGTATCTTATCCGGCTACCGGCTGTAGTGATATCAGCTCTACAATCGACGTTAACGTTTATAACCGACCTTCTATTAGATTATTACCAGGTGATACTGCCTTCTGTGAAGGCGGAATTTTAAAACTTGAAGTTGAAACACAAGACACGGGCCTGACTTTCCGCTGGTTGAATAACGGAAATGTAGTGCCTCAGGCTTCTGCGGACTTCCTCGAAATTAACGCATCCGGTGTCTACAAAGTTGAAGTTGGACACGCTGCCATCGCAGGTTGCGATAGTTTAACCAATGAAGTTACTGTAATTGTGCATCCTTTACCCGTAGTAAATACTACTTGGGATGGGGCTACGTTGCATGCAACTCAGGGATTCAGCTCCTACCAATGGTTCGCAGCTGGTCAACCGATCCCAGGCGCTACCAACGATACCTATTCTCCACAATCAGAAGGAGGATTTAGCGTGACTGCTGTAGATTCAAACGGATGTTCTAACAGTTCTCCGGTATATAATGTGAAACTCGGTCTCATCAATCTGACCGCGGCAGGATCACAGATCATGATTTATCCTAATCCGGTGAGAGATATGATATATATCGAATCTCCTGTAGAATTCACTGTTATCCTGAGCTCTATGGATGGCAAACAAATTCTTAAACAACATCAGGCAACTTCAATTAACATGACCAGCTACCCTGCAGGCATGTATCACTTGAGAATAACTGATACCAATGGTGCAGTACTCAAAAATGAGAAACTGATTAAGTTGCAATAGACAATTAGTGAAGTTGACTGAATGACAAAAGAAAACCCCGATATCGATTGTATCGGGGTTTTCTTCTTTTTGCAACAAAAAGATACAAATACATTAACCAAAAACTGTGAGAACAAACTATTCTACCAGTCCCATTTGCATCGCTTTTCTGATCATTCCGACCATATTCTTAGCATCTAGCTTCTGCATTAATCCGAGGCGGTAATTTTCTACAGTGCGATGACTGATAAACAACCGATCTGCAATTTCCTGACTGGTCAGTTCTTCGGCTATCAACTGCAAAATGTCTTTTTCCCGCTGTGTCAGGTCTATAGGATTGGAAACCTTATTACGCAGTTTCAGAGTATCCTTTACCAACGCATCTTTCACCTCGGGTGAAAGAAATTGCAAACCGTGGTAAACATTTTCAATAGCCTCTAAAATAGTGTTGTTATCAGCTGTTTTCAACACATAGCCAATCGCACCGCTACGCAACAGTGTTCGAATAAAAAAAATACTATCATGACTTGTCAACACCAATATTCTGGCAAAAGGATATTTGCGCATAATGGTACGGGCGAGCTTATCACCAGGTATATCGGGCAAATGAACATCCAACATTAATACATCAGGAACACCCTTTTGCAATCCCTCTAACAAAGCCTGACCGCTTT
>CAZWPF010000046.1:0-23531 GCA_964636205.1 uncultured Chitinophagaceae bacterium | reverse complement strand
GCGAACATTCCGATCATCGCACTTACCGCTCATAATATGCCGGAAGAAACCCAACGCTGTCTGGCAGTAGGTATGAATGATTTTATCACCAAACCTTATAAGGCTGAAGAGCTTTATAAGAAAATAGCTTCCTTCCTTGAAGGTAACTATTGGATGTTATCAGAACAACCCTTACAATCATTGTTGCGTTCTGACCAGCTCTATGATCTCAGTTTGATGCAGGAGCTCGACGGCTCAAACGGTCCTTTTGTTAAGGAGTTGGTGCGCCTGTTTATTCAATCCGTGCCCGGAGAGATAGAAGCACTTCGGAACGCGGCCGATAATATGGACACAAGGGAAATGTCCAGAATTGCTCACCGACTAAAGTCGGCCACGCAACATTTGGGTGTGGTTTCCTTAGTGGATATTTTCGAATGGCTGGAGCGTTTGAGTGAGCATCCCGATCCCACTAAGGTGCATGAACGGATCGATTTAATAAATAACGTTTTAATCCGCGTTATTGCCCAATTGGAAAGTCAGGAAATTGGCAGTTCAGTCGCATGAAAGTCTTATCCCCAGTTCAAATATTAATCAACGATCGACCATTCTTCATTGACCGTCTGCAAAGCGTTTTCATTTCCTGTTATCTCCGCTAGTCGAATAATGACCCGTTCTACTAATGAATCCGGACAGGATGCGCCGGAGGTAATCGATATTTTTACCGGACGATGGAGTGGTAAAAAGCTGTCTGTATTCTGAACTTGATGTGTTCTCAGGTCGAAATGTTCAATTTTTGAATCGGATATCAAGCAAGATTCATCCTTGATGAAATAGGTCGGCAATTTCTCCATGCATAATTCTACCAGATGGGTAGTATTGGAACTGTTGTACCCGCCAATGACTATCGCTAAATCTGCATCTTGCTGCAATAAACCGTGCACAGCGCTTTGGTTGTCGTTGGTGGCATAACAAAGTGTATCACGGGTATCTGCAAAGCGATCTGATATCTGTTCCGGAGCCGGTTGGAAATGATCGATCATCACCTGCCTCAGATAATCAGCGATACCTTGTGTCTCACTGGCCAACATAGTGGTCTGATTCACCACGCCGATTTTCTCAAAATGCTGGGATACATCGAATCCTTCAGAATATTGTCCGTTGAAATCGATATAAAACTGCTCTGCCGGTAATTCGCCGGTTATAAATTTGGCTAGATGTCGGGCTTCGGCCATGTCTTTGATAACGACTGTAGGGGTATGTGCCTGACTGTGAGAGAATGTAGCTCTGGTTTCTTCATGACCGGGCTTTCCATGGACGATAATAGTGTACCCGTCGTTGCCGATTTTCTCCGCCCGGTTCCAGACTTTTTCTACAAACGGACAGGTAGTTTCGTATCGAGTGGGTTCAATTCCCTTCACGCGGAGTTGCTGCTCCAGTTCCAAAGTGGTGCCAAAGGCAGGAATAATTACGATATCGTCCGATCGCAGTTCTTCCCAATCCATGATCTTATTCCCCTTCGTATCCATCAGAAATCTTACACCGCAGGCCTGCAAATCTGCATTAACACCAGGATTATGGATCATCTCGCTCAAAAGGAAGATCCTCTTTCCCTTATTCTCTTCAACCGCCCGGAATGCAATTTCAATGGCGTTTTCAACACCATAGCAGAAACCAAAATGACGGGCGAGGATTATTTCCAGATCACCTAAGTGGAGGTGCGTTGGATTAAAATCCTTTTTCATCCTATCAGCCGATTTCCTCTTCTGCTTAATGGCAGTGATGAGCGGACTGCGATAATGTACCGGTACGTTGAATGATTTCATAATCCTGTTCTTTTTCTTCCTGCACGATCTTATCCTATTTTTGACTGCCGAAGAAGGCAGTTTTAAATCTCGTACTGATCGTTGACTATATTCTTCAATTGTATGTTCATGCCGGCCTTAACCTGCATGATACCGGTCGTAATAATAGTGTCTCCTTCCTGCAATCCACTCTCCACAAGCACCATATTCTGCGTCCGCACTCCGGTTTGAATAGGGGTGAGCTTGGCTTTTCCATCCTTTACTACCGCAACCAGTCGGTCTCTGGTAGAAGGGATTACAGCCTGAGAAGGAATCAGCAGCGCGTCATTACTACTTTCAAAGTTTATCTGCACATGGGCAAATGAACCGGGAATAATTTTGCCTGCGGAATTGGGCACCATCGCGCGAATTTTTATCGTGCGTGTAGCGGCATTGGCGCCGGGATCTATTACACTGACCTTTGCTACAAAGGTATCGGAAACTCCGGCAATTGTGAAATTGACCGGTTGGCCAATAGATATGTTGTTGCGAAATTGACCCGGTACGTGGAAATCGAGCTTTAAAGGATCGGTCTGTTGCAGTGTTGCCACCAATGTGCCAGGTGCTACAATGGCACCTGGACTAATATCACGGGTTCCGATTACCCCGTTAAAAGGAGCCAGTATCCTGGTTTTATCCAGCATCGCTTCCTGGTAGGCAATGTCCGCATCGATAGAAGCTATCTGAGTAACGGTGGTTTCGTACTCTTGCTGACTAATCCCACCGATCTTCAGAAGCTGCTGCTGACGTTCCTGTATTTTTAATTGCAAACTCCGCTGGGCTTTCAACTTTTGGATCTGTGCCCGAATATCTGCATCGTAAAGTTGTAATAATAAATCCCCTTTACTAACCTTACTTCCTTCTTTAAATGGGATTTCAGTTACCCGACCGGTAATCTCCGGATGAAGACTAATTTGCTCATTAGCTAGTAAAGTTCCACTCGCTGTATAGTTTTTATTAAAACTTTTGGCAGTAACTATAAATCCGGAAGCATGAAGTGTGGGCGGGCCTCCGGCTTTGCCATTTGAAGGGGCTTCGGATTTGTTTCCACAGCCCGCTAAGAGGAAAAGAAGAGAGGAGCCAAAAACCAAATTCCGTAAAATATGTTTATCTGCCAGATACATTAACGTCGTTTTAGAAAATTAAATCTGAGAATTGTATGCAAATATAGGTTGATCGTAGCTTTGTAATCATGGATAAAACCGGGGAATGGCCGCATGCATTATAGGAAAAAGTTAATTTTTTTATTGGGAATCGTCCTGTTGGTGGTTGTTCTGCAACTGCTTTTGCCGGGAAACTCCTCATTGATAAGCTTTTATAGTGAGTATATCTTTGACCCCTATCAGGCTTTTAGGAACCTGATCTTTGGAAAGGTGTTCCTGAGCATCGGCGATTTGCTCTATGTATTCGGGATCATTACAGTGATTGGTTTACTGATCCGATGGGTATTCTTCTTAATTAGATTTAAATCGACAAAATCGCGACTCCTGCATTCTTTCTTTCGCACACTAATTGCCGCCGGGGTGCTATATGTTTTATTTTTTATCGGTTGGGGTGGGAATTATTATAAACCTAGTTTGAGTGAGCACTGGGGTATGGATCGGGATGAGGCAGTGGAAGAGCATTTTATCAGTGAGTTTGATCAATTTTTAATCACTCAACTCAATCGTTTAGCACCTGAATATAGAGAGATAGATTTTCGCGAGGTTAATCAAAGAGCCCGCCAATATTTCAAGGAATATGTGGACAGTCGGTTCAGTACTAATGGTGTGCGGGCAAAGGCCAGTATCTTTGGTTATCTGCTACAGTATTTCGGCATTCAGGGCTATTATAACCCTTTCACCGGTGAGGCTCAGGTAAATCATTTACAACCCTCGTTTATGCTTCCCTTTGTAGTGGCGCATGAAATGGCACATCAAACGGGTATCGCCGCAGAGGACGACGCCAATCTTTTGGCCTATGTATTGGGGAGCAGTGTGGCGGATCCGGTTTTTCAATACTCCGCTTATTTCAATATTTGGTTGTACACCCATTGGCGCCTGCGGGCAGAGGATAGCCTGCTTGCGGAACAACATCGGGGGCTACTAAATCCAATCACCACGGGGCATCTGGATACTTTAAGACAAATTCGTAATAGCTACAGAAGCAATATTGCGTCTTATACCGGCTTTTTATACGATAGTTATCTCCGCCTTCATCAACAGTCGGACGGAATACATAGTTATAATAAAGTCGTAACCACCGCCTGGATGTACGAAAAGAGGAGAAAAGCCGGGGAAACAAAAATTATTGATTTGCCTTAGCACTTGAATTAGGCGGTTAGTCGGCTTTTGAAAACAGCTTGATCAGCTCTGCCGCTGCTTTATAAGAAGTGATTTTTCCCTCCAGCAATTGTGCTTTATAGTTTGGGTAGACTGCTGCCACTTCCTTGTTGCGGAAAAATAATTTTTTGATTTCGTCATGGATGGTTTCTTCCAGCCAATACACCGACTGCGCCTTTCTCTTTTCAGAGAAATAATTGTTTTGAACTGCATGTTGATGATAGTCTTCAATTATCTTCCACACATTCTCCATTCCGGTTCCGTCCATAGCCGAACAAATATCTGTTTTGGGTACCCAACCGCCGGGGTGGGGTGGTAGCAAGTGCATGGCTCTGCGGTATTCGGTGGCTGCTAACTTTGCTCTAGCCAGATTATCTCCATCAGCTTTAGTAATTATCAATGCATCTGCCATTTCCATAATGCCTCTTTTGATGCCCTGAAGTTCGTCGCCAGCACCTGAAAGCATCAAAAGCAAAAAGAAATCTACCATCGAGTGTACGGCGATCTCCGATTGCCCGACACCTACTGTTTCTATTAGGATGATTTCATAACCGGCCGCTTCGCAGAGATAAATCGATTCACGAGTCCTTCGCGCCACACCTCCGAGTGAATCTCCGGCCGGAGATGGACGGATGAACACGTTCGGCAAGACAGATAAACGTTCCATCCGCGTTTTGTCACCAAGTATGCTGCCTTTTGATACAGAACTGGTAGGATCCACCGCTAAAACTGCGATTTTCTTCTGATGCTTTTCTGCTAGAAAACTACCAAAACGCTCGATAAATGAACTTTTGCCAACTCCGGGTACTCCGGTGATGCCGATTCTAATAGAATTGCCCGAGCGAGGCAAGCATTTCTCTACAATTTGCTCAGCGATTTCCTGATGAGCTGGCAGGGTGCTTTCGACCATGGTGATTGCCCTGGCAAGCAAGGCAATGTTTCCGGAAACAATGCCATCGACAAATTCAGTAACACTTATATTTTTGATACTTGCCATTCCGATGGGGCCTGCTAATGTGTATTATATTTCGCTTGAGTTATTGATAAGTTTTTTCAGTATGTCCTGAGCTGCTACCGCTATGATGGTACCCGGGCCAAAGACCGCGCTTACTCCTGCTTCGTAGAGGAAATCGTAATCCTGAGGCGGAATTACGCCTCCGGCAACTACCATAACATCTTCCCGGCCTAAATCTTTTAAGGCTTGGATCACCTGAGGGATTAAGGTCTTATGACCTGCCGCCAGACTGGAGACCCCCAGTATATGGACGTCATTTTCTACTGCTTGACGGGCAGCT
The DNA here is from genome assembly GCA_964636205.1 of uncultured Chitinophagaceae bacterium. Taxonomy (GTDB): domain Bacteria; phylum Bacteroidota; class Bacteroidia; order Chitinophagales; family Chitinophagaceae; genus JBEBVQ01. Next base: position 18,095 of record CAZWPF010000046.1, on the reverse strand, counting down.
TCTGCCGGTGTCTGGAATAAAGGGCCGATATCCACATCAAAACCCAGATCAGCAAAGCTAGTGGCAATCACTTTCGCGCCACGGTCATGTCCGTCTTGCCCCATCTTGGCAATCATAATTCTAGGCCGTCTTCCTTCGATAGCAGCGAATTCGTCTGCCAGATTACGGGCTGCCTCAAAGTTTTTGTCCATTTTTATCTCGGATGAATATACGCCTGAAATAGATCTGATGGTAGCTTGATACCGTCCGAATACTTTTTCACAAGCATTGGAAATTTCTCCTAATGTGGCGCGTTTTCTGGCTGCATCTACGGCTAGTTCCAGTAAATTGCCCTCACCCGTTTCACAACATTTGGTAATCACTTCCAATGCAGCATCCACATCCTGCTGGTTGCGCGAAGCTTTCAGCGCTCGAAGTCTGTCGATTTGCGACTCCCGCACCTTGGTATTATCCACTTCCAGAGTTTCTATCAGATCCTGTTTAGCGGGTTTGTATTTGTTGACACCCACGATGATGTCTTTTCCACTGTCGATACGGGCTTGTTTCTTAGCAGCAGCTTCCTCAATCCGCATTTTGGGCAATCCGGTTTCTATTGCTTTTGCCATCCCTCCCAGTTCTTCGATCTCCTGGATCAGATCCCAGGCTTTGTGAGCCAATTGATGCGTGAGGTATTCTACATAATATGAACCACCCCAGGGATCGACTGTTTTGCAGATATTGTTTTCGATTTGCAAACAGAGCTGAGTATTTCTGGCGATCCGAGCAGAGAAATCAGTCGGCAAAGCAATTGCTTCATCGAGTGCGTTGGTGTGCAAGCTTTGGGTATGACCCATTGCTGCTGCCATGGCCTCGATGCTGGTACGGGCCACATTATTAAAAGGATCTTGTTCCGTAAGACTCCATCCTGAAGTTTGGCAATGGGTACGCAGGGCAAGCGACTTTTTGTTTTTCGGTTCGAACTGCTGCACAATTTTCGACCAGAGCATTCTACCTGCTCTCATTTTTGCAATCTCCATAAAATGGTTCATGCCGATTGCCCAGAAAAAGGATAGGCGCGGTGCAAACTGATCAATTTCAAGTCCGGCCTTCAATCCTGTCCGGATATATTCCAGTCCGTCGGCGAGGGTATACGCTAATTCAATATCAGCTGTGGCGCCCGCCTCGTGAATGTGATAACCTGAGATACTGATGGAGTTGAACTTCGGCATGTGTTTCGACGTGTAGCCGAAGATGTCGGAGATAATTTTCATCGAAGGCGCAGGTGGATAGATATATGTGTTTCTAACCATGAACTCCTTCAGGATATCGTTTTGTATGGTGCCGCTTAGCTGCTCCGGACTTACCCCTTGTTCTTCTGCAGCTACTATATAAAAAGCCATGATGGGCAGCACCGCTCCGTTCATGGTCATGGATACCGACATTTGATCGAGGGGGATTTGATCGAACAGGATTTTCATGTCCTGCACAGAATCAATGGCCACGCCTGCTTTTCCCACATCTCCCACAACCCGTTCGTGATCACTGTCGTAGCCCCTATGTGTCGCCAGGTCAAACGCCACGGAAAGTCCTTTCTGACCCGCCGCCAAATTGCGGCGATAAAACGCATTTGACTCTTCAGCGGTAGAAAATCCGGCGTACTGACGGATTGTCCAGGGGTTTACCGCGTACATAGTACTGTAAGGCCCCCTAAGGTAGGGCGGAATACCAGCGGCAAACTGTAGATGCTCGAAATCTGTCGTATCCCGCTGCACGAAAATAGATTTGATTTCTATCTGCTCTGCCGATTCAAAACCCGCAGCCGGCTCTCCGATCGCAGGGTAAACGGATTTATAGGGAATATTACTGATGTTATTTCTCATTACGCTCGGTTTTCTTCTTCTTTCAGTCTTGTCAGTTCGTATTGCTGCGCAAGCCTTTGAATCGATAAGGGCTGGATTTCTGAAAACTGTGCCTGTGCCGCAGTCTCGGTCAGGGGCAATTGTATCTTATCCTTGCTGATTTCGTTGAGATTCGGATATTTATTGGTTCCCACCATTTGGATGGTCCCTTGCTCAAAAGCCTCTAATTCTTCTTCGGCAAATTCCCGGATTCTTTTCTGGATGGTTCCTTCTCTCAAATTTTCGATGAGTCCGCCGGATGCCTCGATCACCCTGAATTCTTCCCATGCTTTTTCAGCAATCTGCTCGGTTAGGGATTCAATAAAGTAAGCGCCTGCTGAAGCATCAGCTATTTTATCGAAATGACTCTCATGTTTTAAGATAAGCGGAATATTGCGTGCCAACCGTGCTGAAAATTCGTTGATGGGGGCAAATGGGTAATCGTATGGCAATACGCTAATGCTATTACAACCTCCAATTACAGCAGCCATTGCAGCTGTAGTGTTTCTCAACAGATTGTTATGAGCATCGTAAATAGTAAGATGTCTTTTTGCTGTAATGGCATGAATATGCGGAATGATATTCGTCTCGTAGCTGTCACCTAATAATGCAAGCAGTTTTCTGAGTGCTCGAAACTTGGCTATCTCGAAGAAATAGTCGGTTCCTACAGCTAGATGAATCTGAACACGACTGGACCAGTTTTTGGCTTCCATGCCTTTATCGGCACAGCTTGCAATAAATGCATGTAGATGTGCGAGCGTGCATGCCAGTTGGTAGGCAGGAGGAGCGCCCGCTTCGTGATAATTGGTAGCATCGACCAACAGAGATCGGTAGGGATTGGTTTGATTAAATAACCCTATCCAGTTTTCAAATTCTTGTTCAGACGAAGGCTGATTTCGTCCGTTTTTAAGCGTATCGGCTATAAAATCGGAGTTGATAGCCAGTTGGATCTGCTCCGCTGACCACCCCTGCTTGCTGATGTACAGGCTTAATCCTTTGATGAATTCCGGATTGTCGGTGTTTATTATAGTTTGTACCGAAGTCAATGGAATATCACGGAGCAATATTTCCGGATTGGAACTTCCTTCAATAAAGAAATGTAGTCCGTCTGCGCCTCCTCCCAATGCTTCAAGAGCTTGTTGGTTTGCGAGGCTATCCTCTGTCACTTTTATGATCTCACAGATATTCCAGTCGGTATGACCGAATAGGGGACGGAATTCTGATTTCAGGTCATCCATTGTATAGAAAGGGTTCACCTTGATCCCTTCGACCGTGGTGTATTGCAGAGATTCAAAAGGTTTGCCTTTCAGATCTTTAATTACTTGTGAGATCCAATCTTCCGGACTTACCGGAGGGAATATATCGAATAACTGTTTTGTTTTTTTCATAAATCGCTTGCCTTTGATTTCTACCCCGGATTTAAGAGTAGTTTAGCCGGCATGTCCATAGTGTAACACTTTTCTGGCTTCGTCATGGATGACTTCCAATGCCACATCCGTGGGCATATCGCCCTCTACGGTTACAACATAATCTACGATTCTGGCGTGCAGATCTTTTGCGGTAGCATCGGGCTTTAATTGTTGAGAGAGTTGACTGATCATATTGATTTCCTGCTCCTTCACGTTTTTAACGGTGTCCCATACCTGGGTAGAGACATATATCTGTTGCGAAAGATTATGTTCAAATTCAGAATTGATCTGGACGATCAACGCTTGTTGCAACTCCTTTGCCGACATTTCCGGGTGGTACAGTCGGGGAATTAAATTCCTCGGCTGAATCCTTTCCAAAAAAACCACTAAGCGCTCATAAGCCTGTAGTCTGAGTCGAAGAGTGACATCGTTGTTATCTCTGAGCAGTGCCAGTTGCTTCCGTTGTACTTGACTCACCAAGAATTTTTGCACGATTAAATAGCTGCTGATTAACACAATCAATGCAGGTATTGTGTATTTGAGTATTTCTAAAATTGTAGCCAGATATGGATTCATTATTGCAAATTTAGTTTGCCGGGACAAAATAACGTGTTTTTCGCTGATTGCAGATGCTGATTTCCATGTATTGATTAGGTGTTTTGTTCGCGGCAAGGTTTTTTTGTAGAGTGTAGCACTAATAAATGAGAATATGAGAACGCAAGAGTTCCCCCTTCAGAATCAAGGGATGGCGATGAACACAATGAATACGATGACTTCATGTGTAAATAAGGTGATCAGACTAGGCTATACGGACACATTCAAAATAACAGATCGAGGTTTATTTTCGACTTCCAGAAATCGGTACTATCGACCCGAGCAAATTAGGGTAGTCAATTTCTATCGTTTTGAGGGCGCATCTGATCCCAGCGACAACGCTATCATGTATGTAATTGAAACTTCAGACGGACTGTTGGGCACGTTGATCGATGCTTACGGTACCTATTCTGATGACCGTTTGAACCATTTTATGCAGGAAGTAGAGAATATTCGAAAGAAATAGGTAACTCTCAATAGGCCGACCATTAAACAGGAAAGTAAAGTTTAAATGTGGCACCGGCATTAGGATGGCCGTGTGCCAAAATATACCCTTTATGGTTGGCCATTACCCTTTGAGCTATGGCAAGTCCGGTTCCTTTCCCCTCATAATCGGATTGTTGATTATGCAATCTTTGGAATAGTAAAAAGATTTTGTGCATAAATTTATTATTGAAACCTATACCATTATCACTGATGCTAATTCGGAAAAAAGTTTTTCCTCCTAAATTTTCGTTTATCTCCAGCAGTTCGGAACCGTCAACTTTAGTGGCGATAACAGTAATTTCCGGAGGTGTCTCCGGATTGCGGAATTTTAGAGAATTATCTAAGAGCGCTTTAAACAGCACTTGTAATTGGGCGGGGTATCCGCAAACTGTGGGTAATGAACTGAGGACGAGCTTAGCTTTGGAATCGTCGATTTTCAGACTGAGGTCACTGATTGCATCATTTATAATAACATTCAAATCTGCGGTTTCAGGTTCGCCTTGCTCACCTACCAGATTCGTTAAGTCGGCCAAATCCTCGATCAATTCCTGCATCCTAGTGACAGAATTGTTAATACGCTCCATCAACAGTTTACTATCTTCATTCCAATCCTTGTTTTTCAATTTTAACTGGTTATGGAAAATCTGAATTTTTCTAAGCGGTTCTTGAAGGTCGTGAGACGCAGCAAACGCTATTTGTTCTAATTCATTATGCGATCTTTTTAAATCAATCAATTGGATTTGGAGATCTTCCTGCGCCCTGAACCTTTTCCTTAATGCATTAATCATCAAAATGAACAACAATAGAGTAATTGCGGCAAATCCGAAGTAAAGGTATTTTATATTGCTGATTGCAATTTGCTGGTAGAGCAGCTTGGTTTGATTGTATTTTCTCAGCGTATCACTCTCATTGCGTCGCATTTTTTGTATAAAATCGATGCATTGTTGCATTGCTGCGCGACCTTGATAGAAATAATCGGGGACTAGCTTTGCGGAATCATCGACTGTGCCTACGTAAGCGATATTGTTTCGAAGGTGATCCAATCGGGCTACGACAAAACTGCGGAGCATAATTACATTTTGGTGTTGCAATTCATTATCCCTGGTAATCCTCTTCAGCTCATTCGTCATAGGTTGTAGCTTTGCCTTTGTTTCAGAGAGCAACAACAGATAATTGCTGTCTTTCGTAATCATGTAACCCCTTTCCCAGCGATCAAGGTCTTTGATTATCAATTCCAATTGATCGAGCTTGGAGAGCACTTCATAAGTTTTTTCAACCTGACCAATCGATTTTATAAGAGTTTCCAGACGCCTTAATGAGGTAAATGACAGAGTCATCATTGTAGCAAATGACAATACGAACAGACAGGATATGATGATAAGGCGTCTTTTCATTCAAAATCAAACTTAACGTATTTTATTGTCAGTCTGATAGCCATCCAGGGAGAATAATTGAGGAAAATAATCCTCACCAAAAGCGGTTCTTGACACTGTTTTTTGTAGAGAAATCTAATTTGAATAATGCAGTGATGTATTCAGCTTATTTTTAATTGATGTATAAGTATAAAAATGTATTAATGTTTTTGACTTAAAACTGGCTTTAAGCTTGCATATAAGAAAGAGCGGAATTATTGGCAGCCCAAAAATGTGAGATATGTTTACACAGCATCAGGTACAGAAGCAACATCTAAAGATTTTACCTCAGCAAATTCAGCTGTTGAATTTGTTTTTTCTGAACAATCAGGAATTGGAGCAGAGAATCAAAACCGAGTTAGAAGAAAATCCGATGTTGGAATTGAATACGGAGGAGCCTGAAAGGGATTCTGAAGATTCATACGCTTCGGAGAGTGTCAGTGATACCATGGAGTGGGATGATTTTCGCAACGAAGACATCACTGACTATAAAGCTGAGTATCAAAACTATTTTGCCGCTGATCAAATGCCCGAGATTCCAATCGTATCCGTAACGTATTTCAGAGATGATCTGAAGCAACAGTTACGTTTGTTAGATATGGAAGAGAACGATCGGGTGCTGGCAGAATATCTGGTAGATATGCTTAGTGAGCGGGGATTGATAGATAAGCCTTTGGAGGAAATTGCAGATGATATCTCTTTTAAATTACATTTGCTGGTAGATGAGACCGAGTTAGAGCGTGTATTGCGGCAGATTCAGCAGCTCGATCCGGTGGGGATTGGTGCCAGGGACGTAAGAGAGTGTTTGATGTTGCAACTGGAGCGAATGGATCAGCGCAGACCGGATGTGTTTTGTGCTTATAAGTTGGTGCGCGACCATTTTAGCGATTTGATGCATCGTCAGTTTGAAAAGGTGCAAACTGCGTTAAAGATCGATGAGGACGAGCTGAGGATTGTGCTTCAAAAGATAGGCACTCTAAGTTTTTATCCGGTGTCCGAGCGGGTTACTATTTTCGAACCAAAGGATACGATTATTCCCGACTTTATCGTGACACGCGACGGCGATGATGTGAGAGTGAGCTTACTCCATTCTAAATCTTCTTCTGTATTTGTCAACCAATCATTATACGATCAGTTGGCGGGTCAATGCAGCAGTAGAGACAAGTCTGCCATTCAATATGTAAAGAATAAATTGCAGTCGGCACGCTGGTTTGTACAAGCTGTTAAACAACGGGAGCAAACCATGATGCAGATCATGGAGTGTATTATCAAGTTGCAAAAGGATTACTTCCTAGATGGTGATATACATTTGTTGAAACCCATGGTGCTGCGCAATGTGGCTGAAGCCTCCGGATTGGATATCTCTACTATCTCAAGAATTACCAGTAACAAATACGCGGATACTCATTTCGGACTGATATACTTAAAGGATTTGTTTAGCGAGGGAATTGCGGATCAACAAGGTAATGTAATCAGTAATAAGGTGATACAATCTGTAATCGAGGAAACGATCAGTAACGAAGACAAGCGTCGCCCCTATACTGATCAGCAATTGGTTAACATTTTGACCGGTCAGGGTTATAACATTGCCCGCCGTACAGTAGCTAAGTATAGGGAGCAATTGGGCATCCCCATTGCGCAGATTAGATCAGTTTGGATTTGATTTTACAGGATAAATTGGTACTTTACAAGAAGGAATTATTATCACACAAACTCAATTGAAAATTTAATATGGTTAAACAAATCCTGGTTATTGATGATGATAACGATATGTGCCTTTTGTTAAACCGGTTTCTAACCCGTCACGGTTATGAAGTGTCGAGTTTTAACAACGGCCAGTCAGCCCTGGCTTGGATGAAAAAGAATAGCCCGTCGCTGGTCTTGTGTGATTATCGGCTGGATGATATGACCGGTGCTGAATTACTTGCCAGGATTAAGGAGATTCAATCCGGCGTCCCTGTAATTATTATTACCGGTTACAGTGATGTCAAAGACGCTGTGGAAGTAATGAAGCTTGGTGCATTTGATTATGTGACAAAACCACTTTTTCCCGATGAGATTCTGCTCACAATCCGGAAGGCCCTCAAAGAGGGTAATGAGCCGAAGGCGGAGCATCCGCAACCTGCTGCAAGCAAGGCTGTTAAACGCGATCGTGGGGTTGGTTATATGGATCCCGACGGACAGTTTATTCCGGGTGAAAGTACTGAATTCAAGAATATTCTGCAACAAATCGATCTGGTTGCCCCTACCAATTATAGTGTGATTATTTATGGAGAAAGTGGTAGTGGTAAGGAGGTAATCGCGCAACAGATTCATAGAAAAAGCAGTCGGTCCGATAAACCATTTGTGGCAATCGATTGCGGTGCATTATCCCGCGAGTTGGCCGGGAGCGAATTGTTTGGGCATGAAAAGGGGGCTTTCACCGGCGCTATCAATCAGAAGATCGGCAGCTTCGAGCTGGCTAATGGCGGTACTATATTCCTGGATGAGATCGCGAATTTGTCGTACGAGATTCAGGTTTCATTGCTTCGGGTAGTGCAGGAGCGTAAGATGCGTCGCGTGGGCGGTAATAAGGATATCGAACTGGATGTTCGGATAATAGTAGCCAGTAATGAAAGACTTTGGGATGCTGCCGGTGTCGGTAAATTCCGCGAAGATCTTTACCATAGATTCAACGAGTTTAGTATCAATGTGCCTCCCCTGAGAGAAAGGAAGAAGGATATTATGTTGCTTGCTAATCACTTCCTTCGTATGACCAATGAGGAATTGGGTAAGAATGTTACTGGTTTTACTAAAGAGGTGGAGCAGATTTTCCATAATTACGTATGGTATGGTAATTTGCGGGAACTGAAGAATGTGGTGAAGCGGGCTACATTGCTTACCGATGGAGAGCTAATCGAGGTAAAATCGCTGCCTTTTGAAATTACTAATTTCCATAAGCTTCAGTTTGATTCGGGGAGTCCGATGGTGGAAACCAAAGAGCCGGTGGTCGATCCGGCTCCGGCATCTTATAGCAACAAATTGAAATCAGCCAATATCGATGCGGAATATGAAGTGATCCTCGAAGCATTGAAGCAAGCAGATTTTAATAAAAGTAAAGCCGCGCAGTTGTTGAATATCGACCGGAAGACGCTTTATAATAAAATGAAGCAGTATAAACAGTTTAACAATCAATAGAATCACTTACGGTAGCTATGAAGCCTCAAAAAATACCGGTTGTGCCGGATTATTCTCAGTTGGTTGATAATTCTCCCTGCGGGATACTGGTAGTTACGGAGCCTGATTTCCGGATTGTTTACCATAACAGTCATTTTCTCCAATTCACCGGGTATTCCGCAGAAGAAGTTAATCGGGATGGTTTTTCATTGCTACAGCTAATCGATTCTCCTCAATACCATCGACTTCATATTCAGATCGCGAGAGTAAAAGAGGATATCAATAAACGTAAGAGAGATGTAATTTACTCTCTCAAACATAAGAATGGCTCGCACTTGCAATGCCATATTTATGCGGCTCCAATGGAACCGGTAGACGGTGTGCAAGGGTCGTTATTTCAATTATTCGTTGTTCCCGAACTTTCGTCCTGGAACGTTCCGTACACTTCGTTCGATACCAAGGAATTGTTTTTGGAACTGTTCAGCGATTTCGGATTTGGCACATTTGAATGGATAATTGTACCCGACAAGGTCTATTGTTCTGAAAGTGTATTCGAAATATGTGAAGTGGCACATTCTCCGCATACCTTCTCGCTAAGGTCTGTGAAATCGATGTTGCATCCGGAAGATCGGGACCGGGTAATCGCTGCAATCCTGGCGGTATTTGATAAGGATGATAGCTATAATATAGAGACCCGAATCATCACTCCCAGAAAGCATATCAAGTATGTTAATTCGATCGGGAGAATTATCAAAGATGAACAGGGGAACCCTTTGAAATTAGTAGGTAGTGTGCGCGATATTACTCAGAAAAGAGAGAGTGAATTAGCACTGCAAAAGCATTTACAGGAACTGAGTCGCTCTAACCAGCAGTTGGAAGAGTTCGCATATGTAACCAGTCATGACCTTCAGGAGCCATTAAGGAAAATCAGCACTTTCTCCGATAGGTTGTCGAACAAGGTACAGGGGATGTTGGATAAGGAAAGTGAATTTTATTTGCAACGGATCAAGGTAGCGGCTGACAATATGCGGCTATTGATCAAAAATCTATTAGATTTTTCCAGGATCACTGAGGGCAGTTTGAGTTTTGCCAGAACAGATCTTTCCTTTATTCTGAAGGAGGTTATTTCAGATTTAGAATTGAAGATAGGGGAGACCGGAGCTATGATAGAATCTGATCCCCTGCCTGTGATTACTGCTGATTCCTTGCAGATGCGCCAATTGTTTTTTAATCTGATCGGCAATGCACTGAAGTTTAGACGGGAAGACATATCACCGGTAATAAGAATTAGTTGTCGGATAGCCACCGAGGATGAAAAGAGACAGGTAGCATTGTCGTCAAACGGCACCTTTCATAGAATAGAAATTATCGACAACGGAATCGGCTTCGAGGCGGAATATGCAGTTCGGATTTTCCAAATGTTTCAGCGGCTGCATGGCAAATCAGAATATCCCGGTTCTGGTATCGGTCTTGCCATCTGTAACAAGATCGTAGATTATCATCAGGGAGTCATTTTCGCAGAAAGTATGCCCGACCATGGGGCAAAATTCGTTATCATGTTGCCTGCGAAATAGGTGCCAATTTTATAACGGTAGGGTCATTTAATATGATACATAGGGAAATTCACACCGGCGTACGAATATTGATTATTGATGATGATGAAGAGGATTTTTTCATCACCAGTGATTATATCCGGCATATTCCGGGTACCGCATTTAGGATAGATTGGTGTTATAAATACGATGAAGCCTTGCAGCATATGCTGCATCGGAATTACGATCTATACTTTGTCGACTATCGTATGGGGGCCAGATCAGGGGTTGACTTGTTGCGGGAGGCACTGAGTCATAATTGTGATGAGCCCATAGTATTGCTTACGGGAGCAGGAAATTATCGGGTCGATATGGAGGCCATGCAGGTCGGAGCCACCGATTATTTGGTAAAGACAGAGTTGAGTGTAGAAAAGATGGAGCGGTGTATCCGTTATGCGCTGGATAGAGCTGCTTCCATGAAGTCGCTCAAGGCCAATGAGCGGAGATATCGGAGCATTTTTGAAAATTCAAGGGATCTGATTTTCCTTGCTGATACCAGATTGCATTTCAGAGATGTCAATGATTCGGCAATGCATCTGCTGGGTTTTGAGAAGCAGGAAATATTGCAATTGAGTCTATACGATCTGATCGCTCAAACCCAACATAAGAAATTTCTGTCGCAATCATTATCGTTGAAACATGGGATAGAGGATTGGGAGGTGATTTTATTAACCAAATCAGGCGAAAGAAAAAATTGCATTCTAACTGCCTCTTATGAGCGGGACGATACCGATGAATTTTATGTGCAGGGAATTGTACATGATATTACTAATCTAAGGAAGGCGGAGCGAACAACACTTCAAATAGAGAAAATGGCAGCCGCAGGGAGGCTGTTGCGTACCCTCGCCCATGAGGTGCGTAATCCGCTCAATAACATCACTTTGTCGGTGGAGCAAATGATGCAGGATGTGCAGTCGGATCAGATGCGACTTTATATGGAGATTATTCAACGTAATAGCAAGCGGATCGATCAATTAATAAGCGAGCTATTAAGCACTTCGCATGCACCCGGCTTGCAATTGAATCAGTGTACCCTGCAGCAGATAATTGAAGAGGTAATAGCGGTGGCAATTGATAGGATTACACTGCGTCATATTAGACTGGAGGTTTCCGGTCCGGAAGAACCAGCCTTTATTGTTGCTGATACTGAGAAGTTGAAGATAGCTTTATTAAATATAGTGATTAATGCGATAGAGGCGATGGAAGAGGAACAGGGTGTGTTGGAGATCAATTTGATGAAGCCGGCGGATGGTTTTGCTTCTTTGGCTATTCGTGACAATGGTTGTGGTATACCCGAAGACCAGCTGTCCCGACTATTCGAACCTTATTTTACTAGGAAAAAGAATGGGGTAGGGCTTGGCCTTGCATCCACATTGAATATTTTACAGGCGCATAAGGTCGAATTAGAAGTGAATTCCATTGAACGGCAGGGTACGACGTTTACAATAACATTTCCATTGGCCGACCGGCACCCGGATGCTTCTGCCGCAATTGCCGGTCAGACCAATGATATATGATTATCTATCGAAAGCAAATATTTCGCTGTCCTTAGGATCTTTACCTTTTATCAGGTATCTGATAATTTGTGCTGCTAACACGTTAAAATTGGTGCCGTTGCTTCCTAATCCCACTGAAAAATAAACATTGGGCAGTTCGGGTACACTGCCTATATAAGGCAGACCTTCGGTAGCGGACAAATAAGTGGACGCCCAGGTGAATTCAGGTTTAGCCCCTAATTTTGGAAACCGCTGGGTAAATTCTTGCATCAGTTTCTCGGTCTTCTTTTTGACTTTCGCATCCCGACTGCTGATGCCATGAAAAGCATCGTCTTTCCCACTGATTATTATCCGCCTATCGTTGGTCATACGTAAATGCATATACGGTTTCCCGGTTTCCCAAATCAGACTTTGTTGAAACCATTCGCTGCCCTCACTAAGGGGTTCGGTAGCGATCGAATAACTTGCAAAGGCCTCGGTCACTTGTTTAGGCAGATAATTGATCGATTCATGTCCACAGGCAACAACGACATGTTTGGCTTTTATTCGGTGACCTGTATGAGTATGCACAAGAATGTGCTCTCCGTCGTGTTGAATACTAGTAGCTTCGGTTTTCTCAAAAATTCGAAAATCTTTTCGCTGCACATATTCCAAAAGGTTTTGTGTGAGCGCATAAGGATTAACTACACCCCCATCTTCGGATAAAATGCCCCCGTAACTGTCAATCCCATACAGTTCTTCGACCTCTTTTTTCTCCAACCAATTGACTCTAAATCCATTTTTGAGCCGGAATCCAAACTCACGATAGAGCATGTGTCGTTGGCGGGGGTCGGAAACAAATTGCAAACTAGGCCTTAACCCAAAACCTACATCTACTTTTAGTTTTTTACAAATTTGCTGAAGATCGTAGATAGATTTCTTACATAGCTTATACGCATGCACAGCAGGCAATCGTCCCACTCTTTCTGCCAATATATGAAGCGGTGTATCCAGTTCGTACCGGAGGGATGCAGAGCTTGTGGCGGTATCTCCCATTCCAACCTGATGTTTGTCGATAATGGCCACTTTTACATCGTCGCGATATAAAAAGTAGGCGGATAAAGCGCCGCTGATTCCCGCCCCCACAATGACAACATGTACATCTAGATCTGCATCGAGTTGACGATAGTTGCGTTTGATGCCCGTTTGTTTTACCCAGTAGGGAAGTTCTGTTCGTAAATCCATTTCAAGGGTTGTTTAGATGGTTATAGGTCTGTACTAGGGTCGGTGAATGTAGTTTGGTGCTCTCTTATTATTTCACATGATGGTAATGTTATTATAAAAACAATTCTTAATGCTAGCATTTCTATATGTAAAAATACGGATATGTTGTTATGAATAACAACTATGTTTACAAATTCGTGCCAATATTTTTATTCTCCTTTCCTACAGTCTATGTTTTCCCTTAAAGGGTAAATTTAATTTTTGGGGAGTATTGATAAAAAAATTTAAGTATATGTGTGGGTGTTTGTTTAAGCGGGGAGGGGGCGCCTGCGAATTATGAAAACTGTTGATCCAGATCGGCCAAACTTATTGGCTTTTCGTAGACGAAATAACGAGCTTTTTCGGGCATTTTAGGAATTTCCGGATGGAAGGCACTAATCAGATTGATATGTACATTGGGAAATTCCCGGGCTATTTCAGGTGCTTTATCCCATCCGGTACCGTCCGGTAGGTCATTGTCTAAAAAAATGATATCAGGTATTTCAGACGAAATATGTGCCAATCCGTCCGCCAACGAATGACTGATGCGAACTTCATATTTATCACGATACTTACTTAGTATATAGCTTTTCAAAAGCAGGCACAAATCCGTCTCATCGTCAATTATCAAAACTTTCATCCGGTTCATAGACTATACTGAAATCTTTTCCGGACTGATGGTCCGTGGCAATTAATTCACTTTTTTTATGACTTAAGGACTGAGTAGGGTTTATATAAAATCAGGTTTCGTAAGGGTTTATACCGGCACCTGAAGATGTTGCATCCAATAACTTCGTAGGGCTGCAACTGTTTTTAGCAGACTTTCGAAGCTGTTTGGTTTTGTAATATAAGAATTTGCGCCCAACTCATAGCAACGGCGCATCTCCTGTTCGTTATTGGTAGTGCTAAAAACAACTATCGGAATGTTTTTATAAACCGGGTGCTGTTTGAGTTCTGTCAAAACCTCGCGACCATCTTTCTTTGGCATGTTCAGATCCATCAGAATAAAACGGGGCAAGCCGCTTAACCCTTGACGCCTTTTGGTTTGAAGAAATTCCATTAACTCCACCCCATTTTCTACAAATTGTAATTCATCATCAAACCCGTTTTCCTCAAAAGCAGTCTTTAATAAAAAACGATCGTCAGCATCGTCATCCGCGATTAAAATAAATGATTCCCCCATAATTTCTCCAAATTACTATTGCTAAGTTACTGAAATAATCGCGGTGGTTCCAAGTTTATAAATTAAATAATACTCACCTACCTTTGCCGGCAAATATACCGGCTATGTTTAACCGTTATTGGCGGGAGTATCCCTTCTTAATGCAGATCCTGTTTTTTACAATTATGATTTTCATAATGTCTGGATTTGTAATGAATGTGGCTACCCCTTATCTGGTATCCTGGATAACCGGGGTGGAATCAGTGGATCTGGAACAACTCAATAGAGAGAGTCCGCAAATTGAAATAACAGCGGCCCTGCTTTGGCAAGGGTTTTTCAGCATTGGTATTTTCCTGATTCCCGCTCTTTTATTTGCCTATCAGACAACTCCTCATATGCGGCAGTACCTCGGGCTGAGGAAGCCCGGTAATGCCTTGCAATGGCTGCTTTCGGCAGTCATCATGCTGGGTGCCATTCCCGTAATGCTTCAGATTCACGCGCTTATGCGAAACTTTGACTTCGGAGCGGATGCGGCAGCCCTGCAGGCGACCAATGATCGAATGACCCAGGCTTTTTTGAGTATGCCTTCAGTCGCCGACTTTTTCCTGGTCTTTCTGATCATGGCCATCGTACCCGCCATCGGAGAAGAATTATTTTTTAGAGGGATCATTATGCGGTTTATGGCTAAGCGACAAAGCCGTTTGGCTCTACAGAGACAGCCTGCGGCAAAAAGCGCAAATCGGGCTATGCTGGTGTCTATAATTGTAACCGCTGTTTTTTTTGCTCTGATGCATAGTACTTTATACGGTTTTATTTCCATATTTCTGGCTGGGGTAATACTCGGACTGATATATTATCTTACCGGTTCTATTTGGTGTAGCATTCTGGCACACCTGATCAACAATGGATTGCAAATTGTGTTGGTGTATCTTTCTGAAGAACAAACTCCGGTGCAACAATCCGTCGAAGAATCATTATTACCCTGGGGCTGGGTCATTGCGGGGCTGATAATCGGAACAGCAGCATTAACTATTCTCTGGAAAAATCGAACTCCCCTTGCACCGGGTTGGACTGATGACTATCTTGCAGAAGAACTCCAGGAAGAGGAACAAACATTATAGGGTATCATAACCTATAATTTATTAATCAAATATCTTCTTAAAAATAAAATTTCTTTTATGGCATTGCATTGGCCCACCTTCTTTACCCGCCTGGGAAGTGCTGTGGTATTCTGTGCTGTTATGTTGATTGGCTTGCTCTGGACGCAATGGGCATTCTTTGTATTAGTACTGCTCATCCAATCACTTTGCCTGAGAGAATATTTTATCATAATGAAGAAAATATTTCCTGAGGCCGGTCGGTCGGGGTGGGTAGCATTGGCCACGCAGTTTGTGGGCTTTGGAACGCTTGGATTGGTGGCTTTGGGTCTTTTCGAACCGGTAATATTACCCCAAGGGGCATACTCCATAAATTATTGGCCTGCTTTGTTATTCGTTCCGGGATTGATGCTGCTGGCAGGTACCATTTCAAAGCATTTCTCATTAGAAGGGGCCTTGTATGTAATTGGCGGATTGGTGTACATAGTACTTCCGATGGCGCTCCTTTTGTACTTGCGAGAGAAAGATGTATTGTTGCCCGTAGCGCTCATCGTAATGATATGGATGAATGATACCATGGCCTATCTGGTGGGTTCATGGATAGGGAAAACTCCTTTTTCACCTATCTCGCCCAAAAAGACCTGGGAAGGAACAGCCGGTGGGGCGATAGTAACCATCATTGCGGCCATTATATGGAGCAGATTTACATTGAATTATTCAACCATCGACTGGATAATTTTGGCATTTTGCGCTACAATTGCAGGTACGGCGGGTGACCTGTTTGAGTCACGGCTCAAAAGAATGGCCGGGGTCAAGGACTCGGGTAAAATGATGCCCGGACATGGCGGAGCTTTAGACAGATTCGACTCTTTGTTAGGTGCCGCCCCCTTTGCATTTTGCTATGCTTATCTCTGTTTATAATTCGGACTTGAGGCCGAATCAGAAATAATTCTTCAGTTATTCTGCCCCAAATACTAATTTCGTTGCTTCATAAATGCGGATTACATTTTATGACCATACATAGGGAAGGTTACAGATATATTGTGATTGCTACAGCTCTTTGGGCAGCAATCGGCTATTCTAGTTATACATTTTTATGGAGCATGCCCTGGATGTTTTTTCCAATCAATCTGGTGTGCTTTTTATTGTGGTTTTGGGTAATCTGGTTTTTCCGTATCCCCAAACGCAACTTTACCAATGATGCGGAACTGGTCATTGCGCCAGCCGATGGAAAAGTGGTGGTGATAGAAGAGACTTTCGAACCGGAATTTTATAAAGATCAACGGCTCCAGGTGTCTATTTTTATGAGTCCCTTAAATGTTCACGTCAATCGCAGTCCCATCTCCGGAACTGTGAAATATATGAAGTATCATCCGGGTAAATATTTGGTGGCTTGGCATCCTAAATCATCCACAGAAAATGAAAGAACTACCTTGGTAATTGAGGGTGCAAAAACGGATATTCTTTTGCGACAAATCGCAGGTGCTTTGGCAAGACGAATCTGTTACTATGTCAAAGAGGGTGATCTGGTTCAGCAAAATGCGGAATTCGGATTTATCCGTTTCGGTTCCAGAGTGGATATCTACCTGCCTCTTGGAACTAAGGTTAACGTAAAAATTGGTGATACGGTGAAAGGTGGTGTGAGCACAGTTGCCAGACTGTCCTGATTTTTTTATCTTTAACTCTGAAGCAAAATCAAAAAGTATGAAAAGAATAACCTTGCTTGCCGCCGGATTTTTATTAGCTGCCACAACAATGAGTTTTGCAGGTGACAAAGGATGCTGCAAAGGCAAAAAGGATAAATGCAATAAAGAGGCTAAGGCCAATTGCGAAAAGGGGAAAGGCTGTTGCAAAAAAGATACAGCGGAGCCAAAAGCTTAGGTTTTCCGGTTAAAATTTAATTTTTCCAATGCGGAAATTTTTATCTGCTTTGACGGATGAAGCTCTTCTCCGGACTTTTTTCTATTTCATCGGTATCATGGGAGCATCATCTCCGGATGCTGTTTTTTTGATGTTTTAATATTCTTTATTGTGACGAACCGGGAGATTGCCGATCAGCTGAATTTTTTGTCACGCCTCATGGATATGCACGGCGAAAATAGTTTCAAGGTCAAATCCTATTCAAATGCCGCATTTACCATCAGTAAACTTCCGGTTGAGATCAGCACGATCGACGATGTCGAATTGTTTGCCATCAAGGGCATAGGCGCTGCAATCGGTAATAAAATCCGGGAAATGCAGACGGCCGGAAAATTAGACTTGTTGGAGCAACTAATTGCAGAGACTCCGGCAGGTGTGATCGAAATGATGCGGATCAAAGGTCTCGGCCCTAAGAAACTTGCTATCATATGGAAAGAGATGGGTATCGAGTCGTTGGGAGAACTGGAATATGCCTGCCATGAAAATCGACTGGCCAGACAGAAGGGGTTCGGACTTAAAACACAGGAGAATGTATTAAGTGCCATACAGTTTCTTAGAACAAATCAGGGCTGGTTCCTATGGTCGACTGCGGAACTATATGCACAGAACTGGTTGGTACAACTGAAAAATTTATTTCCAAACGGAAGGTTCG
>CAZWPF010000045.1:0-23734 GCA_964636205.1 uncultured Chitinophagaceae bacterium | reverse complement strand
GAATATTACCTAATTCTCTCAAATCAAAAACAGGCGCAGTGGGTCGGATCATTTGGAAAGCTCTGCCCGTGGAAATATGAATTCTCGGACAGATCAGGCGAATTCGATAGCCACGAAGATCTATAGAAACCGGCATCATTTTTTCTCCCCGGCCGGAGGCAAATTGAGGAGTGTTGATAATAAAGAACGGACAATCGCTACCCAATTGCAAAGCATATGCTATCAATGCCTCGGTGGACAAACCGAGTGAAAAATATTCATTTAGCATCCGAAGCATAAAGGCACCATCTGCAGAACCGCCACCCAGACCTGCACCCATCGGAATATGCTTATAAAGCCAGATTTCAATAGGTGGAATTCGATCCGGGAAAGCGTCCCTCAACAAACGATAGGCTCTCATTACCAAATTATTATCGGAAGACCCCTCTACCGGCAACCCGACGGTATGTAATGTGGTCATCCCCGATCCGGACGGTACTATTTCCAAGGCATCTTTAAGTCCCAACGGTAAAAATATCGTTTCGAGATTGTGATACCCATCCGACCTGCGCTCGGTGATGAATAAGCCTAAATTGATCTTGCAATTCGGAAAATAAACCATAAGACGCTTAGGGCAAGCTTTAAAGACGCTCCCTCACTGTGTGAAATTATAGCTATTTTTGAAACTTCTCCGCCTTTCGGAAAACGCAACTATATGAAAGAAGTAATCCGGCTGATCAATATCCATAAAAACTATTTTTTGGGAACGCAGGCTTTGCCGGTTTTGAAAGGAGTAAATCTTACCATCCAAAGTAATGAATACGTAGCCTTGATGGGGCCGTCTGGTTCGGGCAAATCAACGCTGATGAATATTATCGGTTGTCTGGATACACCCACCTCCGGTATTTACAATTTAAATGGAAAGGATGTCAGCAAGATGACCGGAAACGAATTGGCCGAGATTCGCAATAAAGAAATCGGATTTGTATTTCAGCAATTCAACCTGATGCCTCGGCTAACTGCATGGGAGAATGTCGCGGTTCCTTTGATTTATGCAGGTTACGGGCGGAAAGAACGACAGGAAAGGGCAATGGCTATGTTGGAAAAAGTGGGACTCGCTGAAAGAGCGAATCATAAACCAAATGAACTTTCCGGAGGTCAAAGTCAAAGAGTAGCAATTGCCAGGGCTTTGATCAATAATCCCTCATTGATTCTGGCCGACGAACCGACCGGGAACCTGGACTCCAAAACTTCTTATGAAATCATGGACCTGTTCCGGGATATACATGCGAATGGCAATACGGTCATGCTGGTGACTCATGAGGAGGATATTGCAGCGTATACACAGAGGGTGATTCGGATAAGAGATGGTGTCATTGAATAATCAGAAATTCATACATCCGGTAATGGAAACTCCGGGTGGTACAATTTCATTTCTAAAAACAAAATTTATGGCCTTTAAGATTTATACCAAAACTGGAGACAAGGGAAGCACTAGCTTAATTGGTGGCGTTCGCGTTCCCAAAAGTCATATTCGCATTGAAGCGTATGGCACTGTTGACGAGTTGAATTCGCAGTTGGGACTGGTGGCGGATATGGCCAATCGGGAAAGGATCACCCATTGGATAAGAGAAATTCAGGACCGCCTCTTTACCATAGGTTCAGAGCTGGCCACTGCACCCAACAAAGATGTGAAAATGAAATTGCCTGATTTGCATTCCGAGGATATTCAGTATTTGGAATTACAAATAGACTCCATAAATGAGGAACTGCCCGAAATGCGTTCGTTTATTTTACCGGGCGGACATGTAGCGGCATCTGCCTGTCACGTCGCGAGATGTATTTGTCGGAGGGCAGAACGAATCTGTGTTGGCATGTCGGAAGAACAGCAGGAACCCATACCGGGACTGATCATTCCTTACCTCAACCGCTTGTCGGATTTTCTATTCGTACTCGCGCGGTATATTGTTCATATCAACAAAGGGGAAGAAATCCCGTGGCGAGCACGGGTTTAAGTCAAAGGCCGGAACTTAGTCCCGACCTAATTTCTTCAACATCTTACCGTGCTCCCACAGAGCGTGCATAAAGGTCGGTTGCACCTGATAAGGGATACCGTATTCTTTGGCTACCGATTGCACAATCTTAGAAATCTGCGGATAATGCACATGGCAAATATTGGGGAACAGATGGTGTTCTATTTGATAATTCAGTCCCCCGATAAACCAAGAAAACAATTCACTTTCGGGGGCAAAATTGGTCGTATTTAACACTTGGTGTACCGCCCAATTGTTTTCCATTTTGCGATCAGGACCGGGCTCTGGAAATTCTGAAGACTCCATAACGTGTGCGGGTTGGAAAATGCACGCCAAAGCTAATCCGGCAATCATTTGCATGATCACGAAACCGATTAAAACATGGTACCAACTCATTCCGGAGAAAAAGATGGGAAGCACAATTGCATATCCGATATAGAACAACTTCAACAACGTCAGCTCAGTAATACCACGCTTTAAAGTCAGCTTTTCCTTCTTCAATAAATCTACCTGATTGTACTTAAATAATTGGCGGTAATCCTTAACGGTCACCCAGAAAAGGTTCATCAAACAGTAGAGGACCCAGGCATAGACATATTGAAAACGGTGAAATTTCTTTTTTGGCGCGTGTGGATGCATCCGGATCAGAGCTCCGGCTTCGATGTCTTCATCCAGTCCACCCACATTAGTATAGGTATGGTGCAGAATATTATGCTGTATCTTCCAGTTGGCAGAATAGCCACCGAGAATATTCAGCACACCACCGAGCATATTATTTACCAGTTTGTTTTTGGCATAAGCACCATGATTAGAATCGTGCATTACGGATGTTCCGATACCAATTATTCCGGTGCCCATCAGCACCCAATAACCGTAGAAGAGCCAAGGACTCCCTGCGGCAGTACCGGTAACCATTAAAATGTAAGGGACAAAATAAAGGGCGAGCATTACCCCTGTCTTAAAATACATAGCACCATTAGCATGCTCTGTGATCTTGTTGGTGCGAAAATATTCGTCTACCCTCTTGCGTACATCATCATAAAAACTGGGGGTTCCTTTTGGGGCAAATTTTACAATGTTCTTTTTTTGAGTCATTTAATTTATAGAAGTTATTCAGGGAAAATTAAACAAAATTTTCCAAAAAAATGTTAATGAATATAATCTTTCCATTCAGACCATATTCTACAGTCCCTGAACTCCGGATCAATTTTTAAATAATAACTGGGCAGCTTTCTTTTAAGCCACTCATCCAGTTTTTTGTTTTGCTTTTGTGCAAGCGCTACCTGTTGAATCTTGCTATAATCATCTACCAGATTCGCTTTATGGGGCTCGATCCGATCTCTGAGATAGATGATCCGGCAAGATCTTTCACCGGTATATGGGTTTATAAAAACGTGTGGTTGGGAATAGCCCCCGACGGTCAAACTATCGATCATCAGTGCCATTGCAGGATCCAGTTGGTCAACTTCCAGTTGGGTAGCTCCGGTCTGCGGATCACTTATCATTCCGGCAGTCATTTTCGACTGCTCATCTGTGCTGTATTTGCCTACTGCCTGAGAGAAGTTGACCTTCCCTGAGATAAGCTCCGCCCTAACGCTATCCAGCTGATTCAACGCTTTCCTGAAGTCAGCAGAAGTCCGCTCCGGTATGATCAAAATATGTCGCAGATCTGCCTGGTCACCCTTTCTTTGAATCATCTGAATGATATGGTAACCAAATTTGGTTTTGACTATTGGTGAGACCTCTCCGTTTTGGAGTTTGAATGCCGCTGCGACAAACTCAGGTGCCCATCCTCCATCAATTCTGCTCACATCATTGTATCTACCGCCATTGTCTCTGCTGCCCGGGTCCTGACTGTATATACCGGCCATTACCTCAAAGCTTTTGCCTTCGTTGACGATCTGAGCCCTGATTTCCTCTAATTGCTTTCTGGCATACTCGTCCAATTCCGGACTCACCGGAGGGTCGATTACAATCTGTCCTACTTCGACACTTGCCGGAAAATACGGCAGACTGTCGGCCGGAATCTCATTATAAAAAGCTCTCACTTCTGTAGGGGTGATGCTCACTGATTCTAAAAGTTGTGCCTGTACTCTTTCAGATAACATCTGCTCTTTCACCACCTCACGATTCTCGTCCTTGATCTGATAAACGGTTTTACCAGTTGCCTGCTCCAGACGTTCTTTTGATCCGTAAACCCTGGAAATAAAATATCTGAGCTTATTGTCCAAATTCGCTTCTACTTCTTCCTCTCCCACAATTACACTATCCCTTTCTGCTTGCTCAACCAACATCTTAGACATGACCATCTGTTGCAGGATACCACATTTCATTGAGTCGTGATAAGCCTCAGGATTTTGAAGTTTCAAATTCGCCAATTGCAAGTCGAGGTCCGACTGTAGTATAATCCGATTTTTCCCGACTACCGCAATGATCTTATCAGCCGTTTGAACTGGCTGTGCAGACATCTCAGGAATAATAAAAAAAATACTCAGCACGAAAAGCACTGGAAAATAGAAAATATGGTTCCTCATCGGGAGGGGGGAGTTTAATTTAGTCATCAAAAATACAGGATTTGACTACAGGATATCAATCTAATAAATATTTTAACGTTGTGACTGCAAATTATCACCGTTAAAACTTCGTTTATTTAATGTCTACCGGACTGAAAAGAGCCCTTTTACTTTCTTCTCGTTATAAAATTCCCGCGGTGCGGCACTAAAGGGATTTTGTCTGATCCATTTTTCAAATTCGGGGATAGCCTCCTTATGGAAGGAAGTCCATGCATCATACAGACTCGCTTGCTCCAGGGCACCGAACAACCATTGATTATACGCGTCAAAATGGCCGTTCCGAATCAATTGATCGTGCCATTGAAACAGCGCGAATGGAAAACGCCGGGCGTAAGCCCTTTGCCATTCGATGTTGAATCGGGTCCTGAGCATGACCAGGTTCTCAGTAGTTATCCCATCGCTCACTACAGGTGACAACCGGCGTAGTACTTCTGATACTGCATCATAAAAATTTGAAGCTTCTCCTGCTGCGGTTACCTTCCCGAATTCGGGAGCCTTTATATCTCTGGGTTTAAAATAAAATTGTTCATATGCCTCTAATATCATCTTTCCAATTTCCTTTGCCCTAGGAGTTTTGATTTCGCGGCTAAGGAAAATTTCCCCGTAAATTATCGTCCATACCAGCTCTCCTGTAGACATATACATGCGGGCGGCCTCATAGTAGTTAATATGAAATCCCGGATCTGCTTCAATTCCATCCAACCAAGCCTTTAGTGCCGGCTCCATTTCCCTCCTGTCGTAATACTGTTTACCCATTTCGTGATATAATAACCCCGAATTAGGAAAACGTTCAAGACCTTGTTGTAAAAGCGAACGAGCTTTTTTATGCCGCTGCTGTGCCGCCATGCTTGCTGCGGCTATCTGGTAACTTTGCGCGTCTGCAGCGCTGCTATTGATTACACTGTTCAGGGTCTTATTGGCATCATCAAAAGCTCCGGTCAGATAATACAGTCGTCCAAGGTCGCGGTACACTTCTACAACATCCGGAGCCAAGACTGTGAGCTGTTGATACGCAGCGATAGCCTGAGTAAAACTACCGCTCATCATAAGTTTTCTCGCCTGTTGGTACATCTGTTCCACCTCAGGACTGGGCCAAACCGGCTGCGCATACCCCCGTGTGGCACCTAAACTGAACAAAAATATCAGTGTAATTAATCTGAAAAACATGTCCTGCAAATGTAACGAATAATCATAGCTGATCACAACTGACAGCAGATTATAGGCTTAGCGGAGTCTTTTGGCCCTCGTTTAACAGTTTTTTAATGTAGATATTGATTTATTTGATTGATTTTATTTTTACTTTGCGACTGTGAAAAAGTTACGTGCTTGCTTTTTTCTTGTATTATTTTCTTTCCAAATCCTCCCGATCAAGGAGGTTGGAAAGTTATTATACAATGCGGTAATGACGGAAGAAGTACACGAAACTGCCCACGATGATGGCTCCAAACTGAAGAGGGTATTAGATAGTTTTCACGGACCGGGTTCAAATTCAACCATTCATATCGTTACATCAATCTCTCTGCCCCGGTCGCCTTTACACTATTCGGATAACCACCCCTCTCTCTATACTCCGGAGGTTTTAACACCGCCTCCAAACCACTACTGTTAATTAAGTTTTGATTTAATGCCAGATAGCTTATCTCCTATCTGACAATCTACTTACATATTATTATATAATAATATATTATTAACAGTCAATCTACATGAACTCTAATATTTCCTTTTTTGCCCGTCACAAGCGGGATTTGTTATCCGGACTAATCGTATTTCTGATAGCTCTACCCTTATGTCTTGGTATAGCACAGGCTTCTAATGCTCCTCTATTTTCCGGCATTGTAGCCGGGGTAATAGGTGGCGTAGTAATTGGATTCTTGAGTAAATCCAACCTCAGCGTCAGCGGTCCGGCAGCCGGACTTATAGCGATCGTCATAGTGGCTATAGAACAACTGGGGGCGTTCAATATTTTTCTCTGTGCAGTGATCGTAGCCGGCGCACTGCAATTGCTATTAGGCATACTAAAAGCCGGTTCTGTCGCCAGTTTTTTCCCTACTAATGTGATCGAAGGTATGCTGGCGGGTATCGGACTTACCATCATTATCAAAGAATTCCCCAACGCTTTAGGACATAACACCAGCTCCGCCGGACTCCCCGATGCCGAAGACGGATTCATACTGACTAATACTTCTGATTTATTGAATCATATCGAACCGGCAGCGGTAATAATTGCCGTCACAGGTATTGCTCTATTAGCAATTTGGCAACTCAAAGGTTTTAAGAAATTACAGTTGATCCCCGCCGGACTCTTAGCTGTGTTGGTCGGCACGCTTATCAACGAATTATTTAAACTTAACAATTCAGATTGGGCGCTCAGCACGATGCATCTCGTTAATCTGCCGATTCCTAACAGCCCTTCTGAATTTTTCCAACAATTTACCCTCCCTGATCTTACAGGGTTTGCGAATCCCAATGTTTGGAAAACAGGTGTAGTTATCGCTGTAGTAGCCTCAATTGAAACCCTTCTGTGTATCGAAGCGACCGATAAATTAGACCCACTCAAAAGAAGTACCCCGGGGAACACCGAACTACGTGCACAAGGTATCGGGAATATGGTCAGCGGTTTTCTCGGCGGCCTACCCATCACATCGGTAATAGTAAGATCCTCAGCCAACATCAATGCGGGGGGAAGAACTAAGATCGCCACCATCACCCACGGCTTGTTATTGCTCATTTGTGTAGCTATGATTCCAACCCTATTGAATCATATTCCAAAAGCATCTCTTGCAGCCATTCTAATCTTTACCGGATATCGCCTTTGTCGCCCCGCTATTTTCAAACATATGTGGAAGGCCGGCACCGCTCAGTTTATCCCCTTTGTTGCGACAGTAATCTCAGTGGTTGCTTTGGATCTGCTGAAAGGCGTAGGTATCGGCCTGGTGATCAGTATCATCTATTTGTTGCGACAAAATATGGGGATCCCCTATTATTACCATCGTATCAGTTTCAAAAATGAAGATTTGATTCGTTTGACTTTAGCGCAGGAGGTATCGTTTCTCAACAAAGCGAGTATCAAAGAAACACTCGATCGCCTCCCGTCGAACAGCAAAGTAATTATAGACGCAGGCAAAACAAAGTATATAGATTTTGACGTATTGGACTTGATACGAGATTTTGCTACAACCAAAGCAGAAGCGGCAGGTATTAAACTGTCACTGGTAGGATTCAAGGAGGAATATAACCTTCCAAACATCATTAGCGAACAAGAAGCGATGGCAATAATGGCAAGCAACGGAGCACTCGCTCCAAGTTCATCCGGCGATCACAAAGAATTGCTTAAGCAACTGAGATCAGTACCACGTCAGGCAGAATTAGTCAATTAATTGATAAAGGAAGTCGACACGCTTTAATGTAATACATCATCATTATTAGAAACCCTGAATAGCAAAAGTTTTTCGTAGCTTTCAGGAACAAACTTTATAAGATGAGCTCGGCGATTAGAAAAATAGGGGTGTTGACTTCCGGTGGGGATAGTCCGGGTATGAACGCTGCTATTCGCGCGGTAGTTCGTACCGCTATCTACCATCAGATGGAAGTATTTGGTATCCGAAGAGGTTACCAGGGGCTGATTGAAGGAGATATTTTCCAAATGCAGACCACCGATGTATCAAATATAATACAACGCGGGGGTACTATTCTGAAAACAGCCAGAAGTAAAGACTTTACGACGGATGCGGGTAGAAAAACCGCTTTTGAAAACCTGCAGAAGCACGGAATCGAAGCATTGGTACTGATCGGTGGAGATGGCACCTTCAGAGGAGCAGTTGAATTTTTCAAGCATTATTCCATACCCGCAATAGGGGTTCCGGGAACCATCGATCGGGATCTGGCAGGCACAGACACCACCATCGGGTTTGATACAGCCGTTACAACAGCAGTAGAAGCTATAGATAAAATCAGAGATACAGCAGAAGCACACGATCGGATGTTTATCGTAGAGGTCATGGGTAGAGATGCCGGTTATATAGCTTTACATAGCGGGATCGCTTGCGGTGCTGAAGATATCCTTATTCCCGAAATTGCAACTAACCCCGAACAAGTTCTGAATCGAATTGCTTTCGATAACCGCAGAAAGAAATTGGTGAATATTTTGGTGGTAGCAGAAGGGGATGACTTCGGAAACGCCGAGAAATTCCGTCAGATCATCACTGACCGGTTTCCGCATATGGATGTCCGCTCTTGTATTTTGGGGCATATTCAAAGAGGCGGCTCCCCTACTCCGAACGACCGCATACTGGCCAGCAGATTGGGATACGCTGCAGTCAACGCACTTAAAGAGGGTAAAACACAGCTTATGGTTGGTGTAATCAATGGTAATATCCATTTCACCCCATTTGATGATGTCGGCAAATTACATGGTCATATCCGCAAAGACATGATCGAGATGGCATACGTACTCTCTTCTTAGCACATTTCTGAACTCAAAAAAATAAATGAAAGCGCCGTGACTTCATATAAGTCCGGCGCTTTCCCCTACCACACCATCGCCCTCAACACCTGCCTTTGTCCATCTGCCCGCTGCAGACAAACGACATAACATCCCGGAGCCAAAGCTCCTCTGTTTATCTGGTACCGATATATTCCTGATTGTTTTCTGATCTCCGCCCCCAATACTCGCTTGCCGGATATATCAAAAACCTCCAAATAGCATCGCTCCGACTCCGATCCCGAAATCACTAATTCCAAAGGTGCACCCATAAATCCGCCCGTCAATACCAGTCGCCGATCAGAAACAAGCTCAGAAACAGCAGATGCATCTTCAGTAATTACAACACTATCAATTCTGATCTCATAACCCGTTGTCTGATCAGAAACATACCGAAATGCTATAAAAAAAGGCTGTGGCAAGCCATAGGAAAACTGCTGAGCATGCTCCAACCAAACCATGGTATCAGCAGCACCGGACTCAACCCTCAGTTCATTCCAGTTAAATGCCGCAGGGTCTCCATAACCAGGGTATTCTTCAGACCATAATAGCTGCAGTTCTTCTCCCGCCCGCCGCTTATATTGCTTGAAGAATATATGGTCCGGATTACCGGGCAGATGAATTTTCGGACTGATCAACCAATCCTCATTCTCATGATATTTCCCTCCCGAATAGGAGGTAATTCGATAGGATGTAGTGCCATAGGCGGTATGGCAGCCCCATTGCTGATTGCCCTTTTTATTGATAACCGACCAGCCGACAGGAAGCACACCTTGCTCACAGGCATCATCGAATGTCTCATATAATCGATCGACTGTCAGCACTTCAGGGGCAATCCGGAACCGCCAAAACATCGTATCGTAAATACCGAAGGAGCGTATTCCAGCAGTATCGAAAGCTGCAGAATCAAATCCGATATAATATTCTGATTCGTGCGCCCAATTCCATCCGCTGATTCTTACTGTATAATCATCAACTACAATCCGTGAGTCGGACACAGATAAGGTATCCCGGAGTTGCTTGGTAGCATTAGTAATATAGATGTTACCCATACCCTTTCGTACCATCCTATTGAATTCAAATTCAGGAGTCAGATTCGGAGATGCAAACTGCTCTCCTGTCAGCGGCATAGTTCTCAGCACATCCGGACGATCAGAACCACGAGCCTGTCCCTTCCAGCTCAGTCTAAAATCATCAATACCTACAGATGGACGACTACCACTGCCAGCCGCGGATGCACTTAAATTGACAATCCTAATCCAAATTACGTCTGTGAGATTATCTATCTGCTTTCCGAAATCCGCTTTGATCTGATGGTTTACAATCGTATCATTTCCAGTTGTCCGATTTCCTGTTACCGACACCGGAGTAAATACGGTAGGTGTATCTCCGATGCCATAATCCACCACCCATTCAATTACATGCGACGAACGAGTTAGCGTTTGCAATTCAAATTGCAATTGAAAATCAGTCAGTCCGACAGTATGCGCGATTTTAAAACAGAAGGCTGCACCCGGATTATACCCTGCAGCGGACGTTTGTCGCACCCCCAACGACCGATCCGTAACTAAATGCTGATCAGCCGCAGCTGTTGTAGGAGGAACGCTGCCTCCGGAAGCGAAATTTTTAAATCCACCTCCGGAATGTCCCCAGGACGAAGTTCCGGGAATAAGATGCTGTTCCACACCCATGCTACTATCGGTAGCAGAGGTATATACATGCCAGCCTTTGGGCAGGCCGCTAGCCAATTGATCGAAATGCTGTAAATAGGAACTGCCTGTCAGATAGTATTGACCCGACAATTGAACTGCCCAGCAAAACAATCCTAACAGAATAGACAAATGCTTCATTGTTCATAATTTTCGGATTAACATTTCAACTTCAGTGTAATATTATTCCAAAAATTAGAACAAAAAGAATAAATATCTAATATATAAATTTACTGAAAAATAGAATTTTACTTAGTTGTATAATAAACCAAATATTAGGTTGAGCTATATGTCACGAATTTGGTCTTCTGAAGAATGCGGTAATTACCTATTAATGGAGTGTTTGAACACCCTCATTTTTCAAAAAGTTGAGCCAATCCTGATATTTTTCCCCTTTCAATACCCGTGGGAATTTATTCATGGCACCTTCCTTTCCCTTAGCGCGCATGTACTTATAATACATTTCTCCGGGTAAGACTGTCACAAAAATTTCCTTCAGTGCAGAGGTCCGCTCAACTGCATAGTCGTCGTTAATCCGACACAAGGTGGCATCAAGCAGTTCCCGAACTTTCTCCGGATCAACGTTTGGATCTTCGCAGCCGATATACCAGTGGTGAGCAAATAAGTTTTCAAAAGGCAGACCGGCGACGGTAAATTCCCGGATAGTAATATCCAACTCTTTTGCCACCGTATCGATCGCTTTATTCATATTGTCCACCGAAAGATGCTCCCCGCATAAACTTAAAAACTGCTTGGTTCTTCCGGTTATTATGATTTCGTGTTCTGCAGCGTTGGCAAACCTAACCACATCGCCGATGATATACCTCCATGCACCCGAACAAGTACTGATCATTACTGCGTACTCTATTCCCTCCTTGACCTCATGCACCAGATGCGTCTCAGGATGCTCCCTCACATTTCCATCCTCATCAAAATTATTCTTATCAAAAGGAATAAACTCGTAAAATACTCCGTTGTTTAATACCAGTTTGATACCCGCGCCCGGACGAGCCTGAAATCCAAATGAACCCTCCGAAGCCATATAGGTTTCAATGAAAGTCACGGGTTTGCCCAACAACTTTTTGAAGCTTTTTCGATAAGGTTCAAAAGCAACTCCTCCATGTATATAAACGCTGAGATTCGGCCAGATATCGTGGATCGTTTTCACATTATAATGTTCGATAATCTGCTCCAAAACTATCTGTACCCATGCAGGAACACCACATACCGTTCCTACATCCCAATCGCGGGCATGCTCCACAATCAGTTTAATTCTCTCATTCCAGTCGGGCCGACTTGAAATCTTCTGACCGGGCTTATATAACAGGGAAG
Organism: uncultured Chitinophagaceae bacterium; assembly: GCA_964636205.1. GTDB lineage: Bacteria > Bacteroidota > Bacteroidia > Chitinophagales > Chitinophagaceae > JBEBVQ01. The sequence continues at coordinate 11,628 of CAZWPF010000045.1, read as the reverse complement.
AAACCCAGCGGGGCATATTGATAGCACTGATGCCGCTCATATCTCCCTCGTAGTATTCTCCTTTTTCGAACAGAGAGGTAGTTCCTCCCAACATTAAAATACCCTTGGTAAATGCTGCCGGTGGCACATCGAAATTCACCATGCTATACAACTGGCGAAAACCGATGTTCTTGATCGCCCGGATCATATCTTGTGTCACCGGAATGTGCTTACTGGCTGATTCGGAAGTACCCGAGCTAAGCGCGAAATATTTGATCTTCCCCGGCCAGGTTACATCAGCTTCCCCTTTTTGCGCCCGGTGCCACCAATGAGCATACATTTCGTTGTACGTGTGTACCGGAACCCGTTTCTGAAAAGCCTTCAGAAAATCGAGTTCCTCACCAATCATATCGCCGAAAGCGTAATGCTTGCCAAACGCTGTATATTGTGCACGTTCCAGTAAACTCCGTAAAACATGACGCTGATATACCTGAGGTGGGGCTACCGGTAATACAAATTTCTTGCGAAGCCTCAGTGAACGCGCGATTAAATTGCCAAGTAGTGCCATGCCGGAAAGCGAACCTTTTAAGAACCTGCAAACGTACACAATTAACCGATATGATAATCATATCGGAATCGAATAGGCTTCTTAAATTACTTCTAAATCAAGGGCAAAAAAGCAACGTAACAAACTACTAAGAAGGAAGTCTTAAACTGAAATCTATAGAAATATCTATTTCTTCCGATGGAAAAACATTCGATAAATTACCGGTCCGGTCGTCACTAAAACCAACCCTATGACGATTTTTTCCAAATTATTTTTCACCCACTCATTAGTACCCAATAAATAACCCGTAACGGTCATACTCACGACCCATGCGATGCAACCTACTAAATTGTAAAACATGAACTTCTTACGATCCATTTTCACAACTCCAGCTACAATCGGAGCAAATGTGCGCACCAACGGCAGAAAACGTGCGATTACTATTGCACCGCCTCCACGCTTTTCATAAAATGCCTGAGCTTGAACAAGATACTTCCGCTTAAAAAGCCAGGTCTCCCTTCGCTCAAATAAAAGAGGACCCGATTTTTTGCCAAACCAATAGCCAACCATATTGCCCAATACCCCGCAAATTATAATTAATGTTATCCAGAAAAATAAATTCGCAACGCCCGGATCCATATCAAAGGGTAGCGGAATATGCGCTCCTCCCTTCTTTAGCCAAAACAATAAATGTTCACCATTTGACTCAAATGGATATTGAGAATTGGCTATGATCATCCCGGTTATGAACAGAAGATAGTCTCCGGGAAGGAAAAATCCGACAAATAATCCGGTTTCAGCAAATACAATAAATGCTACCAAAAACAAACCGCCGTGTTGGGTTATCCACTGCGGATCAGTCAAATTGCCTATAAAATCTAGAAGTGCCTGCATACGGGGGTACGGATGTCGCAATATAATCAAATATGCCTTGCATCATCTTGTGTTTTCGCAATTTGCAAGGAAAATTAACAGTCAGTAAAGAAATACGCTACCCCTCAACAATCTCCATTTTCACCCTTATTGAATACAGCGATGTACATACTGTCAGCCCCCTCTTTAATCCCATTGATCAAAACCGCATTTTGCAAACGAATTCCCGGCAGCTGAGTCAAGTACGCAGTCATCTCCTCGTTCTCCTGTCTAAACACAGAACAAGTAATGTAAATTAACATACCTCCCGGTCGTAAAAACTGTAACGCATTTATAGCAATTTGCCTTTGCAATATGGGAAACCTATTGAGCTGATCTTGATCCGAAAAATATAACTGTTCCGGAGTACGTGCCCAGGTGCCACTACCCGAGCAGGGCGCATCGCAAATAATCCGGTCAAATAGCTCCCCATCGCCCATAGCCTCCTTTGTCAAGCTCAATTCCGAAACATCCAGGCGTCGGATATCCGGCACTTTTAAACCGTACTGCCTGAATCGAGTCTGCAAATTCTTTAATACCGTAGCACGCAGATCCGAAGCCACCAATTTAACTTTAGAATCTAACGAACTGAGTAACAAAGACTTTCCACCGGCTCCGGCACAACAATCCCACCAGCGTAAATCCTGTTGTATCGAAAAATATCCAAAAGTTTTCTGTGAAGATAAATCCTGAACCACATAAGTATTCGCGTCCAAAATATCCTCCAGCTTTATCCCATTGAGTAATGATAAACTCAATATCTCTGCCCCGCCGGGCAATCGATGTGAAACATTCCGATACGCAATCTCCGCTTCCTTCAATCTATCTAGTACCCTATCCCAATCCTTAACTACACGAATAAACAATCTTGGTTGACGAAGCATTGAAAACAACCATTCATCCCTGTCAATACCTTCTGACAACAATATTTGTGAACGCATCAAAGCACTCCTCTCAAACCGAATTTCCTGAGTCTCCCGCAACCATGCGACTCGCTCCTCTACCGACAGCCCTGTATTCAACCACTCTTCCGGTAAGAATCTTTCGATCTGAGGTAGCTCCGCTTCACACAGATACAAGCAAGCTTGCAAGCGTCTTTCAAATCCTAAATCCTCTGCCAGTCCACGACTACAACGATACCAGGAATAAGCCATGGCTGACAAGATTTTCCGATCCCTGCTACCCAATCGGGGGAATCGCTTGAAATATAGTTTCAAAAAATGCGTCAAAGGCAGGGCGCCGTCGTACTCTTCAATTATCGATGCTATGTGTTGCCAGATAAACTGCATGGTCAAATATACCGCGGAATCGCGATTCTACATGCTCCATTCCCAACAACAACTTTACCTTTGCACATATGCAAATTCAAGAATGGTTCCGGCTCTTTCTAAACCAAATTTATCAAACTCAGCCACTAGAGTGGATCGCCGTCGCCTTCAGTGTTGCCAGCGTACTATTCTCCAGGGTAAATAGTGTTTGGCTATACCCAACCGGAATAGCTAGCACAGCTCTATTCACCTATTTGTTTATTCATCCCGACACAGGTCTCTACGCCGAAGGCTTCTTAAACCTTTACTATTTTATTATGAGCGTCTACGGTTGGTCGCACTGGCTGAACGGTAACCGGGGAAAACAGCTCTCCATCACCAAAACGAATAGGAGCGAATGGCTGATTACTATCGCAATAGTGTTGTTTGGCTGGATCTTGCTCTATTTGGTCTTATCAAATTTCACTGATTCAACAGTACCGAAAATAGATGCCTGGGTAGCCGCGACGGCATGGGCAGGCATGTGGCTTTTAGCGCGCAGGAAAATCGAAAACTGGATATTACTCAATATTTCAAACCTCTGTGCTGTACCGCTTTTATTCTATAAAAAAATGCCACTGACAGCCTTGCTGACTGTGTTTCTATTTGTTGTAGCTATCTTTGGTTACTTCAACTGGAAAAAGATTTATTCTCAACAATTAAAATCCGAGTCCAACTAATCCGGTGTCTTTAAAGAAAATAGTAATTATAGGCCCTGAATCAACCGGTAAATCAACGCTTAGCAGCGAGATTGCAGCGGCACTTAATACATGCTTCGTACCGGAATTTGCAAGGGAATACTTGCACCAAATCAATAGAGAGTACCTAGAAGAAGATCTGTTGCATATAGCGGCAGGACAACTTAAATTGGAAGATAAATTGGCAAGAGAGGCGAAACGTCTGCTGATTTGCGATACCGACTTGTACGTCATTAAAGTGTGGAGCGAACATAAGTACAATCACTGTCCTGTTTCCATTCTCCAAACAATTGCAGAGCGCCCCTACGATTTGTACATTCTGACCAGCATTGATATGCCCTGGGAAGATGATCCGCTTCGGGAGCATCCTGAGCCGGAGATGAGAACCTATTTCTTTAATATCTATAAAGATATTGTTCAAAACAGCGGTGTTCCCTGGATCCTCGTCGAAGGCACACCTCAACAAAGGCTTGCACAATCATTGCAGGAAATTCAAAATTTATTGCAACCGCCGGTACTTTAGCTAGCCGTTGGCAACCGCCAATACCCTACCGATAAAAATTGCGTATCTTTAAGAAAAAGGTTACTATGATACTTTCTATTCACCCCGCCAATCCCCAATCCCGAAATATTCTGTCGGCAGTGGAATGCCTGCGTAAGGGAGGTGTCATTGTCTATCCTACAGATACTATTTATGGATTGGGATGCGATATCTTCAACACCGAAGCCATAAAAAGGATCTGTGCGATTAAGGGGATCAATCCCAAAAAGGCCAGATTCTCCTTTGTTTGCAATAACTTAAGCCACTTGAGCGACTATGCGCAAGCGATTGATACCCCTACTTTTCGATTTATAAAAAATAAAGTGCCGGGCCCCTATACCTTTATCCTCAACGCCAGTAGACAGGTTCCTAAACAATTGAAAATGAAAAAGGACACGGTAGGAATTCGGGTTCCGGATCACAATATCACCCGTGAACTGGTCACAGAATTGGGACATCCGATCATGAGCATCTCTTTGCCGATGGATGGCGATGTATATAATTACACCGATCCGGAAATTATCTATCAAGAATTTGGCAACTTGGTCGACATGGTAATCGACGGAGGCACAGGGGGAATGATCCCTTCAACAGTGATCGATTGCACCGATGAAGAGCCGGTATTAATCCGCGAAGGGGCAGGTCAATGGGAAGAACTCAGTACCTAGTCAGGAGCGATCTAGGAGATCATATCTTTCTGTGTTTATCCGACTGACTGATAATAGGGTAATAGCTTCTCCGCATTTCACGGTCATTCGCTTATTTTTGTCGGTATGGATACGAAAAGGGACGAGCAATACATGTACGCGCAAGCGAAGGCTCTTTTGGAAGAAGACCTGTCTAATCCCGAAGAGCAGATCGACCGCCTCCGCGAGGTGATCAATTTTGCTGACCGCAAATACTATGTCGAAGACAATCCGGTGTTGGCAGATGAAGAATATGATCGGCTGTTTAAAAAACTGCAACATCTCGAGCAGCAATTTCCTGAGTTGATAACACCCGATTCACCCACACAAAGGGTAGCGATCGGACTCAGTGAAAAGTTTCCACCGGTACGACATCTGGTGCCGATGCTCAGCCTGGACAATACATATAACGAAGCGGATCTACGGGATTGGGATCGGAAATGTCGTGAATCCGCAGGGACAGACCAGCTGGAATATTGCATTGAACCAAAATATGACGGAGCCAGTATTTCTCTAGTCTATGAAAACGGGCAATTGATCAGGGGTGCCACCAGAGGTGATGGTGTTATGGGTGAAGAAATCACCACCAATATCCGTCAAATCAGATCCATTCCCTTAGCGGCAAAATTCGATCAATCCGGAATCCAACAAATTGAAATCAGAGGTGAAGTAGTCATGCACAAAGAATTCTTTGCCAATTTTAACGAGCAAAGAATTAAAGAAGGATTAGCGCCACTCGCTAATCCAAGAAATGCCGCTTCCGGTACCTTAAGAATGCTCAACCCGGAGGAAGTCAGAAAAAGACGACTCCATGCAATACTTTATCATGTCAGCTACTTCACAGCTGGAATTTCAGATATGCCCCAACCGCTACAGCACCATTTCGACACCCTGCAATGGCTCAACGATTTGGGATTCTCCACGCCTGTACAGGAAATGGTAAAATGTAACAGCATCGAGGACGTAATAGCTTATTGCAGTGAATTTGAAGCAAAGCGAGATGAGTTGCCATATGAAGTAGACGGACTGGTAATCAAGGTAAATAGCATTGCCATGCAGGAACAAATGGGTATGACCGCACATCATCCACGATGGGCAGTAGCCTTTAAATTCAAAGCCCGGCAAGCAACCAGTAAATTGGAACGAGTAGAATTTCAGGTAGGGAGAACCGGTACTATTACCCCGGTCGCCAAAATCACCCCGGTACCACTCGGTGGTGTTACAATCAGTTCTGTTTCTCTATTCAATGAAGATGTTGTTCGTGAAAAAGACCTGAAGATTGGCGATACTGTATTAGTAGAACGTGCGGGAGATGTAATACCATACATCGTAAAGTCGATGGCAGAATTAAGAGATGGCTCTGAAACCCCAATCGCTTTTCCGGAATTGTGCCCTGTCTGCGCTGAACCACTGGAAAAAGCAGAGGATGAAGCTGTGTGGAGATGTATCAATGTAAACTGCACAGCGCAGGTCGTCGAACGCATCATCCATTTCTGTAGTAAAGATGCAATGGATATCCGTGGAATGGGTGAATCGAATGTGAAAAAATTCTTTGACCAAGGCATTCTGAAAGATATTCCCGGATTATATCAGATCGACTGGAATCATATCCAAGGTATGGAAGGGTTTGGGGCAAAATCTATTGCCAACCTCACAGCAGCCATCGAGCAAAGCAAATCACAACCTTTGCATCGTTTGATATTCGGATTGGGGATACGCCTGGTAGGCGAAACTACCGCTAAAACAATAGCCGCGGCGATTAATCATATCAGAGATCTATATGACTGGGATGTAGAAAAACTAACCACTTTGGCAGATATCGGCCCAAAAGTAGCTGCTTCTATCAATCATTTCTTCCAAAACCCGGGCAATCGTCATTTGATAGATACATTGGAAGAAGCCGGTGTAAATTTGTCTAATACGCAAAAGAATCAAACCGCTGAAGACGGAACGCTTACCGGCAAGACATTTCTTTTTACCGGCACACTGAGCATGTTTAAAAGAAGTGAGGCAGAGGCCATGGTAGAAGAACGCGGCGGAACTATCCTGAGCGGCGTAAGCAGTAAACTCAATTACTTGGTTGTGGGCACCGATGCCGGATCCAAATTAGAAAAAGCGAAAAAACTGGGTAGTGTGACCATCTTGAACGAAGAAGAATTTCTTCAGTTTTTAAACACACCTGCATAAGATATCAAGAGGCAAAAAAAATCAGGTATCTGCTGTGGCAGATACCTGATTCAAAATTCCCATACTAAAGTTACTAGTAACGGTAATGTTCCGGCTTGTATGGACCATTCTTAGCGATACCCAGATATTCAGCCTGTGCATCGGTCAATTCATCCAATGCAACACCAATCTTGGCTAAGTGCAAACGGGCCACCTTCTCATCGAGATGCTTTGGCAGTACATACACTTTATTCTCGTAACTAGCGTGGTTGGTCCACAATTCGATTTGTGCCAAAGTTTGGTTGGTAAATGAATTACTCATCACAAATGAAGGGTGACCGGTAGCACATCCGAGATTCACGAGACGACCTTCAGCAAGGATAATCACCTCTTTACCATCGATATTGTACAGATCTACCTGAGGTTTAATGGTATCTTTTGTTTGACCGTAATTGGCATTTAACCAAGCCATATCGATTTCGATATCGAAGTGACCGATATTACAAACGATAGCCTTATCCTTCATCAAACGGAAATGCTGTTCAGTGATCAGATCGCGACAACCTGAAGCAGTAACAATAATATCGGCTTCCTTAACGGCGTCTACCATTTTCTTCACTTCAAATCCGTCCATCGCCGCTTGTAAAGCGCAGATCGGATCGATTTCGGTAACGATTACTCTCGCTCCGGCACCTCTCAAAGACTCTGCAGAACCTTTACCTACGTCACCGTAGCCACCTACAACTGCTACCTTACCGGCCATCATTACATCGGTCGCTCTGCGGATAGCATCTACCAAAGATTCTTTACAACCGTATTTGTTATCGAATTTGGATTTAGTCACTGAGTCGTTCACATTGATCGCAGGGATAGGCAAAGTGCCTTTAGCCATGCGCTCGTAAAGACGGTGTACACCGGTAGTGGTTTCTTCAGACAAACCTTTCACATGCTGCACCAATTCCGGATAAGTATCAAATACCATATTGGTCAGATCACCACCATCATCCAGAATCATATTTAAAGGACGATCTTCTGATCCAAAGAACAAAGTTTGTTCAATGCACCAATCAGCTTCGGCCTGAGTTTGACCCTTCCATGCGAACACTCCGATACCGGCAGCGGCAATAGCTGCTGCAGCATGATCCTGAGTGGAGAAAATATTACAAGAACTCCATCTCACTTCAGCTCCCAGAGCTACCAGCGTTTCAATCAATACGGCAGTCTGAATAGTCATATGCAAACAACCAGCGATTCTGGCACCTTTCAATGGTTGCTTATCACCGTATTCTGCACGGATCGCCATCAGACCCGGCATTTCTGCTTCCGCGAGTCTGATTTCTTTCCGTCCCCATTCGGCCAGACTGATGTCTTTTACTTTATAAGGCAGTTTAAAGTCTATTTCAGACCTTGTCGTAGTACTCATATTCCTGTATTCTATTTAAATTTTTACAAAGTTACGAAAACCGGCGTTAAGCATCTGATTAGAGGCTGCCGGCGAAGGTTTCGGTTTCAGCAGCGAGTTTATCAGAGGCCGCTACCAATGGCAAGCGCACCATATCACTACAAATACCATAGTGCTTCAATGCAGATTTTACGCCCACCGGATTACCCTCTGCAAATAGCAACCGGATTCCCTTCAACAATTTATAATGTAGCGAACGGGCCAGATCATAATTGTTTTCCAATGCGGCATTAACCATTCCGGTAAAATCCTTGGTATAGCAATTAGCAGCTACAGAAATCACACCTTCCATACCTGCCGCAATCTGCGGCAAAACCAGATCATCATCACCGGACAAAACCGCAAAACCTTCGGGCTTACCCAGTACCAGATCCATGCATTGCGCTAAATTTCCACTTGCTTCTTTAATAGCCACGATATGGGAAAATTCCCTAGCCAATTTCAAAGCAGTTTCCGGCAGAATGTTGCTGCTGGTACGACCCGGTACATTATAGAGAATAATGGGCAATTTTGTCGCCTGCGCGATTGCTTTAAAATGCTGATAAATACCTTCTTGAGAAGGTTTATTATAATAGGGCGCCACACTTAAAATGGCAGCGACACCACTCATATCCCAAGTATTCAGTTGATGAATCACTTCGGCAGTATTGTTGCCACCGGCACCACAAACTACAGGAACCCGACCAGCTGTCTTTTCGATTACGAACCGAAGTATATCTTTCTTTTCTTGTTCTGTCAGAGTCGGTGTCTCGGCAGTTGTACCCAAAGCCACCACGTAGTTCACACCACCTTCAATTACATGATTGACCAGTTGCTCTAGTGCCGAAAAATCAACTGACTGGTCATTGTTAAATGGTGTAACCAATGCTACACCGGTACCTCTCAATAAATGAGCCATTTTCAATAAAATTTAAGTTATTCAGTTCCTGACAGGAACAGTTTATAAAATGCCGACGATTTGCCGGTATTAAATTTCCTCGTAAAATCCCATTCTGGAGAATTTTTCCACTCTGTTTCTGATACGCGTATCGGGTTGAATAGGTTTTAGCTCATTCAAAGATTGAATCAGATAATTCTTTAAAGTTACTGCCATCTCCTCGGGTTTATTATGAGCACCTCCGATAGGCTCGCGGATTACGTCATCGACCAATCCAAATCGACTCATATCTTCAGATGTAAGCTTCAGTTGTTCTGCTGCTTGCACCTTATAATCCCAACTTCTCCATAGAATGGTCGAGCAGTTTTCGGGAGATATAACGGTGTACCAAGTATTCTCCAGCATGGCAACCTTATCGCCGATACCAATTCCCAACGCCCCACCGGATGCACCTTCACCAATGATGACACAAATTACCGGCACCTTCAAATTTACCATTTCGAACAGATTGCGGGCGATTGCTTCACCTTGTCCCCGCTCTTCTGCTTCCAATCCGGGGTAAGCACCCGGTGTATCAATAAAGGTGATGATCGGACGGTTGAATTTTTCCGCCATCTTCATCAATCTCAAAGCCTTACGATACCCCTCGGGATTGGCCATACCAAAGTTTCGCAACTGCCTCATTTTGGTATTAATCCCTTTTTGCTGTCCCATTACCATCACTGGCATGCCATCGAGCTCTGCCATTCCTCCCACCATTGCCTTATCGTCTTTTACTAGACGGTCACCAAATAACTCGGTAAATTGATCGAAGATCTTTTCTATATAAAACAAAGTATACGGCCGATCGGGATGGCGACTCAACTGCACTCTTTGCCAAGGTGTAAGATTCTTATATATATCCTTACGGGTATTCTCGATTAGTGATTCCAGTTCCTGGATGGTGGCACTGACATCTACCTGATTTTTTGCCGCCATCTCTTTCAATTTATCCAATTGATGATACAGCTCTTCAAGCGGCTTTTCGAAATCCAGAAATTGCATAGTCTATTATTAAAAAAGAATACAAAAGTAAGATTTATGACGGTTATACACCCTTCCGGAATCTGGCTGAGGTCTCAATATTAACAAATTGATCTTAAATGATTAATAATCAATGTAGATTGCACTGTTTGTATCACCTGTTTTCGCCTTCAAACAACAAGTTTATTTGGCACGGAACCTCGTCCGCCGTCCTCCTCCCCTCAGTCTTCTGTCAATCCCATACTTATAGCCTTCTTGGTTAGTTCGGCCATATTGTTAACGTCCATCTTCAAAAATAGGCTCTTGCGGTAATTTTTAACTGTATTGATACTCAGAAATAAGGTCGATACTATCTCCCGATTAGTACGCCCCTCGACAATCAATTTGAGTATTTCCTTTTCCCGGGCAGTGAGTGTCACTTTTGAAAAAACAGCAGCTCGATTTCTTTGATTCAGACGAGATAATTTTTCCCGTAAAGCCGGATCAATGAAACTCTGATCATTGTAAACTAAATCTATAGCTTCGATTATCGTCTGCGCCCGAGCTGTCTTCAATAAATATCCATTGACTCCTAGACGCAACAAATTATTTGCATATACTATGCTTGTAAAATTAGTCAGAATAATAATCCGCATCTTCGGATAAGCCTTCTTCAAAATAGGCACCAATTCGTCTCCTGTCTTTTTAGGCAATTGAATATCTAGTAGCAAGATATCCGGGGTTTCCTTTGCGATACCTTCTAGTAATTCTTCCCCATCCATATAAGTCCCCGTCAAGCTTATATGTTTATAATTAGAGAGCATATTGCTGATGCCCTCTATAATCATGGGATGATCATCTGTAATGGCTACTCTAATTTTCATCGGAGAGGATTTTTTTAAGCCGAATCAGGTCGAAAGCAATGGAAACACTGGTACCTCGATTGGGTTGCGAGTCGATCGAAATTTCCCCTTTTAATGTCTTTACACGTGATGCAACGTTCTGCAAGCCGATACCTTCGGTTGGCGCAGTCGGATTAAATCCGGTTCCATTATCTTCCGCAATAATAATCAGTTCTTTCTTATTCCAGGCAACTGTAACCGTGGCTACAGTGGCATTGGAATGTTTCACGATATTCTGAACCAGTTCCTGAATTATTCGATACAGCATCAGCTCCATATCCTTCCCAGGCAGCTCTGGTAAATGCTCATCGATTTCTATCTGCAGTTGAAGTTTCGGACTACTCACTTGCTCACAATAAAGGCGGATTGCTTCTGAAAAGCTGCGTTTAGATAATATATCGGGTATCAGATTATGCGCTGTGTTTCTAATCTCCATTGCAGTGGCATCCAACATGGCCATTATCGACTCCAACTCGCCGGCTACCACCAGATCTTCATAGCGCTTTTGCACTGCACCAAAGTGTAAATTGATTGCCGCCAATCGCCCCC
>CAZWPF010000044.1:0-24117 GCA_964636205.1 uncultured Chitinophagaceae bacterium | reverse complement strand
CGCGACCTCCGCCGTGACAGGGCGGCATTCTAACCAACTGAACTACCGATCCAATGAACTTTTTAACTCAATCGCCTTTCAGCGATTCCCCTTTCGGGGCAGCAAAGATAAGAACAGTTTCTCGACATTTGCAAATCCTTTTGAAAATTTTTTTTCCACCCCCGCCCAAAGCCATTTCCAGCCACATCTCCCGTTCTGCAATAACAGGTTTTTTCCGTTCCCCTATTTCCTAATTCACATCACAGTTATTCGTACCTTTGCGCGCTATGCTCATTCAAGTACTTAAATCCAAAATACACCGGGTAAAGGTCACAGAAGCAAATCTGCACTATATAGGCAGTATCACAATCGACGAAGACCTGATGGATGCCGCTAACCTGATCGAGAATGAAAAAGTTCATGTGGTAAATATCGATAATGGCGAACGGCTTGAAACCTACGTCATTAAAGGGAGCAGAGGCTCCGGTGTCATTTGCATGAACGGTCCCGCTGCACGGAAAGTTGCCGTTGGAGATACTGTAATCGTGATCTCGTACGCCGCAATGGATTTCGAAACAGCCAAATCTTTTAAGCCGGCCGTGATCTTCCCCAAAGAAGACAACCGTCTCTAAAATCCAACAATCCGACCGAATAATCAGAAAAATGCTCCAATGAAGAAAAAAGGCCTGCTACTGCTCCAGTATGTTATCTTCCTCGGACTGGGAATTTTACTGGTATGGTGGCAGGTGAGCCGTGTTACCCCAGAGGAAAAAACTCAGATCCTTTCCTCGCTCGATCAAGTTAAAGATAGAGCATGGCTCCTGATACCGGTATTCCTGATCAGCTTTTTATCACACTACTTCCGCGCAGTGCGTTGGAAACTGATGCTGGAGCCTATCGATATTCGGCCCTCAACCATGAACATCACAGGTGCGGTACTCATCGGTTATGTAGTCAATCTGCTGGTGCCAAGAATGGGAGAAGTCGCACGATGCACTATCCTCGCACGTTACGAGAAAAAACCGGCGCATAAAATCATAGGCACCATTGTTGCCGAACGGTCCTTCGATATGCTCTGCCTCCTGCTAATATGCGCGCTGGCCTTTGTTCTGCAAACTAGTCTGCTGTCCGAATATATGCGCAATCAGTTTGGCGGGATCGAATTCAGCGGCACCACGATCGCAATTCTCGCACTCATTGGCATCGGTGGCATTGCAGCAGCTATCTTCGTCTTCAAAAGAATCCGTCATACCAAAATTGGATTGTTCATCGCAGGCATACTCGATGGCATCATGTCTATTCTGCGTATGAAAAGAAGCGGCCTGTTCCTGTTTCATAGTTTTATGATCTGGTTGTGCTATTTGGGGCAGATTTATGTAGGATTCAAATGCATTGAAGCCACAGAAGGATTGTCGGTTCTGGCAGGCATCTCCGTACTGATTTTTGGTAGTCTGGGTATGATTGTCACTCCGGGCGGATTGGGCGCCTACCCGATTGCCATACAGAATATTTTGATCGTGTATGGTATCGACCCGGCCTACGGATTCGCATTCGGATGGGTAGCTTGGTCTGCACAGACATTCACAATTTTAATTTTAGGAGCTGCAGCTCTCTTAATTTTACCAGCTTATAACAGGAGAAAAAATGGATAAGACCAACTGGATTTCGTCGAAAATAATGTCGAAAGACGCCTTGCTGAGATTCTGCAACGCTCAGCGTACCAAAGGAAAAACAATTGTTTTTACTAATGGCTGCTTCGACATCCTCCATAGAGGTCATCTGGAATTAATGGCAAAAGCTGCAAGCCTGGGTGATATTTTGGTGGTCGGATTAAACAGCGACAGCTCGGTAAAACGTCTAAAAGGCGATTCCAGGCCGATCAACAATCAAGATGATCGCAGCTTCCAATTAGCTTCTCTGCTTTTCGTTCATGCAGTTTGTCTGTTCGAAGAAGACACTCCCGAACAGCTCATTAAAGATCTTAACCCCAATGTATTGGTTAAAGGTGGCGATTATACTGTCGACCAAATCGCCGGAGCGGATTTTGTGATCCAACAGGGAGGCAGCGTATCCATTATTCCAATCGTAGATGGTTACGCCACCACAAAGCTGATCGATAAAATCAAAAACAAATAAAAACAGAGTAAACAGTAGTTACTAGAGAGAACTATTCGGTTTCCTGATCGAATTTTCGATCACCGATAATTTGGATTAGTTCTACTTCAGCCTCGCGGAAAGTCGCGAGTAATTTATCAGTGATATCAGGAATTTCTGCTTTATCGCCATGATGAACCAATTCCTCTATTCTCCTAATATCCTCGAGCATTCCGGTAATCTTAACTACACCTAAGCCGGATTTTAATTTATGTGCCTGTCGATAAATCTGATCCCAGTCCTTAATTTTCTTGGTTGCTAAACGATTTAATTGCAACAAATCCCGACCGCTGTGTTCTAAAAAAATACTCACTACCTGCGCTATATAGTCGGGATCACCACCTGATAATTCCTCTAAGTAGCTTAAATCAACTAGTTTATTTGGTTCCGTCATCCTATGACTCCACGTTATGAAATGGCAAGATAAAAAAAGCATTTTAAACGAAGGGGAAAAACCCATATAAGGGATTGAAGCAATATCATAGGGAAACCTATTCATTTCGTACCTTTGCAGCCCTGAAAGCTGTAGTCAGATTTCGTGTCGACTACATATTCATCAACATTAATGTTAACCGAGTTAGGTTATATGTACAAACCAACAAACAAGATCCGAATAGTTACCGCTGCTTCGCTTTTTGACGGACATGATGCAGCGATTAATATCATGCGCCGCATTATGCAGGCCAACGGTGCCGAGGTAATACACCTGGGGCACGACCGGAGCGTAAAAGAAGTAGTAGATTGTGCCATCCAAGAAGATGCGAATGCTATTGCCATTACTTCTTACCAAGGTGGCCACGTAGAATACCTCAAGTATATGTACGATTTGTTGCAAGAGCAAAACTGCGGACATATACGGATCTTCGCTGGGGGTGGCGGGGTAATTCTTCCCTCTGAAATAGAAGAATTACATGCTTACGGCATTACCCGAATTTATTCGCCCGATGATGGAAGGGCAATGGGACTAGAGGGGATGATCCGCGATTTATTGGAAAAAAGCGATTTCCCTACCGGCAACGACCTAAACTGTACATTGGACCAAATCAAAGCGAAATCACCCAGTGCACTCGGAAGAATGATTTCCGCTATCGAAAATTTCCCCGATGAAACAGCTACACAATCCGCACTGAATCAAATCAATGAATTAGCCGCACAATCCAAAGTACCCGTACTCGGCATCACCGGTACCGGGGGCTCCGGCAAGAGTTCATTGGTAGACGAAATCGTTCGTCGATTCTTACTCGATTTCAAGGATAAAACAATTGGTATCATCTCAGTTGACCCCTCCAAAAGAAAAACCGGCGGGGCTCTGCTGGGGGATCGTATCCGTATGAACGCCATTCGGAATGAAAGGGTATTTATGCGTTCAATGGCAACTCGTCAGAGCAATCTGGCGGTTTCCAGATACATAGAGGATGCTGTCAATATTCTGAAAGCTGCCGGTTTTGACCTGGTAATTTTAGAAACCTCCGGTATCGGCCAGAGCGATACGCAGATCACCGATTATTCCGATCTCAGTCTGTACGTGATGACCCCTGAATACGGCGCCGCTACCCAACTCGAAAAAATCGACATGCTGGATTTCGCAGATATCGTAGCGGTCAATAAATTTGACAAACGGGGGGCTATGGATGCCCTGAGGGATGTAAAAAAACAATATCAGCGTAACCATAAACTGTTTGATAAAAGTCCGGACGAAATGCCGGTCTTCGGCTCTATCGCTTCTCAGTTCAACGATCCGGGTACCAATAGTCTCTATCGGGCTTTGATGGATATCATCGTTGAAAAAACCGGTGCGAATCTGAAATCAGGATTTGAGCCTAGCGCAGAGATGAGCGAGAAAATCTTTATCATCCCTCCGTCCAGAACAAGATACCTGAGTGAGATCGCCGAGAATAACCGTAATTACAATCAAAGAGCGATAGATCAGGCAGCGATTGCCCAAAAACTGTTCGGTATTCGGAAGACCATAGAAACCATCCAACAAACGGATATTGAAGATAAGGATCGTCTGTGCAAAGAATTGGAAGAAGTGTATGCCAAGACCGAACTAGATCTGGATCCGAAACATAAAGAATTACTCCAAACCTGGGATGCGCGTAAAAAGCAATTCCAAGATGAATACTACATATTTAAGGTTAGAGATAAGGAGCTAAAAGTAAAAACTCACACGTCCTCCTTATCGCATACAGAAGTTCCTAAAGTTGCCGTTCCTCAGTTTGAAGCCTGGGGCGAAATCCTGAAATGGGCATTGATGGAGAATTTTCCGGGAGAATTTCCATATGCCGCAGGTATCTATCCATTTAAAAGAGAAGGAGAAGACCCAACTCGGATGTTTGCCGGTGAAGGCGGCCCTGAACGTACCAATAAACGTTTCCACTACGTATCATTGGGCATGCCCGCCAAAAGATTGTCCACCGCATTCGACTCGGTAACACTGTACGGTCAGGATCCAAACCACCGTCCGGATATCTACGGAAAGATCGGCAACTCAGGAGTGAGTGTACCCACGTTGGATGATGCTAAAAAATTGTATAGCGGTTTTAACCTGGCCGATCCTAAGACTTCAGTATCCATGACCATCAACGGTCCGGCGCCTACTATGACCGCATTCTTTATGAATGCAGCTGTAGACCAGCAATGCGAATTGTATATCAAAGCCAATGGTCTGACTGATGAAGTGGATCAGAAGATCGATGCAATTTATCAGGAGAAAGGATTGCCGCGGCCGATCTACAGTAGCAGCGTAGGTTTTGGTAAACCTGCCTCTGAAGGTGCCGGTCAGTTGCCCGAAGGTAACGACGGACTGGGTCTGATGTTATTGGGGGTTACCGGTGATCAGGTGTTGCCTCAGGAAATCTATCAAAACATCAAAGCCGACACCCTTCAAAAGGTAAGAGGAACTGTACAGGCAGATATTCTGAAAGAAGACCAGGCTCAGAATACATGTATCTTCTCTACCGAGTTCTCGCTGAGAGTAATGGGAGATGTGCAGCAGTATTTTATTGACAATGGTGTTCGTAACTTCTATAGTGTATCAATTTCCGGTTATCATATCGCCGAAGCTGGTGCCAATCCTATTTCACAATTGGCATTCACCCTGTCTAACGGATTCACTTTTGTAGAGTACTACCTCAGCCGGGGAATGCATATTGATGATTTTGCGCCTAACCTTTCGTTCTTCTTCAGTAATGGCGTTGATCCGGAGTACAGCGTGATCGGTAGAGTTGCCCGCCGCATTTGGGCAAAAGCGATGAAGTTTAAATACGGAGGTAATAAGCGTTCACAAATGCTTAAATACCATATCCAAACTTCTGGTCGTTCCTTACATGCTCAGGAAATTGATTTCAACGATATCCGCACTACCCTGCAGGCTTTGTATGCGATTTACGATAACTGTAATTCGCTGCATACAAACGCCTATGACGAAGCAATTACCACGCCAACCGAGGAAAGTGTAAGAAGAGCTATGGCGATCCAGTTAATTATTAATAAGGAGCTGGGTTTAGCGAAAAATGAGAATCCATTACAAGGCTCGTTTATTATCGAGGAATTGACCAACTTGGTAGAAGAAGCGGTTTATGCTGAATTTGATCGGATCACCGAGCGTGGAGGTGTGTTGGGAGCGATGGAAACTATGTACCAGCGTGGCAAGATTCAGGAAGAAAGTCTTTATTACGAAACCTTGAAGCATAGTGGTGAATACCCGATAATCGGTGTGAACACCTTCTTAAGTTCTAAGGGCTCTCCGACTGTTATTCCTGCGGAAGTAATCCGTTCTACGACGGAGGAGAAAGAATTCCAGATTCAGACCGTAGAAAATCTCTGGAAGAGAAGTGGCGATCAAGGTGCCGCTATGTTAAAAAGACTGCAGGAAGTGGCAGTCAACAATGGCAATATCTTTGGTGAACTGATGGAAACGGTTAAATACTGCTCACTGGGTCAGATTACCAAAGCATTATTCGAAGTAGGAGGTCAGTACCGCAGGAATATGTAATAACCTGCGGTTTGATTTTAGATATCACAATAGAAAAGGGGACCAAATTTGGCCCCCTTTTCTTATGACAAAAAAATAAAATCAAAATTATTACAGACTTAGAAGGTGGTAAACAACCTCCGTTGTACGTGTATTTGAATCAATATGTTCCATAGGCACGATACTACAACAGCTTGCAATAGCCGGAAAGACTAAGAGCGGTTACTACTGAACTCTTGTTGCTTGAATGCCTGCATCAATCCTGAGCTCACGATACGGTGAGCCATGTGGATCATATTTTTGAAGGCAACCCCGTGAGAAATACCGTGTCCGATAATTACCGGTTCGTTGATACCCAATATTGGCGTACCTCCATAGCTTTCGTAGTTAAAGCTACTAAGGAACGGATCGTTCAGACCTCTCTTTTCAGAAAAGATATGGTAAATCGATTCCGCCAATTTGAGAATTACATTACCTACAAATCCTTCGCAAACGATCACGTCTGACTTATCGGTAAAAACATCTCTACCCTCGATATTTCCGATGAAATTGATTTGGGGATCTCCCTGTAATAGAGGATAAGTAGCTTGTGCCAGCAGATTTCCCTTCCCTTCTTCCTCTCCAATATTCAGCAGGCCTATACGAGGGTTGTCGATCCCATGCACATGCTTCATATAAAGCGAACCCAGTTGAGCAAACTGCACCAACTGCTCGGGTTTACAATCTGCATTAGCCCCTACATCCAGCAGCAGGCTAAAGCTGCCATCTTCGCGCGGTATTGGTGACGCTATGGTTGGACGGGCGATGCCCTCGATATTCTTTACAGAATACATGGCACCAACCATCATAGCCCCGGTATTACCGGCGCTTATAAATGCGTCCGCCTTTTGCATAGCGAGCAAACCGAAACCCTTTGCGATACTGGAATCCGGCTTTTCTTTCAAAGCCTTGGTAGGATGTTCGTTCATCCCGATAGTCTGACTAGCCTCAACCAGCGTATAACGATGCTGCCATTTATCTAATAATGACAAAAAAGGCGCAGCCTGAAGAGCGTCTCCTATCAATAATAGATGCACGTTGGGGTCAGCGACCTCTTCCAGAAAAAGGGATACACCTTTTACGGCTTCGGCGGGAGCAAAATCTCCGCCCATGATGTCCAGAGCGATTCTCATGTACGCTTATCTGGAATTTCGTTACTGGTTTTGATCTTCTGCAGCTGCAGCAGGATTCTTATCCATTACTACTCTTCCACGGTAGTAGAGTTTTCCCTCTACCCAGTGCGCACGATGACGCAAATGGCTTTCACCGGTTACCGGATCAATGCTCCAGGTAGCAGCCACTGCTTTGTAGTGAGTGCGACGTTTAGCTCCGCGCTGTTGCGAATGACGACGTTTAGGATTAGGCATTTTATTTTGCTTTAATTAAATTAATCTTTGTGTTTACCTACATCTTTCAGGGAATCCAATCCCTTCCAAATCTCCTTCCGGGCTTCTTCTCCCGGATCGGATAATTGATTTAATATCTTTAAAACCTCGGGATTGCAACCGGCAGTACCATCCGGTAAATCAGGGTGCAATCTCTGCAGGGGAATACTCAAAAGTATAAACTCATAAATCCACTTGCTGATATCGATCACAGTTTCATGCCGCGGAATAAAAACCACATCCGCATCCTCATCCACATCTTCCGCATCCTCACCGGCCAACTTAATCAATAAGCTGAATTCGTCCCAGAGCGATAAATCGAAATCATCGCCACAACGATCGCAAGGTACGACCGCAGTGCCACCGATATCGAAATGCAGCATGAAGAAACTGTCTTTCTTATCAAACTTTAATACAACCTGCGCTTTAAGATCTTTTATATCGCCGATGGCACTTCCCTTATCCAGCATGAATTGATAATCAATATCATACTGATAAGTGTAGAGGTCATTTTTCAACCCCTGCCAGGCTATTTCAAATTCCCGATCATATTTCATATCTGTTCCTCTATAATTACAGCCCAGCTAAAAAGTACTAACGGGGTGCAAAGGTACAACCATTTATTGGTTTCAAAGCAATTTATTTCGTTTTAATAAAAATGCATGCAAGACCTGCTCCACCGGTTCATTTAAATCTACCGCTACCCGATCGATCCGATACTGATGACAACGCTCCATAATCAACTCATTATACTGATTCACCTGCTTAATGTACTGTTCCTTAGCCTGATGTGTTTGCAGTCGAACCTTCTCACCGGTTTCCATATCCACGAATTCGTAAGGCCGCTGCTCAAATTCAAAGTCTAGCTCCTGCTTACCATCCATCACATGAAACAATATTACTTCGTGCTTATTATACCTCAAATGCTGCAAGGCGTCAAATAGCTTATCCACCTGATCCGCATCATCCATCATATCGCTAAAAACAACAATTAAGGATCGCCGATGCATCCTGTCTGCCACCATATGCAAGGCCTCACTGGCTTGGGTTGCTCGTCCCGGCTCCCTTCTCATTGCCTCATCCAATTTTTGGGTAAGCATCCGATAATGACTGTCCGCAGAACGACACTCTGAGAAATAATACAAATCCTCATCGAACAATGCAAGCGCAGAGGCATCCAGCTGTCGCTTCAACAACTGAAATAATGATGCCGCCGCCAGACAGGAAAATTGAAGTTTATTGATCCGCTCAAGCTCCTGCGGAAAATGCATAGAAGCCGAAGTATCTATCACCATGCAGCAGCGGAGGTTGGTTTCTTCCTCGAAGCGCTTGACAAACAATTTATTAGTACGACCATAAACCCGCCAATCGATATGACGCAGGGAATCACCACTATTATACAGCCGGTGTTCCGCAAATTCTACCGAGAAACCGTGAAAAGGACTCTTGTGTAAACCAATAATAAAACCCTCTACCACTTGTTCAGCAACCAGCTCCAGATTCTCTAACAATGTTTGGGGGGTAAGCATCTGCACTCTCTATTAAAACCGATTAAAGGTAACTATTTTAAGTCGCAATCTAAGGATAGTAGAATTATAGCATTTGGGCTTTTAAAAATTTCCTTTTACCTTCAACCATTAAATATCCCCAGATCAAAATTAATACCCGATGAGACATCGCAATTCCATTTCATTGATTGTCTTAATGTTCCTATTCGCTGTCGGTCAGACTTCCTGCGTCAGAGATTACGTATGTCAGTGCGAGATTAAATATAGCGGTCAACCGGGCCTTCCCGATTCTTCTATGCGCAGCTATACAGTAAGGGATACCAAGAAGAATGCACGTTCACTTTGTGAACAAAATTCTTTTGTCCACGAAGACGGGGATATTCGCGCAGACGAGGTTTGCAATCTTTATTAATTTACCATAACCGCTGTTTTGACATACTGAATAATTGCAGCCCAAGACTCCAAATAGCTGCCTGCGTTCGGCAATACGTGATTTAGATGGAAGCAATGAATGAAATTACCCCACAGCCCGAGCCGAAGAGACTATCCATTCGGAATATTTTCGCCTGGATTCTTCTGTTGGCTCTGGCAACCGTTTTTGCGATCAGTGGGATTAGTAAGATAGATTCGTTGGATACTTTCGAATGGACTCTGCTGGATCTGGGTATCACCAGTTTTAGTCTGGCAGCCGTCTTGGCAAGACTTCTAATTGGTTTCGAACTGCTTATTGCCGCCTTCTTGCTTTTTCAGATTTTCCTGAAGCGCTTCACCTACCCGATCACTATTTTCGTCTTGGTGGTCTTCACAATCTATCTGCTGCTTTTGCTCAAAAACCAGGGTAATGACGGTAATTGCGGATGCTTCGGTGATTGGATTTATATGAGTCCGATATCTTCTATCTGGAAGAATATAGCCATGCTGGTAGCAACTGTAATTTTGTATTTCATCTATCCCGGAAAATCGTTTCGTTGGACACCTTACCTTGCAATTTTCCTCGCTCTTGGCACGCTGGCCACTCCTTTTATTGCTTACCCAATGAATATTGGTCATCAACCAAAGGTACTATCAGATCCCATAGACTTGGATCCGCTCTATAGCGAAGCGCAAGAAACCAATCCTGAGGTGGAACTTAGAGAAGGCAAACATGTGGTGGCATTTATGAGTTTGGGATGCCCACATTGCAGAAAGGCTGCTTATTTGCTGAATATTATTCACCGCCAACATCCGGATATTTCTATTTTCCTGGTGATCGCAGGTCCGGATCGGTTAGAAGAAGAGTTCTTCAAAGAAACTAAATCGGAACACATACCTCACATGCGCTTCAGAGGCGAAGAAGATTTCCTGCAAATGGCCGGACCCTCTCTTCCTGCCATTTACTGGATAAATAATGGCGTTATCGAAAAGAAATCTAATTATTTCCAGTTAGATCCGGAGACCATTCGTAAATGGCTAAACGAAAAATAAAGCGCGTCTATCTATGGACATGCCTATCCCTGCTGATATCTTCCTTCCATTTTAAACATTGCACCGTCAGCTGACATAAAGTTAGCGGTGACTATATAGTCATCTCCGTCCATACGCCAATTTATCATGACCCGTGGACTAGACTCCGGCAATATTAATTGCAAAAATTTCACCTGAGGCGCACCCGTTAGGATCAACAGCTTCGAAAGCTCTCGCTCCAGCAATTCCTTTACGATCTGCATCGAGCACACTCCGGGAACCACCGGTCTGATTGGAAAATGCCCTTCGAATATCGAATGATCCTGTCGAAATGCTAACCGACATTGTATGGAATCTGCTGCTGCGTTATAATCGGCAACGGTAAAAAAATCATTCTGTAACATGGGCTCCCAATTTATAAAGTTGTATCGTAAATCTAGCTTTATGATGCTTGATCAATATGGTATCCGGCAAGAAATTTTCAGGTTCGCGCTGACTGTATAAAAGTGTGGTCACAGGCTTTCGTTTGCCCAGGTAAACTATGGATTGTACTTGGCTATCCGACTCATTAAAATAAGCTGCTCCGCTCCGCAGGGGCACTCTATAATACAAATTTCCCTTTTTATCGGCAAGGCGTTCTTCCTGACTTGTGTCCAAACCCCGCATCAACAACAGACGAAAATCTGCCTCCAAAGTCTTTATCAATGCGGGACGATCCATTTGAGGAATGATGGAATGGACCTTAAAATTATCTTTGGCATCCCATCCGAAATCGAAATAATTCATTCCCATTTCATTCTGAAAAACTACCCTGGTCCCTCCGTCTGGTACAGACCGAAACAGAACCAGTCCGCTTAGATGAAACGACTTCGTCAACCACCTCCCGTCGACCATACATCGATAAAGTTCCTTCTCAAACTGCGGCTGATGTCGCATTAATGGGGTCGTAGCGGTTGTGACAGGCACCATTCCTTTGTACGGCGTAGTACAGGCCATACATAAGAAAAGGATTAAACTAGCGGGTTTTAAAAAGTGATTCATCCAGTGCAATATTATGCTGAATCTGTTGGAACTCCATATCGGTAAAATCACCACCGGGTTCCACCATTTTCAGTCGCACTACATCCAGCCTATTTTTGTCCATATAGACATCAATACGCACAAATATCTGCTTCATTGCCTCATTTGTTGGCGATAATGAAAGCAGGTATTGTCTACCGTTTTCATATCCTTCCACTGAAAAATCAGGATTGGAGAAAACATTTCCGCTCATGCAGTCCACGATTATTCGGTTGACCGACTGCATCATCTTGCTGTTTTTGGTGTTAATCCGGTTGGTTTTCTGATCATCCTTAACCAGAATGGCGCCCTCATTCATGACCAACAAATAAGTATAGGGCTCAGTATATTCGATCCGCACCTTATTTTGTTGCTTAAAAAAGAATTTGCCCTTCGAACTGATTTTATCTTCCAACAAGGAAAGATGCTTTGTCTGAACGAAATCACTCTTGATAGTTGATTTGGACGCATTGGCCGCTTGCAATGACTTTTTAAACTCCTCCGGCTGCGCTATCATTCCAAATCCTTTGGGCTGTGCGGCGCCTAGAAAGGGTAGACAACAACATAAAATAAAGAAAAACTTAGGCATATGCTTTTATTTGAAGCAACTGATCGATACGTACAAATGTAAACCCCCTTTCTCTTGCTCCAAGGATAAGGCTCGTTAAAATTTCCTTAGTAACCGGCATGGTATCATGTAGAAGAATGATATCCCCGCCTTTTAATTGACGAAGTATTCGGTCTAGTAACTGGTTAGGATCCGAACTGACCGTATCCATCGAACGGATACTCCAACCGATAGTAATCATTCCGGTACGCTTCACTGCGCTCGCCAGCAAGGGATTAGTCACACCAAAAGGAGGCCGAAAAAATAAAGGTTGAACTCCTGAAATTGCAGCTATAGCTTTGTTGGTGGCTTCTATTTCAGCAGCGATCTGTCTCTTCGGCTGTAGTACAAAAAGCCAACGATGATAATAACTGTGATTGCCTATCAGATGTCCTTCCC
The DNA here is from genome assembly GCA_964636205.1 of uncultured Chitinophagaceae bacterium. GTDB lineage: Bacteria > Bacteroidota > Bacteroidia > Chitinophagales > Chitinophagaceae > JBEBVQ01. The sequence goes on along the minus strand of CAZWPF010000044.1, from coordinate 11,568 downwards.
GATGCCATCTTTGCACGATTTCAGGGCGCCGCAACACCTTATGACCGATGGTAAAAAATGTAGCCTGGACATTGTGTTCGCGGAGTACATCCAGAATCGCTGTTGTCTCCGACGCGGGTCCGTCGTCAAAACTTAAAGCTATCTCCTTTGTTGAATACCCTTTATTGAAAATGGGGAGGTAAAAACACCAGCGGATGTTGGCAGACCCAATAATTAGCAATACCAAATAAACGATTGCTGGTATTAGCAATAGATAGATAGTGAAACCATACAGCTGATTCGCTGCAACCAGAATACCCATGCTGGCGAAAAAAACGATCGTGACATGTTTGTACGGTCGCAACTATTTCCCTTTTATTATTCCTACAAGTAAACTGATCCAACCGGCAATGAAAAAGAGACCACCCAAAGGAGTCACCAGGTTGAAAATACCCAATCCTCCCCCGTTCATTTTAAGGAAAGTAAGCAAGTACAGAGACCCGCTAAAAAGGATAATACCAATCAAAAAACAGATATAAGCTGACTTTACCGCGGCTGCGGGGAATGCGCTATAAAGAATACCCGTTGCAATGATGGCAAAGACATGATAGAAATGATAGTCTACCCCTTTTTGGTAAATCTGCAAAACATCCGGACTCACCCGGGAGCTTAATGCGTGTGCGCCCATGGCACCCAGAATTACGGCTAATGTGCCCAGAATAGACCCGGTTATTAAGGCTGGCTTATACATGTCAGTATTGTTTCCGTAAAGTTAGCAATGGAAACGCTTTCTATCGGAAAAATATAATCTGCTTGCTCGTAATACTGACTTCTTTCTTCTATTAATCGATGTAATCTGCAGTCTAAACCATCCGGATGATTCAGTAAGGGTCGAGATGCGGCTTCCCGAAAAAGATGCTTTCTCAGGGTCTCGATGTGCGCTTTGAGGTAGATAACGATACCCTCTTGCTTCATAAGCGCTAAGTTATCGTAGAAGCAAGGAGTGCCGCCACCACATGAAATGACCGTGGGACGCTCTGCTTCAGCAATGATTTGCTTTAATAACCCTTGCTCAATCAAACGGAAACCGGCTTCTCCTCTGGCAGCAAAAATATCGGCAATAGAAAATTGGTGTCCTTCTTCCATTACCCCATCCATATCCACCCAGGGAATACCAGTAGCTTCTGATATCTTCTCTGCCCAATAGGTCTTGCCTGATCCGGGCATACCAACTAAAAATATCAGCTTACTCATGCTTGTTCTATTAAAAATAATTCAATCAACCTAAGTCCTTCCGAGCCGGCCGCTTCCTTATTACCTCTTCTGTTACTATCAAACAGACAAGTCTGTGCACGAACCCCATTTGCTCCTACAACCGCCATACAAACCGTTCCAACAGCCACTACTCCATCACCGGTGGGTCCTAACATTCCGGTAATTCCGAATCCGAAATCCGCCCTCATCAATTTTCTTACGCTCTTCGCCATCTCTATTGCAACGGCTTCACTCACCACATGCGCCTCCTTTATAAAGTCGGGACTCAGGCCGAGCACCTCTGTTTTTATTTCTGTTTGATAACTCACTACAGCTCCCTTAAAATATTCAGATGATCCGGGAATATTTGTAAGGCGGTCTGCTATCAACCCTCCGGTACAACTTTCGGCAATTGCCAAAGTTTGATGATATGCCAACATAAGATCCCTTATATTCTTTTCGGGGTAACCATCGCCGGAGATATGTGCGTGTTGTTCAGACATCTTACTCAGCTTGTGAAAAAGGGTTGAAGTCGGTGCAAAAGTTCAGGATGAATGCTCACCTTCTTCCTTTCCTTGGGGTCATAAAAGACCAATGTGGTTGTTCCTCTATTTAATAACTGTCCCGCCTCGTTGTAGAGCTCCGAATGAAAGACAATTTTGCTTCCTTCAGGCAACTCCTTCAATATGGTTTTAACGGTAATCAGATCATCGTATAATGCCGGTCGGTAATACTGTGATTTCAGCTCGATCACAGGCATGAATACTCCCAGCTCCTCCAATTGACGATAAGTAAAACCCAGTTGACGGATCGCCTCTGCCCTGCCCGCTTCATAATACAAAGCATAATTTCCGTAGTAGAGATACCCCATTTGATCGGTTTCTCCGTAACGAACTCTGATTTGTGTGGTAGAAACGTACATAGCTTATGTGGTTCTTACTTTGAAGTACGGATAGTATAATGAGGACTGGCTTGAGCCAGACAAGTAATTGTAAGATCGTTGATACACACATGTGGGGGTTGGTTGGTACAATACCAAACAGTGTCCGCAATATCAGCTGCTGCCAAAGGAATAATGCCCTCGTACACCTTTCCGGCGCGCTCTGCATCGCCTTTGTATCTTACTAGAGAGAACTCTGTTTCTACCATTCCGGGATGAATGCCTGTCACCTTAATACCGTAGGGCAACAAATCTATTCGCATAGCTTGGGATAAAGCATCTACGGCAAATTTGGTAGCGCAATACACGTTGCCATTTTCATATACCAATTTACCGGCAATCGAACCGATATTAAAAATATGGCCTACACCCCGATCTTTCATCCAAGGCGCCACCTGTCTGGTCATGTACAGCAAACCTTTGATATTGGTATCGATCATTGTATCCCAATCGTCAGGATCACCCTCATGGATAGGCGCCAAGCCCGCGGCCAGACCCGCATTATTCACGAGAACATCGACATGGGGAACCCGCTTTTTCAATTCTTGAACTGCTGCAATGACCGCTCCCCGGTCGCGGATATCAAACTCCAGATCTATAATTTCTACTTGATATTTGGAGGTCAGACTGTCTTTCAGTTTCTTTAATCGGTCTGCTCTCCGTCCGGTGATGATCACATTCCAGCCTTCCAATGCGAAACGCTCTGCGATTGCCTCACCCAAGCCGGCAGTAGCTCCGGTAACCAATGCATATTTTTTACTTGCTGATTGACTATTCATCCCACTGAGTTTTCGATTCAGGGATATTACACCTAGAATTCCAATTGTTCAACCAGCTCCTTGAAATTTACTTTTGTAAGCGGCTTATTTAAAAAATGTCTCACCGAACGATAGTTATTACTACGGGTGATATCGTTACTATTGATAGAAGAAGTAGCAAAAAACACTACGTATTTACTAGTAATCTCATCGGGGAGTGTTTCGAAGGCATCCAGAAACGCAAAACCATTCATAACAGGCATTTGTATATCTAGCAGTATTATACACCTACCGCTATTATCCTGATTTCCTCCCGCTGCTATATAAGCCAATGCCTTTTCTGCATCTTGAAAAGTCTTGATCGATTGATAGCATTGCGCGTTTTCGACCACCTTTTCTGCAATCAGACAGTCGAACGGACTATCGTCGATTATAATAAAATGAAAATGCTTTTCCGGTGTCATTCTAATTATTGCTTGCTTTTATTTACCCGGGATTTCGATTTCAAAAAGAGACCCTTCATTTTTTTGCGAAGATACAGCTATCCTGCCACCTAATTTCTCCAATGCATCTTTCACATTATATAAACCAAAACCCGACCCGAAACCCTCATTTGTTGCCCGGTAAAACATGTCAAATATATTTTCTAAATACGCTTCATGAATACCGATCCCATTGTCCTGGACCTCAATGTATGCATGGTTATTTTCAACTTCTACACTCAGTCGGACAAATTTATGATCCTTATCCCGTTTTTGGTACTTAAATGCGTTCGATAACAGGTTATTAAGAATAATGTACAGTACCAATTGGTCACTTTTAAACGGGCCGTTGATCACGGTCCTAATGCTGAATTCTACATTCTGCGTCAGGCCATCCAGCGAGTATATACTTTTCAAATTAGCAAGCAACTCCTCGAAATTTACCTCTGTAATATTCAGCTCACCCCTCTTAATAGTGTAATAATCATGTATATTATGTATAAAACCATCCAGTTTCATCATCGACTGCGCCATCATATCCAGCATCTCATGTACCTCATACGTGGTTTTTGCTGCTTTAGCGATATTTATAGCACCCAGAACACTCAGGATCGGGCTTCTCAGATCGTGGGTAACGCTGTACGCGAATTTATCCAACTCCGTATTGGCTTTGGTGAGTTCAGCATTCTTCGCTGAAAGCATAGAGGTAGCCTCATAATAATTATACGCTTCCTGTATAGCTGCCCTCATTTCATCTTCCTGCCATGGCTTCTGAATATAACGGAATACATGTCCCTTGTTGATTGCATTAATCACCGCTTTCACATCTGTATAACCCGTACACAACATCCGCACCGGACTGGGGTAAGCGCTCTGGATTTCCTCAAAAAACTCCACCCCTGTTTTGCCGGGCATCCGTTGGTCACTTATAATCACCGAAATATCCGGATGTTCGGCCAATTGTTCCAAAGCCTTGTCGGTTGAATGCGCGGTAAGCACATCAAATTCCCGTCGGAAAGTTGCCTTGAAACCAACCAGGTTATTCTGCTCGTCATCAATATACAATACCTTCTTACGCCCCTCCATTTTTAAATATTTTGTTGTCTAACAGGCACTGTGATAACGAATTGTGTCCCCTCACCTATTTCTGAATTTACAGTAATGGTGCCGTTGTGCTTTCGAATTATATTGTACACAATGGATAATCCAAGACCTGTTCCTTCTCCTACGTCCTTTGTCGTAAAGAACGGTTCGAAAATATGATTTGCCGTTTCCTGATCCATACCGGTACCATTATCTCCCAAAATAATGATCGCCTCTTCTCCCTTGAGACGGGTTTGAATAAGGATATTCCCTCCTTCATTTTCAGCCCAACGCTTATTGATAGCGTGTATAGCATTGGTTATTATGTTGAGGAATACTTGATTGAGTTTACCCGGGTAACATTCAATCATCGGCAATTCGGGATCATATTCTTTTGTAACAGTGATTCTGTTATTCAGCAAACTATTAATAATCACCAACGTAGAATCCAGTCCATCGTGTATGCTTGCTTGTTTTAAATCGTCCTCGTCGACTCTGGAAAATACTCTTAATCCCTTTACAATTTCGGCGGTTCTGACAGATCCATCACTGATACCCTTAAGTAAGAATTCAATTTCCTCTTTAAGATAATCGTATTCAATATCTTCCTTAATCACCTCCAGTTCCTTTTGCTTTTCTTCAACAGGCAACTCTTTCACCGCTAGTTCCATAATCTTTTCGAATGCCTCACTCAATAGTCCGATATCCCTTTGTAAAGGTTTAACATTGGCCGTTACAAAGTTGATCGGATTATTAATTTCATGTGCAATCCCGGCCGTCAGCTGACCTAGAGATGCCATTTTCTCAGATTCTACAAGTTGTGTTTGGGTATCCTTCAGCTCGGTCAATGTGCGGTTCAAATCTTCGTTTGAAGCCTCCAATTCAATTGTCCTCTCCCTCACCTTGGTTTCCAGTATCAAGTTTTGCTCTTTGATAATTCGTTCATTTTCAGCATAGGCCATCAACATTTGCTCTTGCGCATCTTCCTTCTCCTTTCTCAGCGTATTGATCTTATCAGAAAGAGCGAACGAAAGCAATACGACTTCTATTGCCGAACCGAATATCAGTGTGTTGCTTGTAAAATTGTTGGTAGGGAACAAACCGTAATCACGTAACACCAGGATGGTAGCACCAACCAGTAAGGCCGACCAGGCCAATAGAAAGTACTGTGCTGATTTTTGTCCTTTTCGATAAACTACGATCGCTAGGAAAATCACGAACAATGATCCCAAAAGCGTGCAGGTTTGCATGATCGCAAAGCTGATCTTGTAAAATCCTGCAAATGCGAAAACGATGGAGATAACAAATATTACGATGAAAATATAAAGTACACGCTCCAACCTGGGCACATAACTACGGGTTTGCAAAAACACTTTGGCAAAGATCATGGCAGCTATACTTGCTAGACTGGGAAAGATAAATGCGGCATGTTGAGCCAGCCAGGTTGAATTGGGCCAGAAAAACCGAAAAGCATATCCCTGCAGCGTTGCCTGCGACAATGTGAGGAGAAAGATATAAATCACATAGTGGATATAGGCTTTATCGCGGACCGTGAAATAGATAAAGATGTTGTAAAAGATCATTATAATGATAATCCCAAAAAATGCGCCCAGCAGCAAGTCCCGCTTCATTAGGTCTTCGCTGATATTCTTGTGATCACCGATACTAAGGGGCAGCGTAATCTGCTCCTTGCTTTTGACTTTCATCAGATAGGTACCTTGCTCACCCTTTTTCAGATCGAGGGTAAACATATAATTCTGATGATCGTATTTTCTTTCATGATACGGCCTAAACTCTCCTTCCTCAGAAAATAGTTGCGCCCGACCATTACTATCGATCCCATAGAGTGCTACATAATCGATGATGGGTTGGGATAATAGAAGGAGCACTAAATCATCCGACTCGTTACGCACGGTAAATTTCACCCAGAAGGCAGAAGAGGACAGTCCCAAGTTTAAAACCTGGTACCTTGTATTACGGAAATCCGTCTGTTGCAACACCTCATCCGCAGTAAGTATATCCTCCGGATCTTCAAAAACCATTGTCTTTTCCCCGATGTTGATATGTTGATCCGTATTACGGTAAACTATTACGGGGTCTGCTGATACATTCAGCCAGGATAACAGGAAAAGTACTAAGGGTATTAACCGATAGAACGACTTAAATGGCATGTTTCGGGCTAAAATATTAAACACGGGGTAAGTTAATAATAATTATGAGGGGATATACCTTCCTGGTGAAAGTATTCCCTCCGGATCAAAAGTTTTTTTGATGGCTTGCAGCACTTTTTCGTAATCACCCTGCTCTTGCGCCTCTTTCATATGGAATGTAGAATCGCGGTAGGAATAATATCCGGCTTCTTTCAACTTGGCATTAACGGCTTCATAGCAAGCTACAGCGAGTTCATCTTCACCCTCGACATCGCGATCCCAATTGATTGACGCGATAATATGTACACTTCTTTCAGAGATACATTGTAAAGAAACGGCCGCCTCGAATCGGTACTGTTGGACAGTTGATTTGATGATACCGACTGCCTTGGTGATATCTTCGCCATTGAATGGGATTACCGGGCTAAACCAGAACAGTCCGCAATGATCCCCATCCGGATCCATTACTGGAGGCATCGGAGTTCTTTTTCTCCAGTATGCATAACCGATCGCGGCGTTACTGGGAATACCGATATACTTATTCATCAGGAAACTCTTCAAATTAGGGGCTTCGCTAGGGTTACCATTAGTTTCGTAATATTTTTGGAGGGTACTTAGAATTTCTTGTTTGGATGCAGACACAAAACTGAAATCATAAACCAGATCTCTCAAATTTTCTTCTATCAATTTAGCATGTATTTGAGCATGTTCCTCGTCCACGGCGCGAATGCTGATTTCACCATTCCAGGGTCCCACCATATTGCCTAATGGCGAGGCCGCCCTCAACTGAGACATTAATTCTTCTTGATCCAGAGTTCCCGGATTCATTTTATCAAAAGGAAACTGCATTACGCAAGACAAGATGCGAAGATCATTGTATAACGTCAGGGCGGGGCGAATCAGGCCGTCCATTGCCATTCCTTGCAATCGATTCAGTACTTGTGATAGTTTTTCGGAATCAGCGATTTTATAAAATCCGATCTGGAAGAATGCCGGGCATTTGAGCAGCCATACGGTCATCCTGGTAACGATTCCCAGATTCGATTGTGCAAAAAGCCCATCCAGAGACGGACCCAGTCCCCATCGCGACAACTTACCGGTATTGCTATTGGGGAAACGTTCGAATCCTGTATTGATGATTTTGCCATCGGGCAGTACAACTTCAAAACCGCAGACGAACGAGCTACGGTCGGCATACAAGCCCGTTCCTATTCCCCGCTCCATTGTATTACCGATAATACTGGAATCGACCGGTCCTCCGGTTGTTCCTAAGAGTAATTCCGAATTTTTGGAACGTAAAAAATCAAAAGCCTGTTGGAAAGTGACACCAGGCTCTACAGTTATATAACCGAGTTGCTCATTAAAATCGATGATCCGATTCATCCGGTCGAGCTCGATAAGAATTGCCTGGTCTTGCACCGGCACCTTCGAGCCATATCCCCAGTTTTTACCTTTACTAATTACGTAGACATGAAGCCCTTTTGCTTGTGCTAATTTCATGCACTGACTCAACTCTTCTGAGTTGCCGGGCTTTAATATTAGCGATATACGTTCCTGAGTAGGATAATTTGTTTTGCTTGCCGGCTCTAAAGCTTGTGGATCAGCAATAACATTTTCTTCTCCCAGCAGATTTCTCCATTCTGTCAGAATTGATTCTGAAAACATAATTTATTTTTGAGTGCCAAAAATCGTTGGATAGGTGACTGGTTCCTATTCTGGTCACTCTTACAATCCCTCTATCCGCAATTTATAATCAATTTCGAGGATTCTACCGCGCGGCCCCTCTTCAATTTTGAATTGATTGGGGTTTCTGCGTAAATCCATAATAATTTCCCTCTCGTCCGGGTCTGCCGTTTCCAGTGTTCTTGTATCATTAATCACCACGGCGGTAGCGACCAGATCCTGCTTAGGATAATAAAAAGTTCCGTTCTGGCCGAGAAAGGTCGCGATTTCAAACCCGATTCTAGCGCTGTTTTTCACGGTGGAGGGGGCGCATAAACCAAATAATGTACTTAGGTCCAGTTGGTCGGTAATTGCCAAAGCTGCTCTACCCAAATACATACTCCCAATTCCCAATCCTGCAACCTCTCTTGAATTCCACAGACCACAAAATTCTCCAGTACCACCGGAGGCATATTTTTCAACGATTTGATGAATATTAGGCTCTAATTCCTCCACTGCAGTTTCCAAAGGCAGTGGTAATTTACCTCCTGCGAGCTGAATTCGGGCACCTCCGTATATTTTCTCACCATCGTCAGACTCGACCATAATCACATAAGTATATGGATCGTCAATCCATTCCGCTTTCGCAGAAGTGATCATGGTAATTCCAAAAATTCGCAACACTTTCATGTGGCCATCCACATAACGCTGACATGCATCCGGATTGTCCACGGCTTTGAAAGCCCTTATCACCAGCTTATAACGTTCCATATACTACTAATAAATCGCTACTGTCAACTAACAAACAGCATATTTACCTGAACGGATGATGCCAATCATATCTTACCGTATGAAGGGTTTTTAAATTAATATTTTTTTAATTAATTTAAATACAAATACAATTAATTAAATTTTTCTATCTCCTATTTAAAAAAAACTTCTACTTCTTAAACCAATTACAACCCAATAGATTGAAACTATAAAGGTATCAAAATTAATCTGTAGTTGTAATCACAAAAATATCCGATTACGTTGTTTAGTTACGGTTATTAACCACCGTTTAACCAGTTAAGAATAAAGCCGGAAATATCATTGCAAAACCGCATCTAATAACTATTATTAGGATTATTTACTAGTCAGGATTTTAGAGGTATATTTGTATAGTGGTCTGAAATTTGATTGAGAAACCCGGGTCATAGAAATTTTATGTCGAAGGAAAAGTTAGCAAATATTTTGTACGTAGATGATGAGCAAAACAACCTCATCTCATTTAAGGCTACATTTCGCCTGAAGTATAACGTATTGACGGCTATCAGTGGAGAAGAAGCCAAGAAAGTACTTGCAGAAAATGAGGTGCATGTAATCATTACCGACCAGCGAATGCCGGGAATGACAGGGGTGGAGTTTCTTGAATCGATCTTAGACGAATATCCTCGGGCAATGCGGATATTGTTAACCGGGTATGCAGATATGAATGCGGTAATCGATGCCGTAAATAAAGGGAAAATTTTCCATTACCTTTCTAAACCCTGGGTTGAAGAAGAATTGGACGAGACAATCCAAAGAGCTTATGGAGTCTATTTGAGTCAAAAAGAAGAAGACGAGAAAAAGAAAAAATTGGAAACCTCCAATAATCAGCTGGAATTCCTATTGAGACAGAAACTGCTTTCTTAATCAAGAAGGCACTAATTCCATTCAGACAAAACAGCTATTGCCCATAAGGTACTACTCCAATGCGGATGGCGTACATTACTAATCCTGTACGTGATTTAACCTCCAGCTTTTCACATAGTGCATCCCGATAACCTTCAATTGTGCGCGGACTTAAACTCATCGCCTCCGCAATCTCTTTGTAAGTGAGCTCACTACAACAATAGGACAGGAACTCATAATCCTTGTCAGACAATATTGACTTGGATTTCTTATCCTTCCCTTGCAATAATTGCAACACATACTCATTCACCAGCTCCGAATGGTAAAATCCAATCTCATGTACCGCCTGAATAGCTTGCTGCAGCTCCTCCGGTTTACAATCTTTTAGAATATACCCGTTCGCACCACTCCTCAACATCCTTATTATATTGTAATCATCATTGAAGACCGACAAGATCAATACCTTCATATCCGGCCATTCTTCTTTGATATGCTTGATGGTGGCGTGTCCATCCATCACTGGCATATTGATGTCTAATAAGCAAACATCGATCTGTTTATCAGTATAACGGAGCAGCTCCAACAATTCTAAACCATTAGATGCCTCAATCTCAACCTTAAAACCATTATCGGCAGATAATAAATTACAAAGTCCTTTGCGAAGAATGGAAATATCTTCAGCAACCGCAATTCGTATCTGCCTATAATCTTGGTCTTTCATAAAATTACTTTTAGGCAAAACTCCTATCAGTCAAACCACAATAAAACGCTCCGAAAATTGTCCCTACCCTGACGTCCTTATGCTGTACCGTATTTTTACGGTAATTACAAAAGTAAAAATACAACTTAAATTCAGTAAAAAAACGCTTGTATTCACAAGCAATCTACCTGATTTTTGTAAAAGAAAATCGAGGTACTATAACAATACGTCAACCACTTCTTTTTTCGAAGAGCGTAAAGGTAAAAAAACAAAAACATTCAATAATCCTTTCTCTCCAGGACCTCTCTCCAAATTCTCCCAAATCCTGGAATTAACGAAAGCCCTTCTAAAGAAGGGCTTTTCGTTTTTATAACCTCCTATTAGCGCAGCAACGCATTACTTGTTATCCAACGGGAGATACACGCAACTGATTCTTTTATAAAGGATAAGAAAAACCCTTCCAAAAAAAGGGATAATAGGAAAGCGCCACCTCACTAACTCAAGTCTTTAACCCTGGCATCTCCGAACGAGTAGCTTTCATTGCCGGATACCAAGCCGCAAAAATACCCACCAAAGTCACTGTAGCAACAATTAATAATAGGTCACCCAACATGACCACGACCGGGTAGGCCTCGATTATAAATGCTCCTTGCAATCTAATCCACTGAAAATACTGCTGACCCAAACAGAGCACAGTCCCTAAAAATAAACCCAGCAAACCGCCGGTGAGCGACCATAAAACGCCCTCAGTAATAAAAATAGCCCTGATGGTGCCAATGCTAGCACCCATAGCCCGTAAAATCGCCATGTCTTTCTGCTTCTCTAACACGAGCAAGGATAAAGCTCCCACCATATTAAACGATGCTATCAGTAAGACTAATGAAAGAATCGCGTAAACTGCCCACTT
>CAZWPF010000043.1:6173-24850 GCA_964636205.1 uncultured Chitinophagaceae bacterium | reverse complement strand
ATTCTTCACTTGCAGTTTTTGCAATAAATTGATTCGGTAATTTTCTACTGTCCGCGGACCAAGACGGGAAAAATGATTATTTCCGCGCCGTACTAGAGGAAGGATGTGAAGTAACCGGTTATTATTTAGAAGTGTATAATCGATGGGGTGAAAAGGTATTTGTCGGCACGGATTTATCAGAAGGTTGGGACGGAAATGCGGGAGGTCAACCAGCTGAAGTTGGCACTTATTTCTATAAAATTAGTTTAGAAGTAGGACGCGAAAAGAGGTTGTTTCAACACAAAGGCGATCTGACAGTAAAGCCGACAGCCCGGTAGATATTTCCGGACTCTCCGAGGGCTGGTATATCGTTAATATACACGATTGGGATGGACGGATTTTGAAGACGATGAAGATTCGGAAGCAGATGCAGTAAAATTTGGCTTGTTTACAGTTTAATATTGCAACCCTCAAATCAAAAGGGGCACAGTGTAAAATTTTCTTTCTTTTAAGGTAATTTTGCCTGTGTCCCTTTTTCTATATAACTTTTTTTTGTGGGTATACCGGTGCTCTATTTCCGTAGCAGCTATCTTTCAACCTAAAGCCCGTAAATGGGTAGATGGTAGAAAACAATGGGAGCAGTCGCTGACGGAAGCAATGGAGCGCTTGGGTGATAAACCCCGATTTTGGATTCATTGTGCCTCATTAGGAGAATTCGAACAGGGACGTCCGATTATTGAATCTTATCGAAAGGCTTTTCCGAATCACGCCATCATTCTTAGTTTTTTCTCTCCTTCAGGTTTCGAAGTGCGAAAGAATTATGCCGGAGCGGATCATGTGGTATACATGCCCATGGATGGCAAAGGCGCTGCTAAGAGATTCATTCAACTCGTCAATCCCATTCGGGTTGTTTTTGTGAAGTACGAATATTGGTACTATTACCTCCATACACTGCGAAAGATGGGAATTCCTACGATATTGGTATCTGCCGCCTTTCGCCCCGATCAGGTGTTTTTTCGCTGGTACGGTAAATTCTTTCAAGATATATTATCCTATTTCACTCAAATATTCGTCCAAGATGAGCGGTCAGCACAGTTGTTGGAAGGTATTGGTTTAAAAGACCGGGTCTCCATCGCAGGGGATACCCGGTACGACAGAGTGGTGGATATCGCTTCTAAGGCCCCTTCATTTCCTTTAATAGAGGCATTTAAAGGTAACTCTGCTCTTGTCATTGCGGGTAGTACCTGGCCTGCAGACGAGAATATCCTGCATGAAGTCTGGAGAGGATTTCCCAATGGTTGGAAACTGGTTATTGCACCACATGAAATAGATGCTGCTCATATTCGGGAATTGCAAAGGCAATTTACACACCATTTCGTACTGTATTCTGAACTGGAGCAGGGAATTGGCGATTATGATAAGGAAGTTTTGCTTATCGACAATATCGGGATGTTGTCTGCCTTATACCAATATGGTGAAATCGCTTATGTAGGCGGCGGATTTCAAAGTGGTGGGATACATAATATTCTGGAACCTGCGGTGTTTGGACTCCCGGTTGTTATTGGAACTAACTGGGAGAAATTTGTGGAGGCGAGAGAAATGGTACATCATCATTTTGCTTTTCCAATCAACAATACACCCGAGGCTAAAGAGACATTCTACGAATTATTTTCTCATTCGGAGCGATTGCCGATTAAACAGTCGGAACTCCGCTCTTATATTTTGAGCAAAACGGGAGCCACAACTACTATCATGAAATTTTTTGGAGCGGACTCGCGCTGACGAGTACAGCGCACTGGCACAATTTTTCAGTAACTTAGGTTTTAGAACAAAAACTATTGGTTATGACAAAATTTTTTGCCGGTGTAATCGTTGGTGCCGTAGCAGGAATACTCCTGGCACCAGAAAAAGGTTCTGACATGCGCGAGCATATCGCTGAGACAGCTGAAAAATGGAAGGAGCGTTGGGATCGCTTTATGGGGAATACAGGTATGGAACTGGACGATCTGAAGCATGTGCTCAAGCAAGAAATTGGAGGCCTCTCAGATGATGTTCGCAATCGTATTCTGACCATCCTGGAAGAAAGCAAGGCTACCGCCGCTCAAATTCGGAACGAGGTTAGACAAGCTGGTGTTTAACACCAGCTCTTAATGTTTCTGCAGCAATACATTTGCCAGGGCGACAATTCCTTCTTCCCGACCTACAAAGCTTAAATGTTCAGTAGTAGTCGCTTTGATAGAAATATCGTCTTTGGAAATGCGTAGCGTTTGTGCAATTGCAGTTCTCATATCTTCTACATAAGGCATGATTTTCGGTTCCTGCAGGAGAATGGTACTGTCTATATTCACGATAGTATATCCTTTTTCGCGAATGAGCTTTTGGCTTCTATGCAAAAGGATTTTACTGTCAATATCTTTATATGCCATGTCGGTATTCGGAAAATGCTTCCCTATATCGCCCAAACTCAAAGCCCCCAGCATGGCATCGCAAATGGCATGGAGTAACACATCTGCGTCAGAATGACCCACTCCACCTTTATGATGTGGAATTTGAATACCACCCAACCATAAGGGACGACCCGCCTCCAACTGATGAAAGTCAATACCCTGACCAATTCTATATGCCATTATATTTATCTTTTTTGAAATGAGCCAATAGCCTCACAAAGATGTACTCATTGCGGTCATTTTCCAAAAAAATCCATTTTTCCTAGGTAGTTCTGCACAACAGTGATTTCGGATTTTAGGATTTTAGCGACATCTTTGTATTTATGATATCAGGAGTTCGCAGTTCTATCCTCTTTATTGTTGTAGGCCTCATTGCCTTACAGGCTGATGCGCAGAAGAAGCCCGAGTCGCCTTTTGCGGACGAGTATCGTAGTTTTTGGGGAGGTGTTGCCGGAGGGGTAAATTTTTCTCAGGTAGATGGGGATGGTTTTGCCGGTTACAATAAAGTGGGCTTGAATGTTGGGCCGATTGTATATGTGCGGTTTAGTACGTTAATTGCCGCGAGCCTGGAAATCAATTATTCTCAAAAAGGCAGTAAGGTTCGCAGAATCACTGAATCGATGTATTCCGGTCCGGGAGTCGAGCGGTATGATCTGAAATTAAACTATGCGGAGGTACCCGTCATGCTCCATATCATTCCGGAGGGTAGGTTTCACTATAGCCTCGGCGCATCTTATGGATATTTGCTCAGCTCCGAGGAAACGGCTGAAACGGTGGCCGCACCGGTGAATCTGGATCAGGATATTTTTCAATTTCTGGATCAGGATATTAACCTGATGTTTGGTGCGGGATATCAGTTATATGGTAACTGGTTTTTTACGGGCAGGTTTGCCTATTCTTTATCGACAATTCGGGATCCCAGACGGGTACCTGTAGGTTATGGATCAGGAAATCAATTGAATAATCTCTTCACCTTCCGACTGGTCTATTTATTTTAGTAAGACTGTGGGTTTGAATTGACTTATTTCTCATGATCGGTTTAACTATCAAGAGAAAGTGTTAATACTTCTTACGGTAATCACCTCTTTTCCAGGCTTCGAAGAATTCTGCCCAAGCCAGTGGGTTCATGATATTCATTGGTCGAACCTGACCGTAATAATAAGCTTGCTGGGCTTGAATATTTTGATACACTGCCTGACTTTCCCTTCCGTCTCTGGGAAGTGAATAGGCTAATGCGCGAAGTGCTAATGCATTGGTATTTTTTCGAGCGATTTCAAATTTATCGTCTGGAATTCGCCAGTATTTAAAAGCATAGTCAAATTCATCTTTGTTGGGAATCGGTCGGATAATGGTTTCGGGCAGGTAAAAAGTATCTTGTACCATCAATTGGATCATACTGAAATAACTGCCTTGCAAATCCTGAGCAACAGCATATTCCTTAGGTCTGTATCCCAAAGATGTAAACTGGAGGGTATCGCCTTTTTGAACTACAATTGAAAACACGCCAAGATCACTGGCATACACCCCTCTGTTTTTATTCTTCACAACTACTGTAGCACCCGGTACGGCTCGTAGACTATCTGCGGTCATAATAACCCCGTTAATCTGAATCACTTCCCTGCCTGAGGATTGCGATCGAGCATTCCAAGCTGTTAAAAAGCATAGAAGCGCAAGACAATATTTGTAATATTTCATCATGTATTGGATACAAAGATAAGTGTAAACCACCATCTATCAATAAGCAGTGCTGCCTATTGATAACTATAATACCACTATTATACAAAGAAAGCCGGCATAACGTACTTTTGCATAAATCAACACTCAATTTAACAAAGGTTTACATGATTACTAAAGAAGCAGTGATTGAAGCGCTGAGCAATGTTCAAGAGCCGGATTTGGGTAAGGATCTCGTGACATTGAACATGGTGCGTGATATAGAAATCGACGGGAAGAATATTTCGTTTACCGTTGTATTAACCACTCCCGCTTGTCCCTTGAAGGAGATGATCGAGCGGGCATGTATCAATGCCATTCGGCTTCTGGTAGACAAAGAAGCTAACGTAACTGTGAACATGACGGCGCGGGTGAATACGAATCGTCAGGATAATAAATCGGTGCTCCCCGGTGTTAAAAATATTATTGCCGTAGCCTCCGGTAAGGGTGGTGTTGGTAAATCAACCGTCTCTGTGAATCTGGCGCTGGCGTTAGCAAAAGAAGGGGCTAGTGTCGGACTGATGGACGCGGATATTTATGGACCTTCTATTCCGATTATGTTAGGAATTCGCGATGAACGGCCTAGAATGATGGATGACGGAGGTAAGGGCAAAATCGTACCTATTGAGCGCTTTGGAATTAAAACAATTTCGATCGGATTGCTGATCGATGAAAAGCAAGCGGTGATCTGGCGAGGCCCAATGGCCAGTTCCGCTATTCGTCAGTTTATTACGGACGTGCATTGGGGGGATCTGGATTATTTAATTATCGACTTGCCTCCTGGCACCGGAGATGTGCATCTTACTTTGGTACAAACGATTCCGATAACCGGTGCTGTTGTGGTTACAACACCGCAATCAGTAGCAGCTGCTGACGCCCGGAAGGCAATCATGATGTTCCACCAGCAACAAATAAATGTGCCTATTTTGGGAATCGTGGAGAATATGGCTTATTTCACTCCAGCAGAATTGCCTGAAAATAAATATTATATTTTCGGTCAGGGTGGCGGACAGATTTTAGCTGACCAGTTTGAGCTGCCATATTTGGGCGAAGTTCCTATAGTGCAGAGCATCCGAGAAGGTGGAGATAAGGGACTTCCGGCTGTTTTAAATGATGAGCCGGTTTCTCAACAGGCCTTCATGAATTTAGCACAGAATGTTGCGAGGAATATCGCAATCCGAAATGCCAATTTGGAGCCAACTAAGGTGTTGGAAATCAAAGTTTGATAAGCTGTAACATTATCTGAATAGTTAAAAACACTTCTAATTTTTTAGAAGTGTTTTTAGTTATAAGCGAGGTGTTGTCACCGGAAGATTCCCATGTTCTAAAAATGAAGCTGTGGTATCAATGGCTAATTGCATGCCGTTAGTACGAGGGGCCCGGTTGATCCAAGTTGAAGAACTGAGATATTTCTGATCCGGATAGTATACAAACAAACAGGAGCCGTTTTGGATTGTTTCGATTATAGGTTGAGACAATTTATTCGGCACAGCCGGACAACCCCAGCTTCTACCCAAACGGCGATGGTTTTGAATAAAATCTTCGGCTACATAATCTGCTCCATGGACTACAATTCCGCGCTCTAAGGCAGCCGAATTATATTGAGGGTCCATTCCGTGTAATCGGAGAGAAAGGCCATGTTTACCCTGATAGGGCTCACCGGTGATATAGAATCCAATACTGCTCTGGTGGGAATTCATTTTATTAGAGAATGCAGTTGCAAAATTCTCCCCTGATTTTTGTCCGTGTGCGACTAAAGTATGGAATACAACCTCCTTTTTATCGAGATCAATAATCCAAAGTCGGTTACGGGTCGATTCCAGTGAAAAATCGCAGATAGTCAGCAAATTTCGATGGAGCTTCCCTTCATTTTTTAAATTCAAATAGCCATGATAAGCCAATCGGAAAACATCAAAATTTAATTCTTCACCCGGGGTAAAGTTAATCTGCTTGTAAAGCAAATAAGTATGTTCATTTAATAAGTGGGCTCTTTCAGTTGAGGGCTCCGTTTCATTGGTATGGGCTATGACACCCGAAGGGCTATATGCCGATAAAAGGAATACCAGCACGCACAAAATCATATTCTTCATAATCAGTCCTATCGGTTTCGTGGAATAGTCAAAGATAAATAATACCGATGAGTTGTAGTGTTTAATTGAAATCGTTTAACCCGGGTTTAACTGCTTGACCTACCAATTTCGTTAACAGATTTTTATATTACTTTAGCAGTTTTTGTCGAATTATATTGTAATACGATCTAATAAATATGAAAAAAATTGCTCTGCATTGGCGAATAATTGGGGGAATAGTGTTGGGGGCCTTGTTTGCCGTGCTGTTAATTCAATTTAGCTGGGGGACGGAATTTGTGGTGAATTGGATAAAGCCCTGGGGAACCATCTTTATTAATTTATTGAAACTTATCGCGATTCCATTGATCGTAACCTCTTTGATAAAAGGGATTGCAGATTTAAAAGATGTATCGAGTTTATCTAAGATTGGTGGTCGGACGATACTGGTTTATATGCTCACCACTTTTGCAGCGGTTATAATCGGACTGGGTATTGTCAACCTAATCAAGCCGGGAATGTTCGTTGGAGAAAGCACCCGAGTTAATTTGTTGGCAGGCTTTGAAGATATGGCTGATAAGAAGCTATCCGAGGCAGAAACGGTCCTAAAAGGCAGTCCGCTCCAACCGCTGGTAGATATAGTTCCTGAAAACTTTTTTAGTGCTGCTATGAGCAACACCAATATGTTGCAGGTGATTTTCTTTACGATTCTGTTTGGGATAGGACTAGTGATGATTCCGGAGGATAAGGGGAAGCCGGTTGTAGCATTTTTCGATGGTGCCAATGAGGTCATACTTAAGATGATCGATTTGATTATGAAGATGGCGCCTTTTGGCGTGTTTGCGTTGATAGCGGCTTTGGTTGCAGAGTCACCTTCCATTGATATATTCGCAGCGTTGGGCGCATATGCTGGAACTGTTTTGCTCGGTCTGGTGATCTTACTCTATCTCTTATATTCTTCACTGATTTGGTTTTTCGGAAAGATGTCGCCCAAGACATTTTTCAAAGGCATCGCACCGGCTCAATTGGTAGCATTCTCTACAAGCTCAAGTGCCGCTACTTTGCCAGTTACTATGGAATGTGTGGAGGAGCGATTGAAAGTTGAAAAGGAAATTACCAGTTTTGTGCTGCCGGTGGGCGCTACGATAAATATGGATGGGACCGTCTTGTACCAGGCAGTGGCCGCTGTATTTATCGCACAAGTAATGGGTTACGATTTAACCATAGCTGACCAGCTGACCTTGGTGCTAACTGCTTCTTTGGCGGGAATTGGGGCGGCTGCGGTACCCGGAGCGGGGATATTGATGTTGATCATTGTGCTAGAATCTATTGGCGTAAACCCCGCAGGAATTGCGTTAATTTTCGCTATAGATCGTCCTTTGGATATGTGTCGCACTGTAGTAAATATTTCAGGCGATGCAATGGCTTCAGTGATTGTGCAGAGATATGTGAAAAAGTCAAAGAACGGTTCAGAGCTCGGTTTACAGCAGACTTAAAGAAATGTTCAGGCTGTAATGTGCAGGAATTAGCCTGGGTCGATCCAGTTATCACCCCATCAGGGTAGTTTATTATTTGCTCTGTCTGATTTTGCGTAATTTTGGAGCTTAAAGTAAAAATGATGAAAGAAGTATATATTGTTTCAGCCGTCCGCACGCCAATGGGAAGTTGGGGGGGCGCGTTGAAAGGATTTTCTGCAACGCAGCTGGGATCTTTCGCTATTAAAGGCGCTATTGAACGTATCTCACTGGATCCAAATGAGGTGAATGAGGTATTGATGGGATGTGTACTGCAGGCTAATTTGGGACAGGCCCCTGCTCGTCAGGCGGCACGTTTTGCCGGAATTCCTGATAACGTTCCATGTACTACAATCAATAAGGTATGCGCGAGCGGTATGAAGGCTGTAATGCAAGCTGCTCAATCGATCTTATTGGGGGATGCCGAAGTTGTGGTTGCCGGTGGCATGGAAAGTATGAGCAATGTACCTTTTTACAGTCCGGACTTACGCTGGGGGAATAAATACGGCAACGTATTAATGATCGATGGCTTGTCTAAGGACGGTCTGACCGATGTGTATCATAATTATGCAATGGGTAATGCCGCTGAGCTATGCGCTAAGGAATGCAATATCACCAGAGAAGAACAGGATGAATTTGCAATTGAAAGCTACAAGAGAAGTCAGGCCGCAGCAGAAGCCGGCAAGTTTGATAACGAAATCGTGCCGATTGAAATTCCGCAACGGAAAGGCGATCCGGTAATCTTCAATAAGGATGAAGAACCTTGGAATGTTAAGTTTGATAAAATCGCCGGACTGAAACCAGCATTCATCAAAGACGGTACTGTTACCGCTGCAAATGCATCGACTATGAACGATGGTGCCGCAGCGCTTATTTTGATGAGCAAAGAGAAGGCCGAATCGCTGGGATTGAAACCCATAGCGAAATTGCGTGGATATGCAGATGCTGAACAAGCTCCTGAATGGTTTACCACTACTCCTTCACTCGCAGTCCCCAAAGCTGTTGAAAAGGCAGGACTGAAGATGGATGATATCGAGTATTTTGAATTGAATGAGGCTTTTAGTGTGGTGGGTATTGCTAACACACAGAAAATGGGCTTGAAACCGGAACGTGTGAATGTGAATGGTGGGGCAGTTTCATTGGGACACCCACTGGGTGCCAGCGGTGCTCGAATATTGGTTACTTTGATCAATGTACTCCATCAAAATAATGCAACATATGGTGCAGCAGGTATTTGTAATGGTGGCGGTGGCGCCAGTGCCGTAGTATTGGAGAAAGTTTAGTTCTTCTGAATAAATTTAAAAGCCGGTTACATTGATTGTAACCGGCTTTTTTTATGTGGTTCATGGCAACACTTTACTGCTTCGCAAGTTCTCCTTTAAGGAAGTCGATAACTTTAACCTCGGTAGCATCCACACCATGCATTTCTGCCAGATATACAGACGTCCAATCGGTAAGATGTATCAGGTAGAAAGCCCGTTCCCAATAGTTCTTGCCCTTGGATTCAATTTCGATAAAATTAGGGGTGTACTTTTTGATGATTTTTTTATTGATGTCCATTCTGATCCGGACACGCTCAGAATCATCAGCATTGCGAAATAAAACAACTGCCCGACTTTCGTCTTTATCTCTCCAACCTACTAACTCATTATGATTCATTTCGGGAATGACATGGTGCCATGCAAGCATTTTGCCATTTTCGTTGATTTGTTGCCGGAATCGAACTGCTACACCTTCATAAACGGGTCCTGAATAAATAATAGGGGTAGTACCATGCAGTTTTTTAGCCAGCTTTTGACCGGCCGAACGGATAGTTTTCGCTTCCGCGTTCAACAGACGAATCGCACCTGCAATTTCTTTTTCAAACTGAAATCCTATCTGTCCAAAATAAGCTAAAGTATAAAGCACCTGAACAGAAGAATAGCCCAAACAAGCACGAGGGGGCATGCCCGCAGGAAGCAAGATGCAATCCAGCTTTCTTTTGGATGCCATCTTTGCAATTTCACCGCCGGAGGTAATACACACAACCGTAGCTTTTAACCGCAGGGCTTGCTTCATGGCACTAATAGTCTCTTCTGTATTTCCAGAATACGAAGAGATTATTACTAATGAATTGGCACCTACAAATGCAGGAAGCGAATAATCCTTATTAATTAGGAAGGGAACTTTTAGTTTGTCCGCAGTATAATGCTGTACAATATTTCCCCCAATCCCGCTGCCACCTAAGCCGCTGAGTACAATATTATCGAATCGATTTTTTGCTGTGTTAAAACGATAATTTTGCCCTATTATTAGAGCCTCCCCCAATTGGGTGCTGAAATTTTGGACCAGTTCCTTCATTATTTTAAATTTCTATGGCCAAACATACTGAAACAGGAGCAAAAGGAGAACAAGTAGGCATTAACTATTTAGAAAAAAAAGGTTATGCCATCCTGAACCGCAATTGGCGACATGGTAGAAGAGAAGTAGATTGTATTGCGTTGAAAGACAAAACGGTGGTGTTTGTGGAAATAAAAACACGGTCCAGTTTCGACTTTGGTTTCCCCGAAGAAGCTGTCGACAGTTATAAAGAACAGTTTTTAAAGGAGGCAGCTGAAGAGTGGATGGAGGAACATCCTGAATATACCGAATTGCAATTTGATATCATTAGTGTTTTAATGAACAAAGGTAAGGTGGTGGAAATCAAGCATATTCAAGACGCATTTTATTGATCAGGAAACGGCTTTGAGACCGATCACCGAGCCGATAAGTGTTACTATGAAGAATAAACGCCAAAAGTCGGTGGGTTCTTTAAAAAAGATGATTCCTACAATCACAGTACCTACAGCACCTATCCCTGTCCAAACTGCATAAGCGGTACCGATTGGTAAGGTTTGCGTTGCTTTATACAATAGGGTCATGCTGATGGAAAGGCAAACCAAAAAAGCTATCAACCACCAGGTGGTAGCAGCGCCGGTAGATTCTTTTGCCTTACCCAAGCAGGTAGCAAAGCCTACTTCGAATAGCCCGGCAATAATTAGTAGTATCCAATTCATAATTGCTTATGGTTAAATTGAAGGGATGAAAATCTTGATTTGCCTTGACAATGGTTTCCCCGAGTGACGGTGAGTTTATTTTTTCTTCTTACCACCAAGTATGGTGATCCCCGGCGGGTTTTTTTCAAGTTCTCGAATGCTAGTGGTTATGGAGTCTACAGATCGCGATAAATCCTCATACTCGGTTTTATCCTGCATGGTAGCCGATTGATTGAGTTGTTGTAACTCCTGACGTAACTTGGAGATGGAATTCTTCAATTCTACTGTTTGTTTTCCCAATGAATCCCCGCTAAAAACCGTCCTTCCTGCATTTTCCCCTTTGAAAATACTGTCGATTCGGGATGCATTAAAAGAATTGACTGCTGTCGCAACTGATTTAAATTGATCAGAGAAGGTGTCTGATTTATCTTTTAATGAGCCAGCTTGTTCAGAGAGACCCCGACTTTGTGATTCCATCTGGATGATCATATCGATAAACTTGGAACTCATGCCGGTATTCATCAACTGCAACAGCATACTTAAGCCGGAGTCGGTCGCATCTAAAATCTCTTGCGCACTCTTGATAGCAGGCGCAGCTACGACAGCGAAATTTTCTACTACACTGGGGTCGACGGTGGTAGGAATTACCGCCCCGTCAGGTATCAAATTGGTTTCTGTACCCGTATTGATCAAAATACTTTTATTGTCGAGCAAGCTATTCCCCGACACCAAAGCTGCAGAGGAACCCGCTGTAAGCGGATACTCCTTTTTAACAGTAAAAGTGACCCGAATTCGCTCGCGCTCAAAATCAATACCGGTTACTTTCCCGATATTGACACCTCTGAGATGAACCGGAGAACCCTCGGCTAATCCCTGAACATCATCATAGTAACCATAATAAGTATGATTGGTTTTACTATAGGACGATTTACTATAAAAATAGATACCGCCGACAATGAGCAGCACTGCAATAACAAATATCAGGCGGGTGGTTTTATTCATAAAGGTCAAATATCCGAAACCTCAGCTAATTTACAGATAATAAACAAAATCGTACCCTGTTTCATCAACTAGATCAGTTACCCGGCCTCAATTCTTATCTTTGTATATTCTAGCTAAATCAAAATGGCTCGTAAAATATTGATGACTTTGCTGTCTGCAGCTCTTTTGATTGGTTTGTACGGCTGTAGCAGTAAAACAAAAGAAGATGTTTCATCTGATACCGATGAAGGTACCTATTTTTCAATTCGGGAATTTGCGGCGGATCAATTCCGCAATTATAGGGGTGTTCCGGTGATGATAGATCAGATTATGACATTGAATGGTGTTTCAGATACTGTGGTGAGTAATTCATTCGAGGCCGATTGGGAGAGTATCTTCGAACGCTTTTTTGTGTACGATATCGGGGATCCGAGCTATTTGGACCGGTATAATGCTGAGGTTTTCAGAGACGGACAAGGGGCGATTGTTTTATACTATTCGGCCAAGGAGGAAAAACTCCCTATGCGATCGATGCATGTTCGACTGGATATTGCAACCAACAAGGTTTTATCCATCTATATGGAAATACAAAAGAAATCATTCTGGGCTGATGACAATCAAAAATTGTATTATGTACCCATGAAATTGATACAGATTCAGGAATATAGCAAGCCGTTTATCGGGAAGGAAAAGGACCTTCAGATAGTCTGGAAGTTCTTAATTTGATTTTACCGAAAAAGAGGGAGCGAAATGACGAGGGAGGAATTTGCAAATGTGGCACCATCGATACCGCATCAGCCGGGTTGTTACAGATACTATAGCAGCTCCGGAGAATTGCTGTATGTAGGTAAGGCCAAGGATTTAAGGAAGAGAGTCGCGTCTTATTTTAATAAAAATGCCGGGAATAGCAAAACTAGGAGACTGGTTTCTCTGATAGATCGAATAGAATTTACAGTTACCGATTCAGAGCACGATGCATTTTTACTGGAGAATTCTTTGATCAAACATTATCGTCCACGGTATAATATCGAGTTGAAGGATGATAAGTCTTATCCCTTTGTAGTCATCAAAAAGGAAAATTTTCCCCGAGTATTTTTGACCCGAAATATTATCAGAGATGGTTCAGAATACATCGGTCCGTTTACAGATGTGGGGCAAGTTAAAGAACTGCTGGAACTGATCAGACAAAATATCCCTTTACGCAACTGCAGTCTAAATCTATCACCCGGCAATATAAACAGAGGTAAGTTTAAGGTTTGTCTGGAGTACCATTTGGGCAACTGTATGGGGCCCTGCGAGGGACTCCAATCTGAGGAAGACTACGGGAAAAGTTTACAGCAAGTAAGGCATTTGCTCAAGGGTAAGTTGGGGGAAGTAGTTCGATGGCTCCGGGAGCGTATGGCAGCATATGCAGCAGAGATGGAGTTTGAGAAAGCCGCAGTTGTGAAAACTAAGATCGATGCGCTCCAAAATTATAGCAGTAAATCTACGGTTGTAAATCCGCATTTGGGTGATCTGGATGTGGCAAGCATTTTAAGCGATGAAGGGAACGCATTCGTGCACTATATGATGGTGCGTGATGGGAGTATCATATACGCGCAACCCCTTCATATAGAGAAGAAACTGGAGGAGTCAGAGGCGGAAATGCTTTCATTAGCAGTAGATAGATTTAGAGAGAAATTCAAAAGTGAGGCTCTGGAGATAGTGGTTCCGATGGAGATCGATGTTACACATCCGCAATTGAAGATCACCATTCCGAAAGCAGGAGATAAGAAAAAACTTCTTGATCTAAGTTTTAAAAATGCAAACTTCTATCGAAACGAGCTGAGGCGGAAAGCAAGTTTGATGACTGGAACCAGAGATCCCAATCAGACATTGGAGTTACTGCAGCAAGCTTTACACTTGCCAGAGTTACCGGTGCATATTGAATGTTTCGACAATTCCAATTTTCAAGGTTCTTTTCCGGTTGCGGCTATGGTTTGTTTCCGCGATGGTAAGCCTTTTAAGCAGGACTACCGGCATTTTCATATCAAGACAGTGACCGGAATAGATGATTTTGCGTCAATGCAAGAAGTGGTTTTACGTCGGTATAAGCGTTTGAAAGAGGAGGGACGGTCCCTGCCGCAGTTGGTTATCATTGACGGAGGGAAAGGTCAGTTGGGGGCAGCAATGGAGAGCATCCGCCAGTTGGAATTGGTGGGGAAGATGACTGTTGTAGGACTAGCGAAGAGGGAGGAATCTATATTCTTTCCGGGCGACAAGGAGCCATTACAGTTACCATATGACCATCCCGCTCATTTACTCATTCGCAGCATCAGGGATGAGGTGCATCGGTTTGGTCTGAAATTTCATCGGAATCAGCGAAGTAAAGGCACTATAAAGAATGAATTGGAACTGATCCCTGGTATTGGAGAAAAAACTGCTACCGAACTTTTAAAAGAATTTCGAAGTGTTCAAAAGATTCGGACGCTGACCGAACGCGAACTGACCCGGATAATAGGTGCAAGTAAAGCCAGGATAGTGTATCAGTATTTCAATGAGTCAGAAGGTTAAATGATCAATTATTGTAAGTAGATCTTTGTTGTTACATTCCCTTTATCATTTTAATATCACGTATTATTTGCACAAAAATGACTGGATGCAGTCTATTGTGTCAATATTTAGTATTTGATTTTTGTATTTGTACTCATCATTTCTTTTACGCGAAATATCAAAATCAAATACACATGAAGACATTATTATTTAGAATTAGATTTTTTGGCTTATTCCTTCTCCTTAGTATGGGAGCGGGTGCTCAGGAGCTGGAATGGGTGAATAGTATTGGAGCTGAAGCTTTTGACGAAGGTAAGCGGGTAATAACCGATAGCGAGGGGAATTCCTATGTGACCGGAACGTTTCGAAATACTGCTGATTTTAATAATCGCAGAGGGGTCGATACATTGCGGTCGTACGGGCAGACAGATATTTTTCTAGCGAAATACGATTCCTCAGGGAAGTATCTCTGGTCAATCAATATGGGAGGAACGGGGTATGATTACGGTACCGGTGTAGCATTGGATGCAGAAGGCAATATTTATGTGACCGGTTATTTCTTTGGTAAGGCTACATTCGATCCCCTGCGGAGGGACACACTCACTGCAGGACCCGGATTCAATGATATTTTTATCGCTAAGTACAATCCGGAGGGTCAGTATAAATGGGCAATCAATATGGGTGGTACTGGACAAAACTATGGATCAGGTATAGCTATCGCCTCATCGGGAGAGATATATATAACCGGCGCATTTTCGGGTAAAACAGATTTTAATCCAAGTATTTCAATAGCAGACACTGCTTTCCTGACTGCCTACCCTGGCGGAATTTTCAATCCAAATTTAGGACTGGATGTATTTGTTGCGAAATACGATACGGCCGGAAGATATCTTTGGGCGAAGCGGATAGGTAGTGAAGGCAATGGTGATTATGGTTATGATATTGCGGTTGACGCAACGGGTAATTGCTATGTTACGGGATATTTTGCTGCTTGGGCAGATTTCGACCCGGGAGCCGCAGCAGCTATTTTATCAGTAAAAGGTATAAACGATGGGTTTGTTCTTAAACTAGATAAGGACGGTCAGTATCTATGGTCAAAGGGCATTGGCAGCGATTTAGATGATAACGGGTTGGGTATTGCTCTGGATGATAATAGCAACGTGTATGTAACGGGTTATTTTTCCAATACCTGCTATCTCTATGATACCTCATCGACTCCGGGAGTTTACAGTTATTCCGATTCTATGTTATCAGCTGGGGAATATGATGCATTCATCATCAAGTATGATTCTGCGGGAAACTACCAGTGGAATAAAACAATTGGAGGCGCAGACGGCGACGAGGTGGGTTATGCAATTCGTATCGGTCGTGGTTCCATGATTAGTGTGACCGGTTTTTTCGATAAACAGGCAATTTCCAGTGATGGTGATACTGTGAAAAGTCCCACTGGTACCAGAGACGTATTTATAGGCAAGTTTCATCCTGAAGGTCTCTATAACTGGATGGGGAGCGTAGGAGGTGATCAATGGGATATTGGTTATGGGATATCAACCGATCCGGCTGGAAATTTATTTATAAGTGGTTACTATACCGGTTTGGCAGACTTGGAGCCCGGGGCGGGTCAAACTAGTTTTCTCTCTGCAGGAAGTGCGGATATATTTCTAATGAAACTTCGTTGTTCTGATACTTCCTCAGGTTCTGTTCAATTGAAGGAATGTGGGCGTGAATACACATTCAATGGGGTCAGGTACACCGCCAGTGGAGTATATCGTCAAAACCTAACAAATATTGCCGGGTGTGATAGTATGCTCACCATCAATTTGGAGTTGATAATTCTTGATCCGGCAATTCAAGCTGATGGTTATACCCTAAGTACTACAAGATCTTTCAGCAGTTACCAATGGTTAAAGGCAGGCGCGGTTATTGACGGTGCTACAGATAGTGCTTATGTGGTGACAGAAAACGGAGTTTACCAAGTAATTGTTACTGATGACAATGGCTGTGTTGATACTTCCGCTTTGTATGAAGTGACCAATGTCGGAATATTAGAAAGTGAAAGAGTCTTCGATTAAATTAAAGTATATCCAAACCCGGTGACCGACATGCTTCATGTTGTGAGTCAGGCTCCTGTCAAATTGGTGTTGACTTCAATGGACGGTAGGGTGTTGATAGAGGTGTCCGAAAATTCAATTTCAATGGGCTCTTATCCCCAGGGTGTATATATCCTGCAAATTTTGGATTCGCAGGATCGATTGCTTCGAAATGAAAAGATAATAAGACGCTAAATAGCGTTTTGTTCGGACAATGGTTCCCTGTTTCCGAGGAGGCACCTTTTAGGTGCCTTTTTTGTTTATTTCGCGAGACCCAGAATCAAAGATTTTCTGATCAGATCTGCTACGTTTTTGGCATTGAGTTTAGAAAGAATTCTAGCACGATAATTTTCGACGGTGTAGTAGCTTAAAAATAACTCTTCAGATATTTTTTTGGTAGTAGCCCCATTTACAATGTATTGTAAGATTTCTTTCTCTCTTGCGCTTAGTGATGAATTGGTAGAATTATTGCGTATTTTCTCTAGTTCTTTGAGTTTATCTGTGACTGAAGCATCGATATACCGTTGTCCTTTTGCTACAGATTCAATAGCTTCTCGAAGTTTATCGGGGCCGGTTGTTTTAAGAAGGTAGCCGTGTACGCCAGTTTGCATCAGCGCATTCAGATAGATCGCATTATCGAAATTGGTGAGTATCAAGATAGCGATGCCCGGGTACTTTTTGAGAATAACAGGCGCTAGTTGATCTCCGGTTTTTCCAGGTAGTTGAATATCTAGTAACAACACATCAGGCAGTTCTTTTTCAAGACCTTTCATCAGCTTTTCGCCATCCGGATAAGTATTACATATGGTAAGATGGCTAAAATTTCCCAACATGTTCTGGAGCCCATCAATTATCATCGGATGGTCATCGGCTATGGATATTTTGATATTCATTTAGTAAAAGCCATTTTAATCTTTGCAAAATCGAGTCGTATGCTAACTGCTGTTCCCTTACCCTCTGCCGTATCAATATATAATTCTCCCTGCAAGGCTTGCACTCTGTACCTGAGATTTTGTAATCCAAAACCTTCACTGTTCTTCCCAGAGTTGAAACCCAGTCCATCATCTTCTACGAAGATATGAATTTCTCCGTCCCGCATGCTCAGGTCTATTTCCGCATGTGACGCATGTGCGTGTTTGATGATATTTTGAACCAATTCTTGTATCATTCTGTAAAGCATCAGCTCGATATCTTTGGGTAACATATCGCTGATGCCATTTAGTCTCAAACTAATGTTTAGTTTTTCGGTGACATTAACGTTACTACACCATATTTGTAATGCCTCCGCCAAATTGTGAGAAGCCAAAATTCCGGGCATTAAATTATGTGCGGTATTCCGGAGTTCCTTAGTGGTATCTTCCAGCATCTCCATCAGAGGATTCAGCTCTTCCAATCCGTACAGCTTTTCATAGCGTTGTCTCACAGCACCGAAATTCATTTTTATGGCAGCGAGCATCCCACCAATTCCGTCGTGTAATTCATAAGCGATTCGGGTACGCTCTCTTTCTTCCCCTTTTGCAGTTGCTCTTAATAGATTAATTTCCTTTTCTTGTCTTAACAACTGCAATTGTGTACGCTGTTTATTCTTTAGATTGTAGAAGAATATACTGGCGATAATAACTAAGGCTAATGAACCGGAAAGGGTGAGTATCAACCAGAAATTTCTCTGGTCAACCTTTTGTTGCTCCTGCGCCAGCAATAATAGTTTGGAGGATAGTTCGCGGTCTTTTTCTGCAATCTGGTATTTTATTTCAAGGGAGTCTATCGCGGCATTTCGGGCTGCGCTAAGTAGGCTATCCCTGAGGTCAATATAGAGGAAAAGGTAGTGCAGCGCTTCTTTGTATCGGTGTTGGTTATTGAGGATTTTCGCCATCATATACCAGGTGGAGGTCAAGTTGACCGTTTTTAAGGTGTCCTCATTTTTTTTGGCTGCGCTTTCCGCCAGTTTCATAAAATGGATTGCTTTTTCATCTTGCTTTAGTAAATGATAGGAGATGCCTATATTGCTATATATATCCTGACTGACCGGTGTCTTGGTTTTATTATTTAGGATTAAGAATTGGTTTAGATAGAATAAAGCAGAATCCGGCATTTTATTGGATAGGTAAATCTCTCCCATTTTACTCAGGGCATAGCTTCTTTGGTTGGCATCTCTTGCGAATCGATAGGACTGATGCATATAGTCTAGACTGCGCTCTCTTTCGCCGGTATTAATTGCTGCAGTTGCCAATATGCCATATAGCTGTGAAAGATAGGTGCTGTCGCGGATATCCTCTGCGAATTGAATCGCACGATGAGCGTATTGGATTGACTGAGGATAAAGCTCAGATGCAGATTTTAC
>CAZWPF010000043.1:0-6163 GCA_964636205.1 uncultured Chitinophagaceae bacterium | reverse complement strand
GGTGAATCATCCGAAGGGTATCCTTTGCCTTGGTTGCAATTTCCAGCGCATTGAGTAAATGACTAATCGCAGAGTCGTTTATTCCTAGTTTGAAGTAGGCTACCCCCATATTTGCATTGAAATCGGAAAGGATTTGTTCTCTTTCCTCCAGTAGCATGACGAAATAGGGCAATGCTTTACGGTAGTGGAGAATCGCGCTACGGTAATCGTTCTTAACTCCATAACATGACCCGATATTCAGCAAAGCCTTACACACGACGCTATAGTATCCATTGAGCAGACCCAATTTAAAGGCCTCCCGATAAAGAATCATCGCGCTGTCGGGATCCCGGTAAATAACTTGGTTTCCATAGTTGAGCCAATGAGTTATAGGCAGACTATCCATCTGATAATTCGAAAGGAAGGTACTGTTGCTTTGAGAACGGAAATCAGGAGATTGTGCCGAGGTGAATCCGGGAATTATCAGAATTAGGAATATTACTCCCCAAAGTTTTCTCATCTCGTCGGATTAGTACATTCGAATATGGCTAAAAATGCGCCTATTGCAAGAGGGGTGACCCTCTATAAAATTAATTTTTTTTCTGATTAAATTAAGGAATTGCCTCCCCTAATATTTCGAGGACTTAATGAAACTACAGTATTGGAATGATTCACTAGAACGATTCCAATGCTTTAATTCTCTTTTCGATGGGAGGGTGTGTTGCGAACAGACTGTTTAAAGAAAAGGAATTTTCCTTTTTCACCTGTGGATGATCAATAAAGAGTTGCGCTACATCTTCGTTGGTAACATGGGCAATACGCGGATTACCGGATATTTTTCTTAAGGCACTGGCAAGTGCTAAGGGGTTGCGTGTCATTTCTGCTGCAGCTGCATCAGCCATATATTCTCTTTTTCTGGAGATGCCAAATTTCAGCAGTAAGGAAATGAAATAAGCGATCGCTGAGATAACAACTGCAGCGATAATGATGACAGCTCCACCACCGTCCTTTCCATCGCGACGCCGACCGCCACCCATATTTGAATAGAGCAAATTGCGCAATGCGAGCTGACTCAGGAATGCGAAAATGCCGACAAATACGATGGAAATAATTAACAGGCGAACATCTCTATTTCGGATATGAGCAAGCTCATGGGCGATTACACCTTCCAGTTCAGGATCGTCCAAATGATTGATAATACCTCTTGTCAGTGTTACGGCATAAGTTTTCTCGTTGATGCCGCTTGCATATGCATTTAAAGCCGGATCTTCAATTACATAAACTTTGGGCATTTTCATGCCCTGCGATATGCAAAGGTTTTCTACCAAGTTGTACACCCGCATATTCTCTTTCCTTTCCAACGGACGAGCACCGGTAGCCGCTTGTATGATCGAGGTATGGGCAAACCAAGCTATAGTAAACCAAATGGCTACCCCAATAAGTACAAATGGAATAACGTTTACAAAGGCATCTGTAACACCAGTTTTATCTTCCATCACAATAGCGAAAAAGGCATAAACCATTGCTAGCAGCAATAGCGGAAAGGAAACCAAAAGCAATATGGAGTTTCGGTTATTTCTGCTTATTTGCGTCTGTATGCCAACATATGCCATAGGGTATGCTTGATCTAAAAGATACGGAAAGATGATTCTGGATTTTTGCCGGAAACCCTGATGAGTGGGAAATTCATAGTTACCCCACCAACATTAGTGGTGGGGTAAACATTAGAAATTAATTTTCGGCGGTTCTTCCATTGTTTGGCGTTGCTCTACGCTTAATTCGTACATGGGTTGACGGGTAAAGCCAAAGTTCTTTGCAATGATATTTGCAGGAAAGGATTCAATACCCGTATTCAACTCTTTGGTAGCGCTGTTGAAGAATCTGCGTGCAGCAGCCAGTTTGTTTTCAATATCAGAAATTTCGTTCTGCAATTGCAAGAAGTTCTGATTTGCTTTTAAATCGGGATATGCTTCTACCTGAATACGCAATCCTTGCAGTGCGTGCGTGAGCTGAGTGTCAGCTGTCATTTTTTCATTGATCGTTCCTGCCCCCATTACAGCTGCGCGTGCTTGAGTAATGCGCTCCAGAAGGTCTTTTTCATGTGCAGCATATCCTTTTACCGTGGACACTAATTGTGGCACTAAATCGTTTCGCTGACGCAGCTGCACATCAATATCTGCGAAGGCGTTTTCCCGGTTGTTTTTCAGTCTTACTAAACGGTTATACAGACTTACCAGCCAAATGATCAGGAGCAAAACTATGCCGCCTATTATAAGAGGTGTACTCATCTATTCTTATTTTTTTAGTTAATTAGAGTTGTCGCGAAGATAACGAACCACTCAGACATAAAAAGTTACGAAATTCTAAAATTCTTAGTTTGTTTCATTCCTGTTAACCATATCGATATGCCAGTAAAGATCATTCAGGAAAGCATCTACACGTTTGTTCATCATCTCCTGATTAGCGGGAGTGCCATCTTCTGCAAAGGTATCCTGCACCGTGGGGACTCTTAATGGGGTAGGAACTATTACTGCGCCGATTTTAGATAAAATAAACGGGAGTGATGCCCCAACTTGAGTTCCGGCGAAAGCGCCATTCGAAACAGTTGCTAGCGAAATGGGTTTATGTTTCCATTCCTCCACAAGCAGATCGATGGCGTTTTTAAGACTGGCAGGGTAGCCCCCATTGTATTCGGGTGTGACAATGATCACGCCGGCGGCGCCTCGAATTTTTTCTGCGAAATCTATTGTCTTTTCGCTAGGAGAATCCATGTATTTTAGGCGCTCCTCGAAGATTGGAAACTGATATTCCTTTAAATCCAGAATATAAGCTTTGGCTTTGTTTGAACGATTGATATAACGTTCAAGAAAGAGAGCTACACAATGACTTTTTCTGCCTTTTCTAACACTTGCTGAAATGATCGCTATTTGATGCATGAGGAATGGTTGTACGAATCAAATATACGATCATCTAATTTAGGGTCTTAGAGAGGACAGGGATAGTAGATTAATTGTCCTTTTTCAGCAGCTGCCAGATTGCCGGAATGCGTTTCACCCAATTTAATTCTTTCATTTTTTCCCTTGCTTCACCTACCGGACTGCCAAAGTACGTTTTGTCGCCCTCGATGCTGGAAGCTACACCGCTCTGAGCATACACAACAGCATTTTTACCAATGGTGAGATCTTTGCTTACACCCACCTGGCCCCATAGAATAACGTTGTCTTCGATAATCGCTTTACCGCCGATGCCTACCTGAGCAGCAAATAGGCAGTTGGCACCTATTACCGCACCGTGGCCGATATGTACTTGATTGTCCAATTTAGTACCCCGCCCGATAATCGTGTCACCACTTACCCCTTTGTCGATGGTACAGCAGGCTCCTATTTCCACATTATCTTCGATAATTACTCTGCCACAACTTTCCAGTTTGTCGTATTGCACCTGGCGATCTTTTCTCCGTTTGAAATAGAAAGCATCTGCGCCTACGACCGTGCCTGAATGAATAATCACATTGTCACCGATAACTGAATTATCGTAGATGGTGACATTGGCATGAATTAAGCAATTGTTACCAATACGAACATTATTCCCGATAAACACATTGGGCTGAATATGCGTGTCCTCGCCAATTAAAGCTGAATCACTAATGGGCTGATGTGCAGGGGTAAAGGGTTGGAAATGTTTTACCAGACTGACGTAGGCAGAAAATGGGTCAGGGTGAACTAATAAAGTTTTTCCCTTGGGACAAGCAACCTCTTTATTGATGATGATAATAGTAGCTGCCGAATTCAAGCATTTATCATAGTATTTTTCAAAATCTACAAAAGATACATCCCCTGGAACGACCTTATGTATTTCGTTCAGGCCGGTAGCATATTGATCCGAATTGCCCGAAATTTTCGAACCCGTAAATGATGCGATCCAGGTTACCGGTACCGGCTTGGTAAGTTGCATAAGTTTGTATTTCGTGCAAAAGTACAATCAAATACGAACCGGTCCGGTATTAGCCAGTATATTAGCTTAATTTTTATACCTGTATCGAGTGTTTTTCTCGTTCTAAATACAATTGGGCTTCCAGCA
Source organism: uncultured Chitinophagaceae bacterium (assembly GCA_964636205.1). Classification (GTDB taxonomy): domain Bacteria; phylum Bacteroidota; class Bacteroidia; order Chitinophagales; family Chitinophagaceae; genus JBEBVQ01. The sequence continues at coordinate 2,104 of CAZWPF010000043.1, read as the reverse complement.
AGCCAATGATTTTGTCTTTATCAGAATTGAACAATTCCAGCGTTGCAATTTGATGTTTAAGGATTCGAATAATATCATCCCGGTTGTCGGAGTATATCGTACGACTTTCTTCTAAAATATTATTAGATGAATGGGTTAACATTTCGCCCTCGCCGGTTAGCAGCCATTTTGCATCTAAATCCTTGTAAATTGAAATGATTTTTTCCAGAATGTCCGAGCCAATCCGACCGCGACCACTCATTTGTTTTGCCAGATAGCCATTGGCCAAACCACAGCTACGTTCAAAAGCGTAGGGGGTTAATTTTCGAAATTTCAGATACTGCTGCAAACGATCAATCAGCCTCATAATCTAAGTTTTTTAGAAAAAGTTAGAAAATAATTTGTTAGTTCTTCTAAGTAGTCATAATTTTGTATCCGCTGAAAAAGCAATCCCTTACGAAGTTAATAAAAAAATAATGGAAGTAGTAATACTCCCGGAGTAATTTGTCCTTTCAGTATTCGCGGCTTAACTATTTCAATCGGGCAAATTGGTTGTGATTACACTGTTTTCGTAAGGTCGTCCGCATCTCCACAATCAAATTTTGTGGTTTTCGTTGCTGCCGGATTTATTGATAAATCCGCTGTGGCCGTGCCTCCGTAATTTATTTTGTCACAATAAAATCGATAAGATATGCCATTTGGAGAACATCATAGTTGGGAGCATTTTCCGCTGAGGCTTTATCGAGATGAGATAGAGCAGCCTAAGAAAGTTTTGCACCGGTTTTATAGTCGAGTTCGTCTATCGGTGTGTTTGGAGGATTTGAACGATTGGTTTTCTGCAGCTTGTGATTATGGTTGTACACTGCGACAGCCTTTTTCGGATTTAGTTAATTTGTTCGAAGATTTAGAGCGTTTATTAGAAGCTGCTTGGTTGCTGTCTCAATCTGAGCCGACGGGTTCACGTGATATACTTGGTACTTCGCCTACTCGCATGGAGCTGGAGGGAAGATTGCAGAGGATCGGTGCCCGTTATGCAGATGCATTTGAGGATGTGGGAGTATGGGATTGGTTTCCGAGGCATTTGGATGCACGTGAAGTGATGGATCCCTATTTGGTTTTCGAAGCTCTGTTTCACCAAAATACTTTACCCGCGTGGAGGGACGAGTTTAGAATGATTTTTGACTCGGCAATAGGTCAGTTCAGTATTTATGAAACCCTGGGCAGTTCTAATTTTTTCAGCATTTGCAATGGTATTTACAAACTGGTGGAAGCGGCATTTGTGGTACATATTTTAACTTGTGAGCATGAGAGAGAATGGGCTGGCGGAATGGATCTTACAGTCTGAGGATTCGTACAATTCGTTAAGTGCGGCAGCCGGATTGCTTCATTCGGACAAGACAGCTGGTGGCTTATACGGATCGCTGTTGAAGATTGTGCAGGCGATTATAAATTCGATTCAGCCGGAGCGGGTTTTTCTGGCTGATAGCTATTTCAGGCACCAACCCAATAACCCCGATCTGCTAATCATCTTGCCTGATTCTTGTCCGAGGTCATTCGACGAGTGTCACATGAGTATTGCCGACGGAGCTAAGGGATTGCCTCCTTTTACATATACGCTGTATAGGTCGACCGACATAATGCGTCGTTTGTTGGAAGGTGATATCTATTTCTCTGTAGCTTGTGCCCCGGACAATTTGTTATATGATTGCGGCAAACGAGCTATGCCTCTTACATTGAAGGAACGCGCTAAAGCAATTTTGGTAAAGGCGGGACGGGATTTTTATTTAGGGTATTCCAGAGGGGTTTCTTTTTTGGAAAGTGCCTGGTATGCTTATCGACGAGATGAGCCGGAGCTGACGGTTTTTCTGTTGCATCAGGCGGTAGAGTTGCCACTGCGTTCTTTATTGGTTGCGCTGACCGGGTATGAACTGAAATCGCATTCTATTTCTAAGTTATTTCAGTATTGCCGGCGCTGTGCTCCTCAGATAATGGAGATAATTGATCCTGAATCAGAACAAGGCAGGCGACTTTTGATATTGTTGGATCACGCATATATTCGAGCTCGCTATTATGTCGAGGAGCATGAGCTCGCGGCGGAGCGAGTCGGAGTAGGCCTCGATGGCGT
>CAZWPF010000042.1:0-24967 GCA_964636205.1 uncultured Chitinophagaceae bacterium | reverse complement strand
TCGTGTCTCGGACTTCGTCCTCGACGTGCGAAGCCTTCGGCTGTGCGGTTTTCCGGCGTTGTCAGAAAACTGTATGGGCGCACTGCAGTGCGCCCCATTTTCAATGGTGCCGATGAACTCGCGTCGCTCGGTTTAAGGCAAAAGAACATAAATAAGGACCTCGCTGTGCGGTTTTCTGTCTGCCGGCGGAAAACAATCAAGACTAACGTTTATTGATAAAAATCTCTCCACTGGTCACTACCAATAAAAATCCTATCACCAGCCACTATCACCGGGCGCTTTAGGAAACTATAGTGCTGTAATAAGTACTTCTTATAGTCTGACTCACCAAGCGTTTGCTCGTGCAGTCCTAACGGCCGGAACTGCTTAGATCGTCTGCTAAACAATGCTTCATAACTACCTGCCATTTCCTTCAAAGCGTCTAATTGCATCTCCGTTAAGGGTTCGGATTTGATATCCTGCAAAATGAACCCCTTGCCCTTTGCATCAATTTCTTTCAGAATTCTTTTACAAGTATCGCAAGTCGACAGGTAAAAAATTCTATTGTCAATATTCGCTTGATTCATTAATCGGTCTTTTTAAGGAATCGGAACAATTCATTGTCAGTAGTCAGAATGATACTACTTTGTTCGTCCAATGAATTTTCCAAAGTCTCCATCGATTTCAAGAATCTGTATAGTTCCTTCGCTTGCGGACTGCGATTATAGGCTCTGGCATAAATAGCAGTAGCTTCCGCATCTGCCTTACCCCTGATGATTTGAGCTTCGCGAATAGCTTCAGATTGAATTAAGGCCAGATCTTTTTCCTTGTTACCTCTGATGTTGGAGGCCTCACCTTGCCCTTCAGAGCGAAACTGATCCGCGATTCTTTTTCGTTCACTGATCATCCGATCATATACCCGGTCGCGAACTTCATCAACGTAATTCATTCTCTTAAAACGGAAATCCAAAATACGGATACCGAGGTCAGTAGTACGTTGATTGGCCCTAGCAAGAACAATCTTCTCAATCGTATCTCTGCCCAGCTGGATTTGGTCCAACTTTTCGATCTGACCGATAATTTCTTCTGAGATTTCAGGAGATCTGTTGGTAGAACGCACGATATCCAGCAATTCGTGGGCGGCTACTGCATTTCTGGTTTCACCATCCAAAATATCATCTAATCTGGACTTGGCGGAACGTTCATCGCGCAAACGAATGAAAAACTGCAGCGGGTTGGTTATTTCCCAGCGCGCATAGGCATCGATAAAAATAAATTTCTTGTCCTTGGTAGGTACCTGATTCGCTTCGCCGTCCCACTCCAAATAGCGTTTATCGAAGAATTGAACTTTATGAATCAAAGGTATTTTGAAATTCATTCCCGGTTGTGTTCTGGGTGCACCGACCGGCTTCCCGAACTGCGTAACGATAGCTTGTTGGGTTTCGTTGAGAATAAATACACTGCTGTTAAGCAGAACAATAATAAGAATAGCGCCGACAATGGCGAGAATATGTTTAGGTTTCATTTTATTTAGATTTTTGTTCCTGCACCATGTTTAATAAAGGCATTACATTATTACCCTTTTCATCTAGGATGATTTTATTGCCAAGTTTTGGCAACAGGCGCTGCATCGTTTCCAAATAAATTCTTTTCTTAGTGACATCCGGGGCCTTGATGTATTCTTCATAAAGCGCAATAAAGCGTTCAGCTTCCCCCTTTGCTTTGTTCACCCGGTTCAAAGCATAAGCTTCGGCAAGTTGAATAGTCTCCAGCGCTTCCCCTTTTGCTCGTGGCACAACACTATTGTATTCCGCTTCAGCTTGGTTGATCAAAGTCTCCCGTTCTTGTTGTGCCTGGTTAACCGCATTAAAAGATGGTTTTACCGGTTGCGGAGGATTCACATCTTGCAATACTACCTGGTCGATTCTGATGCCATTCTCATAGTCATTGCACATTTGCTGGAGCAGCGCCTCTACACTGGTGGCGATCTCCTGACGACCTACCGTGAGCACCTCGTTGACGGTACGGTCACCAACGATTTTTCTCATGGCAGCTTCCGACATATCCCTGAGGGTTTTTTCAGCGTTTCTAACTCGAAAGAGATACTGAAAAGAATTGACGATTCGGTATTGGACTACCCATTCTACATCTGCCATATTGAGATCACCCGTGAGCATCGACGATTCTTCATAGTAGTTTTTGCTGGAGTACTCTGTTCTACTACCTGTTGAATTGGTGCGGAAACCAAATTCATGTTTCAGCTGCCTTTGCACCGGAATTTTATACATTTTTTCGATGCCGAACGGCAAAATGAAATTCAACCCGGGCTTAACTGTTCTATTATATTTCCCCAGATTGATTACTACACCTTCTTCTTCCGGACCGACGGTACGGATAGAGGTAAGGAGCAGAATGAGCACTAATACTCCAAGAGCTATTTTCCGGAAGTATTTTTTGTAACGATAAATAAAAAGCTTGATCTGGTGTTCCAGGTCATTCATAATTATACATTTTGGTGAAAATAAATACTAATTGTCCTGCTCCTATCAGGATTTGGCGGGTATAACCAGCAACGGCTTCTGTGTCAGATATGCCACTTGGTTGGTCATACTCTCCATATAAAATTTCTGAAAGAATGTCTTTTGTCTTTTGACCATGATCAGCATATCGAAAGGTATTTCGTTTGCCAATTGCGTCAACCCTTCTGACACCGATTTTACCGGGAGTAGTTCATGCGTTAGCGGAAGTTTTTCTGCTGCAGTCTGAAGAGAGCCGGCATATTCTTCGAATGAACCGGTGGCTTTTTCAGGATCTTCCTTGTCTATATCTACTAAGTGTACCACTTTGATCGAAGCGCCAAACATAGCTGCTATGGTGCCTGCAACATAGAGTGCTTCTCTATCGTCCTGATGATATCCGGTAGCCAAAACCAATGACTTTGGTGGTTGCCATTCATACTCCTCCGGAATCAACAATATCGGGATGGTAATTTTTTCAATAATTCTAACCGCAACGGTACCCACAACCGCTTTTTTCAGTCCGCTAGCACCCTGAGTACCCATGATAATCATGTCGATATCATGTACTTCGGCAAACTGAGCTATGGATCCTACTAATGGGGATCGACCGAGCACCGTCGTGATTTTTACTTCCGGAGCAATGGATCCAACCTTAGCCCTGAGCGCGTGTAGGTCACTCATCAACTCCTGCTCATATTCATAATTATAGGTCGAACGCTCCGAAACCGTTTCAATAAAAGGGTTGGATACCGGAGTATAAATATGACACAGGAAGATCTCACCTTTAGATTTTGCTGCAACATGCAAAGCATATTTTAATGCTTTCTCGGCTGTTGGAGAGAAATCGGTGGGGACGAGGATTTTTGTTTTGGATTCCATAGTTGTGTGATTAAGCCCTGAGGTTTGGTCGCTTTATGCAATGCAGTTAAAAGAATATTAGTTTCGTAAGTATGCGTTTATGCTAAAATACGAACCAATTCTTTAAAATACGGACAGAATTCAGATTATGGTTCAAAAAACTCGTGGTCGCTACTTTTTGTTTTGCCATTCGAACTTGCCGGCGGATTGAATATAGCTTCGATATTTCTTTTCGTTTTGGGTGGCCAGAAAAAGTCGAACGGGTATTTTCTAAAGTAGCGTCCTACAAATTGGAACAAGCTTATATAGCTTCGGATTTTCATTCCTCTGGACCGCATTGCCACCCAGAAAGCGAGTCCGAAGCTCACCAGAAAATTCAGAAAACCAATTCCCAACACACCGATAATTACAAAGCTCAATTCTATCCAATGGATATTGTTGTTCAAGCCTTGTATTCCGAAGGCAAAATTTGCCGTAGAAATTGTGATATGGCGGATGTCAAAGGGTAAACCAAGACTTTTTCCGATCAGCGGCGCAAATCCCAAAAAGAACCCCAGAGCAATATTACCTGCGAAGCCCCCAAGGTTGCCGTCGATATAGGCAGCAATTTGATTTCTTCGCTCCGGTTTGAACATTATTTTGAGAAGCGGATGGGCACGTACTCTACCGGGAATATTTCTAAAGCGGACCAGATTATCGACATATCCGGAGATTATACCGGATACAAACAGGAAAATGCCGGTAATGCAAGCATAGAGCCAAGCCAGGCTTACTAAGGGATTCTGATTGTCCAGGTAACTTTGAGCTTCACCCGGTGTAATTAGTTTTTCACCGAAGGCCAGTTCATATAGATAGGCCAGTACCCAAGAGAGCGGAAATACTACTGCCAGATTGCCGATAAAGGAGGCTGTCTGACTCCTCCAGACGAGTACAAAGGAATAGGCGACATTTTGTAAGGATGGCTTTTTTTGCTTTCGTTCATCTAGATAAGCTGCCAAAGTAGAGGCGGTCATAGCCGGCTGTTTAGTAGCCAGCGTGGTATGGGTTATCTGCAGTAAGACAAAACCCACCGCGTAGTTGAGGCCGTAAACAAAATATTCCCAGAATGGCGCCATATCTGCATGGTGCAGCAGGGTTTTGAACAAGGCGATAAAGGAAATGATGGCACCTCCACCTGCTGCCGACAACAGAAACAACCAGTATTCTTTCCGGGTGGTAGTGATATAATGTTCACCTGTATTACCCTTGTGTTCTGCGATCTGGTAGGCGACCAATCCCGTATTTTTTCGCACCAGCTCACGGACACTATTTCTCTTATTTTCGCTTTCTACGACCTCTTTAAAAAATCGAACAGAGGTGAGTAGGGGAGCTTCTACTAAAGTTTCATCCGTCAGTAGCGAAATGATATGCAGCATTCGGGTTATCTGCTGCTCGGTTCGAACCAGAAGGTAAGTTTGCGATAAACTGGTGCCGTATTTCTGGCTGCTCTTTCGGATTGTTTGCAGAATGCCGTTACACGTATGCAGCAGGCGTATCGCCAATACTGCTTTTTGGTTAACGTATTCCTGGTTATTGTGTTGAACAGCCTGAATTAACTGCAACATAACAGCGTTCTGCTCGAGAAACGGACTTGTCATATCGGTATCAGAAGAGATATTCTGATGAATTTCTTCCTCCAATCCTAAGGAAGAAACCCGATAGGACAATACAGTAAGTGCATTGGTAAGATAGGATGTCAGTTCGGGCGCCATTTTGTTCATGTCGAACGACATGAGGCCAAAAAGCCTTACCCAAAGATTATCCGGTACGGAATTTACCCAGATAAAATCATTCTTTTTGTTGAAAGCCTGCCGGATGACAAATTCCAAGCTCCTTTTATCAGGTAAGGGAGGCAGGATAATATGTTTCAGTTTCTGGAACAGTTCGGGAAAGAACCCCGGACTGCTCAGAATCCCCGTTCTTGTAAATATGCTAAAGCAATCTTTTTGGTTGAGCAAACCGGCAATCATCTTTTGGAAAGCGGCTTGCAATTGTTTATTGCTTTCCAGTCGCTCTATGAGATAGGCGACCTTTTCCTCTGCAGTAATACCGTTTTCGGGTCGGAGCGCTGATACAAGGCGAATGAAAAGCTGAGTATAACGATTCCGATCCGTATTTTCGGTTAGATCCTTTAGAGCGGCGGATAATACCGCATTGTTTACGGTTAGATTCATTGAGGTAACCGAATGTTGTTTGACCCGTGCAAATAGAAATTAGATGCCGGCTGTACTGATACTCGTTAAAATCCGCTTACTTCAGAATATTCCGGGCGATAACCAGTTTCTGAATTTCGGATGTACCTTCTCCGATAGTACAAAGCTTGGCATCACGGTAAAATTTCTCTACCGGGAAATCTTTTGTATAACCGTATCCACCAAAAATTTGAACAGCATCGGTTGCGATTTGAACTGCTATTTCAGAGGCGTAGTATTTAGCCATGGCAGATTCTTTGGTCATGGGCAAATTCTGATTACGTAAATCAGCAGCCTGCAAAGTGAGCATTTCTGCTACTTCAATTTTCACTGCCATATCCGCCAGTTTAAAGGCAATTGCCTGAAAATTAGCGATGGGCTGATCAAATTGATGACGTTCCTTGGCGTATTTTACAGCAGCTTCGTAAGCCCCTTTGGCAATCCCTAAAGATAGCGCTGCAATTGAGATCCGTCCTCCGTCCAATACCTTCATCGCCTGCATAAATCCGTCGCCCATTTCACCCAGACGGTTTGCATCCGGAATGACGCAATTGTCAAAAATCAATTCCGCGGTTTCCGATGCCCGCATACCCAACTTGTTCTCCTTTTTCCCTGCACTGAATCCGGGAGTGCCACGTTCCACTATAAATGCAGTGATATTCTTCTTTGCACGGGGTTCGCCGGTGCGAGCTAATACTACGACTACATCTCCGGTAATGCCGTGTGTAATCCAGTTTTTTGTACCGTTCAATACCCATTCATCACCCTGTCTGACAGCAGTACATTTCATATTGCCCGCATCGCTACCTGTGTTGGCTTCAGTTAAGCCCCAGGCCCCAATCCACTCGCCAGTTGCAAGTTTTGGCAGATATTTTCTTTTCTGTTCTTCGTTGCCGAAATAAAGAATATGACCCGTACATAATGAATTATGAGCTGCTACCGATAACCCGATAGATCCGCATACTTTAGCGATTTCGCTAATAACAGTCACGTATTCGAAATAACTTAGTCCGCTACCTCCATATTCTTCCGGAACCATTACGCCCATCAATCCCAGTTTACCCATTTCTTTAAATACGTCTACCGGGAAAATTTGTGCTTCATCCCAAACCATCATTTCCGGACGGATATGCTTCTCAGAAAAATCACGCACCATGTTGGCAATCTGCACTTGTGTATCTGTAAGAGCGAAATTCATAATATCAATAAACTGTAAGGTATGGCGCAATTTTACGATAATTTTCCTCATTCATCAACGAAACGACCGTTAAATCCTCTATATTTCTAAAATATCCCATTTGATTTCTTTGTTCTATAATCGATGCTGCCAAAGCCGATCCAATATAAGGATGTGCCGCAAGCTGCTCTTTGTCAGCCTTGTTTATATTTATCTTGGTCACCCTGCCGGTATCCACCCAAACATTTTGTTGCAGATATTTTATTACGGTGTCTTTAAATGAATAGATTTCTAATAATTGCTCGATTTCCACGAAACCTCCCAATGCGGATCTTCTGGAAATAATTGATTTGGCCAGCCTGGGACCGATTCCCCATAGACTTACTAATTGGACCGAATCGGCGGTGTTCAATTCAATTATGGTAGTAGCTCTTTTCTTCGACCCGCGCTTATTATCAGGGTTCGAGAGTACTGTGATCTGAATATAGGGTTCCAGTCTTTGATAGGTGCTGTCGGCAAGCGTATAAACTGCTTTCAGGTCTTCTTTTCTATAGAATTTCTTTCCGCTTTTTCGCCAATTAAGCAGTAGCCGTATGGTATGCTCCTTTAGTCCGAGATGCCTCCAGCCAATACTATCCAATTGGTTAGGGTCAAAATAGAACAAGCTGTCCTTAGTACGACTTTCCTCGATCATTGCCTTTTGCCGGTCTTCCCATGCCTGCACCAATGCTTGTTCCGCTTGCCTATCGAGATCGGGTCGCACCCAAAGGGAAAGGGTAAACCGTGTTATTAATAATAATACCAGCAAGATGGTAAGCCAGATAAATCCGATCCTTTCAGTTTTGCTCAGCCAGATCCATTGTTGAACAAAATCTTTCAACCACTCATTCATAATACACACCTTCAGAGCTGAAAACTATGGAATTTGGCTTAACTTGTTTAATATCAATTAATTATAACAGATTTAAATTTTATAATTTAAAGATTAAATAACGATATTTTTGATTCAATTGTTTTATCGAGGTGGCTGGAGCGCGTTAACTAGCAATTTTCTTTTAACTTTAAAGAATACTATTTAGAAAATAAATTAATGCGATCAGGTTAACTCACTATTTAAACTCTCAGTTATGCTTTGGCGTACTTTTAATGGAGAACGCATCCGCCTACCTATAAAGGATGCTGTAGAACAAGTAATTGTACGGGAACGGAAGGCTGGTCACAAACTAAAGGTTTGTATTGGTACCGATTCACAGGTGCGAGGCGCAGAAACCGAATATGCAACCGTGATCGTGTTTCTGAGAGAGAAGCGTGGGGGTTTCATGTTTATCCATAACGAAACAGACACCCGCCAAAGAAGTATCAGAGAACGAATGCTATTGGAAGTGGCCAAGAGTATTGAAATCGCCTACGATCTCTGCGACTTATTCAATAAGTATAATATTGAGATGGAGGTGCACGCCGATATCAATACCAACCCTAATTTCGAATCCAATATAGCATTGAGAGAAGCTATGGGGTATATCCTCGGAATGGGTTTTGCCTTCAAGGCAAAGCCGGAGGCATTTGCCAGTAGCAGTTGCGCCGATAAGATTGTAAGCTAATCAGATAGCGGCTTCAAATGACATACTGCACCTTGTAATTCGGGAATGCAGGGGCAATCGTTTTGCATGTTGGAATTATTATTACTAATTTTTGTTAAATTTACTGTGGAGTTAAGTAATCTGCCGAATGATGAATCGATATCTACCTTTATTATATGCCTTACTGGTTTTTTCATTTCCTGTCAGAGCACATGACATTACAGCGCATGCGTACAACTTAGAGTATGTCGCCAACGAGGGTCAATGGGATGGCAATTTTTTGTACCGGGCAATGACCGGGAATGCTGCTATTTATTTGGAACCAAAAGCGTTCACTTTCGTAGTGGGCGCTGCAGACAATGCCGTGAAAATAGCCGATTTCAAACATGGCAAACTAAATACGCCACCTTTACTCGATTTTCATGCGTATAAGATGCATTTCGAAGGTGCGCGAAGGGCAATGGTTTCATCGGAAAAAGCTTTGTCACACTATTACAATTATTTTCTGGGAGCAGATAAAAGCAAATGGAAATCGGGGATTCATCCGGTACAAGTGGTGAATTACAGACAAATTTATGAAGGGGTAGATATTCGGATTGCTTCAGAAGAGGGGAATATGAAATACGATTTCATCGTTCATCCAAACGGCGCGGTATCTGATATTAAACTTCGCTATGAAGGTATTGAAGGGGTGAGCCTACGCAATGGAGCTTTGCAAATTCGCACTTCAGTAGGTACGATAATAGAGCGCAAACCTTATGCTTATCAATTAATCGATGGGGTCAAAACAGAAGTTCGATGCAATTATAAGCTGAACGGGAATGTCGTGAGCTTTTCATTTCCTCAGGGTTATAATAAAGGCGAAACGTTGATCATCGATCCGGTCGTGGAGTTCGCGACTTTTATCGGTGCGGTCTCCGATAGCTGGGGGAACTCTGCAACTTATGATTCAGTTGGGAATTTTTATGCCGGAGGGACCGTCGACGGTCCCCAGTTTCCTACTACCACGGGGGCATATCAGACTACCTTCAGAGGTGGTGGCACCGGTGGTAATGCTAGTTTTCGGTGTGATATCACGATCACAAAATTCACAGCTGACGGCACCGCTTTATTGTTCTCGACATTTTTTGGTGGTACCAATAATGAACAGCCACATAGTATGATCGTTGATAAAAGTGGAAACCTGGTTGTAGCCGGTCGTACTTATTCAAACGATTTTCCCGTCACCGCAGGTTCTTACGATCAGTCGCACAACGGCAGCTGTGATATCTTCATAGCCAAGTTTAATCCAACCGGTACGACATTGATGGCTTCCACCTACTACGGTGGCTCAGGAGATGATGGCGTCAATGTAGCAGCTAATTTTTTAACTATCAGCAGTATCAAGTATAGTTACGCAGATGATGGAAGAACAGAAGTAATCGTGGACCGCCAAAATAATATCTACGTGGCGGCGCCTACGCAATCCAACAATGTGCCGCTGCTAAATGCTACTCAAACTACTTTCGCAGGCATTCAGGATGCCTTGGTTATCAAGTTTAATACCAATCTGGATACGCTAAAATGGGCGACTTATCTGGGTGGTAACAACTACGACGCAGCTTACGTATTGGCCTTGGACACTTCTGAACAATTTGTTTACGTGGCCGGGGGAACGGCGAGTAGTAATTTCCCAATGGTGACCGGTGGATTATGGCCGACTTATCAGGGCGGACTCGCCGATGGTTTTATCATGAAATTTCAAAATTTCGGTACCTATCAACGGGCTGCAGGTACTTTTATCGGACGAAGCAATTATGACCAGGTTTTTGGGATTCAAGTCGATGTCGATAACGATGTCTATGTGACCGGAAACTCTTTGGGCGGCACATTTCCGGTGACTGCCGGGGTTTATTCGAATCCCAACTCGAGTCAGTTCATCATGAAGCTGAACCCAAATTTGAATACCAATATCTATTCTACCGTATTTGGATCGGGTACTTCCTCTGTAATTGATATCACGCCGGTGGCGTTCTTGGTCGATACATGTCATAACGTTTACATCTCCGGTTGGGGTGGAGGACCTTACGCCCTGCCTGGTAGTAATACTAACGGTATGCCGCTTACCCTGGCTCCGCACCCGCATCCCGCTTTCCAGCAAACCACCGATGGGATGGATTTTTATTTTATCGTTTTTTCAAAAGATGCGGCCGACTTGATGTATGCTACTTACTATGGTGGTAATGGTGTGTTTGAACATGTGGACGGCGGTACTAGTCGTTTCGATAAAAACGGGGTGATCTATCAGGCAATTTGTGGTGGCTGCGGTGGTACTTCTGCTGTGCCTACAACCCCAGGCGTTTATAGTCCGCAAAATCGTAGCAACAATTGTAATCTGCTTGCTGTAAAAATAGCTTTCAACTTTGGTGCGGTACATGCCACCGCTTCGGCGGAACCTGAAGCTGAGGGATGTATGCCGTTGTTTGTACAATTTGCCAACACCTCCACCAATGCTACTGATTATTTGTGGGATTTTGGTGACGGTTCACCGCTCGATACCAGTAAGGAACCCGCGCACACATTTACCAATCCGGGGAGTTATCAAGTCCGACTAATCGCTTCTAACCCTCATGGTTGCAATCAGCTGACAGATACCTTCTATATCACTATCAAAGTTGATACTAGTGAGATGCATGCTGCATTCACATACACTACCGTGGATAGCTGTGATCCATATCGAGCTAATTTTGAGAATAGAACTACCTTCTCCTATAAGGCTGCGGCCGACCAGAATACCAGGTTTGATTGGGATTTTGGAGATGGGTCGGGTTATACAGGAGAAACACCGCCTTTGCATAGCTTTCCGGGTCCGGGCAGTTATACGATCCGACTGATCGTAACAGATTCTACAGCCTGCAACAGTCCGGACACGATTACGGGGATCATTACATTTGATACCAATTACGTGAAGGCCAATATGAGTATTCCCGATACCATTTGCATAGCACAAGAAGATGTTTATTTCGATATGGCTGTAAACGCTACCGGGGTGCTATGGGATTTCGGTGATGGTACGCAATCTGCCGATCGAAATCCGAGACATCGTTACCCGGATACCGGTACTTATACCGTCACTTATGTAGTTGAGAATCCTTTGTCTTGTAATGGGGTCGATACAATCATTAAGAAGATCCATGTTAATCCGATGCCTAATGCCCTATTTGATCATTCGCCTAATTCTCCGAAAACGAATATTCCGATCGAATTTACTAACAAATCGACCGATGCAGTGCGATATGAGTGGGACTTGGGTGATGGCACACACCTAAATGATGAGCATGTTAAACATTTATACAAACGTTCGGGACGCTACCGAGTTTGTTTGACTGCCTATTCTCCAGAAAACTGTCAGGATATTTATTGTCGCGAAGTAGAAGCCGATATCCGTCCGCTAATTGATGTGCCCTCAGCATTTTCACCCAACGGTGACGGAAACAACGATATATTGTATGTCCGCGGCGCTTCAGTAGCATCGATGGTGTTCAAGATTTACAACCGCTGGGGAGAACTGGTATTCGAATCCAATGATATCAATATCGGCTGGGACGGTACCTATAAAGGAAAGGAGCAAGAAGTAGAAGTATACGCCTATACACTTTTTGCTACATTTTATGATGGAACAACTGCAACAAAACAGGGGAATATTACATTATTGCGTTAGTTATGAAGAAGGCTTGGATTTACTTTACTATTGCGGTTTGGGGAGTTTTGGGTCACGGCGAACTTAAGGCTCAGGGCATCCATTTTTCGCAATACTATCATGCCCCTATGTTGTTGAACCCGGCAAATACCGGACTTATGCCCGAGAATGATTATCGGGTAGGGGCCAACTATAGAAACCAGTGGGGCTCTATTCCCGTACCGTACAGAACCATGTCGGCCTATGGTGATTTTCAATTACTGCACAGTACAGAATCTAACAGCTGGATGGGGATAGGTGCTGCTATATTCAACGATAAGGCAGGTGATGGCGATTTAAGTTTGAACCGATTTGTCGGTTTCGCAGCTTATCACTTGGCATTAGGTCATTCCAGCATGATCTCTGCAGGGCTTTCCGGGGCATACGCACAAAGGAGTGTGGACTTCAGTAAGCTTTCTTTCGATGTGCAATGGGATGGTTTTACCTTCAATCGTGATCTACCTAATAACGAATTGCCCGGCACCGCTAAAACCAATTACTTTGACGTGGGGGCCGGATTGAATTATGCGTTCTTCCCTAATGAAGCAGTGTATGTAAAATTCGGCGTAGGAGTATCTAATATCAACCAACCCTCCGAGAGTTTTTACGGAAAGGACAACCGATTAGGACTGCGACCATCGGCAAATCTGGATGGATTCTTTAGAATGACGGAGCGGTTTATTTTCAATCCCTCTGCTTATTATTCTCAGCAGAAGGAAGCCTATGAAATGGTTTTTGGAATGATGTTCCAATACTGGCTCGGAGGACGAGGAAATGAGGCTACTCAGCTACTGTTAGGTCCGTACCACAGACTGGGAGAATCGCTGATTCCGGCGTTTGGTATTGAGATTGGAACGATTCGCGTTGTGTCTTCTTATGATTTTACGGTTTCGGATATCAAAGATTACAACAGAAGTCGCGGAGCTTTTGAAATATCCATCCGTTATCTGGGCGATTATACATGGAGAGGTGGAGGGGCACCGAAAAATCTATTCAGTTGCCCCCGTTTTTAATGTTATTATCGACCGTAAAGATCAAGAGCGGAACTGCTTCATGAATTCCTTGAGCACCTGAACGAATTCACTATTCAACGGTAACTCAGGGTTGCCATAAGTCCGAATATTCTCTTGCAAATCTGCAGGTGCATTTTTCAGAACATGATTCATGCCGCTAATGACTTTCAATTGCGCTTTGGGCTGCGCCTTGGCTAATAGAGCAGCCTCTTCAGTTGTTACCTGAATATCAGTAGTTCCTTGAACAATCAAGATCGGCATGGAGAGCTGTGCCATTTCCTTTTGAGGATCGATGCTAAACCAGGATATCAGATAGGGTTGTACACTTTCCCGAAACAAAGCAGAGAGCATTGGATTTACCGATTTTACCATGTGCCCACCCTTCAAAGAATCGATAACTCCCAGGTATTGAGACGAAAGTTGAGGGGCTTGTTTTTCCAGTTGCTGTTTCAGGATCTGGTCTGCAGATTTTCCGGCACCGGCTACAGATATAAAACCATTGGCTTTCGCTCTGCCGGCTGCTACCATGCCTATCAGCGAACCCTCGCTATGACCCACTACAATCACTTTTGAAAACCTAGGATCCTGTTTCAGGAGATTCACCCATGTAATAGCATCCTGGATATAGTGGTCTATCTTTAATTCAGCTTCGGTAGTACCAACAGATGAGCTTTGCCCGATCATTCTTTTATCGTACCTCAGACTGGCAATGCCGGCTGCAGCAAGCGAATCGGCAATTTGTTTATAAGCATCGTTTTTAAGTAGTGGATTGTTCCCGTCACGGTCGGTAGGACCGGAACCGGCAATAATTAATACAACAGGTACCTTGCCCTTAACTTCGGGTACCACCAAGGTGCCATAAACGCTATCCTTTTCTACGGGAATGCTGACCGGTAAAATGGTTTGTGCATTGAGTGCGAAAGACGCCAATAACAGACTGAGAGTACTAAACAGCTTTGTCATGATCAGGAGGTTTAATGTATACATTGCAAATGTAAATTTTCTCATCCTGATAAGATAGATGTTTTCAAAGGGCCGCCTGACCGTTTTTTCGACTAATTTTGCATTATCAGTAGATCCTAATTTGAGAACTCCCCGGCATATATTGATCAGTCGCACCGATAGTATCGGCGATGTATTGCTTACCCTGCCTATGGCAGGTGTATTAAAACAATATTTCCCTGAAGTAAGGATTAGTTTTCTCGGGAGACCCTATACCCGACCGGTTATCGAGGCATCTAAGCACATCGATCGATTCGTAGATCGGGATGAGTTCCTGGAATCGACCCCCTTTGGGGCGGATTTACCGGATCTGATATTGCATGTATTCCCCCATAAACAGATTGCCCGACGGGCGAAGGAGATCGGTATTCCAACTAGAATAGGTGCGACCGGAAGATTATATCATTGGTTTACTTGCAATAAGTTGGTACCATTATCCCGCCGCCGATCTACACTACACGAGGCGCAGTTGAATTTGAAACTACTGCAACCAATGCAAATTCGGGATGAATTTAATTTGGAGCAAATTGCGCAGTATTACGGATTGGAGCGAGTAGAACCTTTGGAACCGCAGTTTAAGCACCTGTTGCAACCGGACAAGTTCAATTTGATCATTCACCCTAAATCACAGGGGAGTGCCCGGGAATGGGATATTAGGGATTATGTCAGACTAATGGAATTACTACCTGTCGAACAATACCATTTGTTTATATCGGGCACGAAGAATGAGCAGCCATTATTACAGCCTTTACTGGATCAGGTAGGGAATAGGGTGGTGGATATTTCAGGAATGATGAATTTGTCTCAGTTTATGGCCTTCATACAACAATCTGATGGCTTGTTGGCATGTAGTACCGGCCCCTTGCATCTAGCGGCAGCTCTAGGTAAAGCTGCGATCGGCTTGTATCCGCCGGAGCGTCCGGTTCATCCCGGAAGATGGGCGCCACTAGGGAAGAATGCAAAGGTGTTGATGGCAGCGCAGGGTGATAGAATGGATACAATCCGTCCGGAAGCTGTAAAAGAAGTTCTTGATAGTCAACTAAAAAGTTTGAAATAATGCTGACAATATCGTTACACGGGATTAAGACTTTCGCACCGGTAGGATTATATGCGGAGGAAGCGGTGTTGGGCAATCGGTTTGAAACTGATGTGGATATATGGCTGGAGATAAAGGAGGGCGAACCCTGGCCTTTTGTTGACTATGTAATGATCAGGGATGTAATAAGTGAAGCTTTTCAACAACCGCAGCAAATAATTGAGGCTTTGGTGCAGCAGATTTATGGCGAATTGAAAAGCAGGGTTGGAAACGCAGTAAAAATTCGGGTGGCGGTGAGGAAATACCATCTGCCGGTAGAAGGCGAGATCAATTATGCGCAGGTATGCTTTGAAGCTTAATCAAAAAGCTAGAGGGCATAAAAAAACACTTATTGATCAAAGTCTGTAAGATTCGACCAATAAGTGTTTATGAATACTTTATTAATTATTCCATCATTTTCCCGATAGCAGTATCATACAATTCTTTCCAATCGTTAATATAACCCCAGGAAGCATCGTCGATCACGATTTGCTTATCTGCGGTCACGGTACCAATTTTGGTAAATGGAATGTCACCTAATTCGCTCTCTAACAGAGAATGCAAATGAGGATCAACTGTTACGACTACTCTGCTTTGAGCTTCCCCAAACAAGAATGCGTCTTTACGAATTTCAGTATTGGTTTTAATATCGAATCCAAATCCATTGATCATAGCGCTTTCCAGCAGACAGGTAAACAAACCGCCTTCAGAGATATCGTGAGCTGAGGAGACTCTTCCTTTTTGAATTAGTTTCAAAACGGCTTGTTGCACATTGAATTCTTCGTCCAGATCGAAATGGGGAGCCGGACTTTGCGCAACGCCACATATATGGTGGAGGTATTCGGAGCAATTGAAATCTTCTCGATTAACACCGATTACATAAATCAAGTCGCCGCCCTTTTTGAAATCCAGCGTCATTTTTTGTTCCGGATCATCCAGAATACCCAGCATACCGATAGTCGGAGTAGGATAAACCGGTCCGTCTTCTGACTGATTATAGAAACTTACGTTACCACCTGTTACAGGAGTATCGAATTTTTCGCAAGCAGCACTCATACCCTTGATGGCATGTACAAACTGATAATAAACTTCAGGGTTGTAAGGATTACCGAAGTTGAGGCAGTTGGTAACACCAACGGGGATACCACCGCTGCAAACAATATTTCTTGCAGCCTCACTCACAGAGATCATCGCACCTTTGAATGGATCTGCATAGACATATCTACTATTACAATCGGTAGTAACTGCCAGAGCTTTTTTGGAACCATGTACGCGAACTACTGCTGCATCTGAAGGAGAATTGGTATTAGTATTACCTGTTCCTACCATGGAGTCGTATTGCTCATAGATCCAACGCTTGGAAGCGATATTAGGCAATTGAATCAGCTGAACGGCAATGTCTTTTAAGTCGGCCGGTACCGGAACGGAAGCCGGATCAAAGCTATTGACAGCGGCCAGGTAAGCAGGCTCTTTATATTCTCTTTCGTAAATCGGTGCACCGCCGCCTAAAACCAAACTTTCGGCAGGTACTTCTGCAACCAGTTCATCGTGCATATAAAACTTCAGCAGTTTTTCTTCAGTCACTTCACCGATTTGCACGCAGTGGATATCCCATTTTTCGAAGATATTCAGGATCTCTTGTTCGCGGCCTTTATGGATCACGATCAGCATCCGTTCCTGACTTTCGCTGAGCAACATTTCCCAGGGCTTCATGTTCTGTTGGCGAACGGGCACTTTGTCGAGATGGATGATCATTCCATGCTCCCCTTTGGCACTCATTTCACTGGTTGAGCAAGTAATACCTGCTGCACCCATATCTTGCATACCCACGATGGCGCCGGTATTGATGGCTTCCAGGCAGGCTTCCAATAATTTTTTCTCTTCAAAAGGATCGCCTACCTGTACGGCAGGCAATTGTTCTGCGCTATCTTCGGTAATATCGGCAGAAGCAAAAGAAGCACCGCCGATACCATCTTTACCTGTTGCAGCGCCTACGATGAATACCGGATTGCCGGCGCCGTAAGAAGTAGCGGAAACGGTTTTCCCGGTTCCTACTTCAACAACGCCCACGCTCATCGCGTTGACCAGAGGATTGGTTTGATAGCAATGTTCGAAATAAATTTCACCTGCTACAGTTGGAACGCCGAAGCAGTTGCCGTAATGACCAATACCTTTCACAACACCTTTTAACAACCAACGGGTTTTGGGATTGTCGAGTCGACCAAAACGAAGGGAATTGAGTGCAGCTACCGGACGTGCGCCCATTGTGAAAATATCACGGTGGATACCACCTACGCCGGTTGCAGCCCCTTGAAATGGTTCGATCGCAGACGGGTGATTATGAGACTCAATTTTAAACACGCAGCCTAGACCATCACCTATATCTACCAGACCTGCATTTTCTTCACCCGCTTTTACCAACAATCTGGCCCCATCGCGAGGAAGAGTTTTCAGCCATTTAATTGAATTTTTATAGCTGCAGTGCTCGCTCCACATAACGGAATACATTGCAGTTTCATTGAAATTAGGTGTCCGACCTAGTATTTCTGTGATTTTTTCGAATTCTTCTTCCAGAAGCCCCAACTTAAGTGCTTGTTCGAGTGTTGCCTTCATGAGTTGCCGAAGTATAATTATAATATAAGAAAATAATGTGCAAACCTACGCTATTTCGGTTATTATTCAGTTGTCGTAACACCGAAGCAAGCGCCGAATAGCTCCTTTTTTATTAGGTTTTTTGAAAATGCTCACTGTTTGACGCTTTTTAATCGAATAAATCAATCACTTCGAGCTAATTTTTTCAATATGATATTTTTATCATACTTTTTTATATTATGTATGATAAATTATTTTTTTACAGGTTGTTATGATGATTATGATATTGTAATGTAACGGTAGTTGTATGATAGTAACGAATGTATTGAGCTTTCACGGCCGCGGTTAGCCTCGGTGTTGTCTAATAATGAAAGAAACGAGTGATGTAAACTCCGAGGAATAGGATATCGACCATATTATAAATTCTATTCTGGTGGATCAACACGGGACATATCATGTCGCGGTGATTACTGAATTTGGATGTGTGGGGGCTGATACAATAGAGTTATCTTATTATCCTAAGCCTGAGGTGCGACTAGCTTCCGATACTTCTGTATGTGAGGAAACGCCATTAGTGTTGACGGCAAGGGTGCAATATGCAGATACAATAATTTGGTCTGAGGGAACGATAGGAATGGAACTAGTGATTAGGGAGGGCGGAACTTACATTGCGACCGGCTACAATAAATGTGGTACTGGCTCGGATACTATCCAGGTACGACAGTTGTTCTGCGATATATGGGTTCCGAATGTTTTTTCTCCAAATGGAGACGGTTTGAATGATGTGTTAAGAATACTGGGGAATATAGGACGTATAGAAGACGTGAACTTCTCCATTTTCAACAGGTGGGGTGAGAAAATATATTTTACTGCTGACAAGTATCAAGGATAGGATGGATTTTATAAGGGCGCGCAATCCCCGACAGGTACTTATGCATATTTGGTACAGTTTAAGGTAGCCGGAGTGCCACGTATCCTCAGTGGCAGTTTTCATTTGTTGCGATAGTGGAATGACGTTTTTTGGCTCAAGCTTTTTCTATTAGAGGCTGCAACCGGAGATTGAAGTCCTATATTTGCACAAAATTTGGCTCATGCTTTCATTTGATCTGAGTGGAAAAACAGCGTTGATAGCAGGTAGTACTCAAGGGATTGGGTTGGCGATTGCTCGTCAGTTTGCTTTGATGGGCGCTACTTGTGTATTGATTGCGCGGAATGAGGCTGCATTAAAGGAGGTCGTCTCGAGTTTGGATACGAGTGCTGGTCAGCAACATCAATACTTGGTGGCGGATTTTTCTAATCCTTCTGAGGTACAAGATGTTGTAGCAAAGTTTTTGGTGACTCAGCGTATAGATATTTTGGTGAATAATAGTGGTGGTCCGGCTGCGGGACCGATTTTGACTGCAGCACCGGAGAGATTTCTCCAGGCCTTTCAGCAGCATCTGATTTGCAATCATATACTTGCCGGATTGGTGATTCCCGGGATGAAGGAATCTGGATTTGGGAGGATTATTAATATAATATCGACCTCAGTACGTATTCCTTTGAGGAATTTGGGTGTTTCTAATACGATTCGCGGGGCGGTTGCTTCCTGGTCTAAAACCTTATCCAATGAGGTGGCCAAGTTTGGCATTACTGTAAATAATATTTTGCCCGGTGCGACAGCTACATCTCGATTGGATAATATTATTAAGAATAAGTCAGCCGCTACTAACGCGCCGTTAGAAGAAGTAGAACAAGAGATGTTGGCAGAAATACCTGCCGGAAGATTTGGCAAGCCTGAGGAGATTGCAGCTGTTGCCGCATTTTTGGCGACCGGCGCTGCAGGATATATTAATGGCACCAGCATTCCGGTGGATGGAGGACGAACAGGGACTGTGTAATCAGAGGTATTTAGATTTTTAATTTAGGTATATTTAGGTCTTGTCAACAAAAAGGCCATATTTTTGGTTGTAATATGATAAAGGTTTTGTGTAATAATTTCTGATTGGTTTGATTGGGGAGATGTTCGAAGTTTTTCAAAATCGGGAATTTTTTTAACCTTTTTTTTGACAGATAAATGACATTTAGAAAATTCAACAAGTAAAAAATGTGCCTGTAACCCGCGTGAATACTGTGAAAACATTTTTGTTAAAATGTGTACAAATTCTCGCTATTGTGTTGTAGTTTTGCCCACGCTTTAATTAAAGGGAACGTTAATTTTTCAAATTTTACGCTGTGCCAGAATCTTTCAAGCCGATGTTCCAGAGAATCGCACGAAGCGCGTTTGCTTTCGTAATAGCTTTTGTCTTCATTCAAACCTATTCGGTTGCTGCCCCCGACGGGAAGGCTTTATTTAATTCCAACTGTGCCAGTTGCCACAATCCTCTGAAGGATGCTACAGGTCCTGCTCTGAAGGGCATGGATCAACGTGTACCCAGTAAGGAATGGCTCCATAATTGGATCCGCAACTCAGCCGCATTAATTGCGAGTGGTGACAAGTATGCTGTTGAGATTTTCAACAAATGGAACAAAGTGCCAATGACCGCATTTCCGCAATTGTCTGATGAGGAGATCGACGCAATTACGGAGTATGTGAATTCGGTAGAACCTGCCGGTTCCGGAGGTGGTGCCGTTGCGGGTGGCGCACCTGCTCCCCAGTCCGACAATACCATGTTGTACACTATTGTTACCATCGTATTGTTGTTGTTGACATTGATCTTGTGGCGCATCAATTCCAGCCTGCGTCGCGCCGCGAACGATAAAGATGGTGTACCTACTCCGAGGGAGATTCCGGTATATAGAAATAAGACGCTCATTGCAATTGTATGTATCATCGTATTTGTCACCGCCGGTTATTGGATCGTAAATGGAGGCATTGAGATGGGTCGTCAGCAGAATTACATGCCGGAACAACCAATTTTCTACTCGCATAAAGTACACGCCGGTATCAACCAGATCAACTGTTTGTATTGTCATGGTGGTGCCGAATCGAGCAAGCATGCTTTGATTCCTTCGGGTAACGTTTGTATGAACTGTCACAAGCAGATCGACGAGTACACAGGTGAGGATCTGTTCACTGCAGAAGGAAAGAAAGTGGATGGTACCGCAGAGATTCACAAATTATATAGCTATACCGGTTGGGATCCTGTAGCGAGGGATTACAGAAGAGATGAACAAGGTAATATCCTGGCAACTCCGATTCCCTGGGTGAGAGTACACAATCTGCCTGATCACGTATATTTTAATCACTCTCAGCACGTTATGGTGGGTGGAGTTCAGTGTCAGCAGTGTCATGGTAATATCGAAACTATGGATGAGGTGTTCCAGTTTGCTCCGCTGTCAATGGGCTGGTGCGTTAACTGTCACCGTCAGACAGAAGTGAAGTTTAACGATAACGATTACTATTCTATCTATCAGAAGTTTCACGAAGAAATTCAATCCGGCCATCGTACCGGTGTAACCGTTGAGGATATCGGTGGTTTAGAGTGTCAAAAGTGTCACTATTGATCGTTGGAATTATTGAATAAGGTGTAAAGAAAGTATTGATTATATAAGGATGTGCAGGATAGAATCAGCACATCAGTACATTCAGATTTAATATGAGTCAAAAACAATACTGGAAAGGACTGGAAGAGCTTGAGAATAATCCGGCTCATCAGGAAGCGGCATCCAAGGAGTTCAACGAGTTGTTGCCTCTGGACGTCAGTGATAGTTTGCTGGGAGCTACAGCTCCACGTCGCGACTTCCTGAAGTATCTCGGGTTCAGTACCGCTGCGGCAATGCTGGCGGCCAGTTGTGAAATGCCTGTGCGTCGCGCTATTCCTTATGCTATTAAGCCTGAGGAGATCGTGCCAGGGGTTCCTAATTATTATGCCTCTACTTTTGTGGACGGTGGCGAGTATTGTGCTGTTGTAGTTAAAACACGTGATGGTCGTCCGATTAAACTTGAGGGTAACAAACTTTCGTCAATCACTGCAGGTAGTACCTCAGCAAGGGTACAAGCAGCAGTGTTGAACTTGTATGATAAAACTCGTCTTCGTCAACCACATATCCGCATAGCTGACGGTAGTTTTCAGGAGGCAACTTTTGAAGCTGTCGACAGAAGCGTGAAAGAAGCACTCAGCGCTGCAGGTGACAAGACCATTTATATTCTTACTTCTTCAATTATTAGTCCAACTACTAAAGAAGTAATTGGCAAATTCATCAGCAAATACCCTACTGCTAAACATGTAACATACGATGCAATTTCCTACTCTGGAATGTTGCAAGCGAATGAAGAAAGTTATGGCAAAAGGGCATTGCCTTCTTATCATTTTGATAAGGCAAACACTATTGTCGGACTCGATGCTGATTTCTTGGGCACCTGGTTGTCTCCGATTGAGTTTTCTCACCAATATGCTGGCGGTAGAAAGGTTTCTGCTTCTAAAAAGGAGATGTCCAGACATTTCCAAATCGAAGCGAACCACACCATTACAGGTGCTTCCGCTGATTTTCGTGCTACCTGCAAGCCTTCTGAAATTGGAGCAGTGGCAGTGGCACTTTACAACGCTGTAAAGAATGGTACCAAACCTTCATTTGCCAGCGAATCTTTGAATAATGTTATCGTACGCGCTGCTAAAGAACTGAAAGAGACATCAGGTCTGGTTGTTTGCGGTTCTAATGATAAAAATGTTCAGGTTGTCATTAATGCTATCAACGATGCAATCGGAGCCAATGGAAATACAATCAACTGGGCTGCATCCAGCAATTATAAGCAGGGTATCGACCAGGATATGGTGAAGTTGGTAGAAGATATGAATGCCGGTAAGGTAGCGGCATTGTTGATGCACGATGTGAATCCTTCTTACGATTATTTCGATGCTGAGAAGTTTAACTCAGGTTTGTCGAAAGTTAGAATGACCGTATCGTTTGCCGACAGACTGGATGAAACAGCTCAGAAGGCAGCGATCGTTACTCCTGACCATCACTGGTTGGAAAATTGGGGAGATGCGGAACCTAAAACCGGGTTCTATAGCCTGGCTCAGCCGGCGATTGCTCCTTTGTTTAAAACAAGAGCATTCCAAGATAGCCTGTTGACTTGGGCTGATGCCGGTACTTCCTGGGTAGATTTCTGGCAGAATTATTGGATTTCTCGTTTGGGCGGACAAGCAAACTTTGATAGAGCGCTGCAAGACGGTGTGATCGAACCACAGGGTGGAATGAGCTTTGCAGGTGCCGGATTTAACGGCGATTTGCAAGGCGCGGTTAATGCCATCGCTCGTCAGCCAAAATCTGAAGGAATTGAATTGGTATTGTATCCAACCGTAGCATTAGGTCATGGCGGCGCATGGAGTAATAACCCATGGTTGCAAGAAATGCCTGACCCTATCACCAAAGCTACTTGGGATAACTATATATGTATGTCTCCGCAGACAGCAAAGGAAAGGTTCAATGCGGAATTGACAGGTATCAATCAGGTAGATCCAAACAAAAAACAGGCTACTGTTAAATGGAATGGTAAAGAGATAACCCTCCCAATCGTAGTAGTACCCGGTTTACATAATGATGTTGTTGCCATTCCTTTGGGTTATGGTCGTGACAAAGGCGTGGGAAGAGCAGCTGCCGATACCGGTAAGAACGCTTATCCTTTCGCAACATTCAACGGGACCAACGTTAGTTATCATAACAGCGGTGTAACAGTTGAACAAGCTACAGGTACTTATCCTGTTGCGATTACTCAAACACACCATAGTTATGAGGGCAGACCGATTATCTATGAATATACCCTGGATGAGTTTAAAAATGACCCGGATGCATTGCTGAAAACTCGTCAGCAAGAGTTGGGTCACTACACTCATAAGCCTTGGGAACATCATGATGATCATCATGCTGAGGGTGGGGAAATTTTCGACGAAGAAGGATTCCGCAAAGAAGGTACGTTGTATCCGATGCATGAATCTCCCGGTATTCACTGGGGAATGTCGATCGACCTGAACTCTTGTACCGGTTGTGCTGCCTGTGTGATCGCTTGTCAAGCGGAAAACAATATTTCAGTAGTTGGTAAAACCCATGTACTGAAAGCACAGGAAATGCACTGGTTGCGTATTGACCGTTATTTCAGCGGTGATCCTACCAATCCGGATTCGATTCAGACTGTATTCCAGCCGATGCTTTGTCAGCATTGCGACAACGCACCGTGTGAAAACGTTTGTCCGGTATCTGCTACCAACCACAGTTCAGAAGGTCTGAACCAAATGGCTTACAACCGTTGTATCGGTACTAAATATTGCGCTAACAACTGTCCTTATAAAGTCCGTCGTTTCAACTGGATGGATTGGAACGGAGCTGATAGCTTCGCAGACAACCTTTATGAAGACGGACGTAGAGATGACATCAACGATGATCTCACCAGAATGGTGTTGAACCCTGATGTTACTGTACGTAGCCGTGGTGTGATGGAGAAATGTTCTTTCTGTGTTCAACGTTTACAAGACGCGAAACTTTCTGCTAAGAAAGCGGGTCGTCCGCTGAAAGATGGAGAAGCGACTACCGCTTGTGCTACAGCTTGCGCGGCAGGATGTATTACTTTCGGTAACGTTAATGATCCGGAAAGTGAAATTTCTAAGCTGAGAAAATCAGAAAATAAACAACGTGTGTTCTACGTATTGGAGCAACTCCACGTTCTTCCGAATGTTAACTATCTGTCGCGCATACGTAACAACGATGTGATAGTTGCCGGACACGAAGAGTTGGATATCATGGCGAACAAGCACATTTAAGAGAATCCGGGTGACAAACCTGATAATTAAAGAAAGAATCAATCAGCTGACGCGGTGCCAGTGGTTTTGAGAGTGGGAGCTGAAGCAATTTGTAAATTATAAGAACTTTTTCTAATTACGTGCTATGCATTTAAAGTACGAGTCGTTTGTACGGGAACCGCTGGTAAATGGAGATAAAACATATCGCCAGATTACAGAGGATATTATCAGCCCGATTGAGCGAAAGCCCGGCAGAATGTGGTATGTTGGGTTTTTCTTCTCGGTCTGCCTCCTGTTGTTCGGAGTATTCTCAGTGTTTTGGGAAATCTATTGGGGTATCGGTGTCTGGGGTATCAATAAGACAGTAGGTTGGGGATGGGATATCACCAACTTCGTTTGGTG
Organism: uncultured Chitinophagaceae bacterium; assembly: GCA_964636205.1. Taxonomy (GTDB): domain Bacteria; phylum Bacteroidota; class Bacteroidia; order Chitinophagales; family Chitinophagaceae; genus JBEBVQ01. The sequence continues at coordinate 105 of CAZWPF010000042.1, read as the reverse complement.
GGTAGGTATCGGTCACGCCGGAACGCTGATCTCCGCGATTCTTTTACTTTTCCGCCAAGGCTGGCGTACAAGTGTAAACCGCGCCGCTGAAGCGATGACTATTTT
>CAZWPF010000041.1:0-25288 GCA_964636205.1 uncultured Chitinophagaceae bacterium | reverse complement strand
GCGGACAGTAGAAAATTACCGAATCAATTTATTGCAAAAACTGCAAGTGAAGAATACGGCCGGACTGGTCAAAATGGCGATTCAAATGGGATTAATCGAATAATTCATTTGAAACAAAGAATTCCGAATGAATCAAGCAAAATGGAGAATTAGAATAAAGTATATTATATAGATCAGAAATTATTTTAACAATAATACTAGAACTAGGGCGGCTGAATATCCAAACAATCAGTTTAATCGCTACCTTTGCCCACAGTTTTCGTCAAATTTCAGTCAGTCTGCCTCATTCAATACCATATCGGTAAGATATAGATGTAGGAGAATAGAGAAACCAGATGGACTAATTAACAATAATTTACGTCTGTTTCATGTTGCATGAAGAACAAATAAGAGCTACCGTGCCTATGATTATCAAGGCGCGTATACGCGATTATGCGCAGTTGATGAAACCGAATTTGAGTTTCCTGGTAGTTTTCTCGAGTGTAGTCGGTTATTTATTGGCCCCCGGAATTGATTTTATCTGGAAAGATGTATTGATTTTATTTGCAGGTGGCATGTTGGTCACTGGTGGTGCTAATGCCATCAACCAAATCATTGAGCGTAAGAGCGACAAATTAATGAAGCGTACTAGTCTGCGTCCCCTGCCCGATAGCAGAATGCAAGCTGTCGAGGCTTGGATTGTTGCCGCTATTTTGGGAATACTCGGTACCGTTGTTTTGGGTCTGGCGTTTAATCCTTTAGCTGGAATACTCAGCTTTGCCTCACTCTTAATTTATGCTTTTGCTTATACACCTCTGAAGAAAATATCACCAATTGCTGTATTTGTAGGCGCCATTCCGGGAGCTTTACCTCCATTGATCGGTTGGGTGGCTGCTACCGGACAATTAGGTGTGGAAGCAGTCGCATTGTTTTTGATACAATTTTTCTGGCAGTTCCCTCATTTTTGGGCAATAGCTTGGGTAGCTTTTGAAGATTATGAGCGTGCGGGTATCCGTTTACTGCCATCTCGTGAGGGTCGTACCCGTTTTACCGGACTTCAATGTATGTTTTACAGCCTGGTATTGATTCCCTTAGCAATCGTACCCAGAATGCTGCAAATCACTGGTAATATCGGTATGTTTATCTCCATTGCGGCAGGTTTGCTCTACTTTGTAGCGTCAATCCAATTTTTCTTCCGTAACGATCAGCAATCAGCTAAGCGGGTCATGTTCGCTTCGTTTATCTATTTGCCGGTTGTATTGCTGGCATTATTATTTGACAAAATCTAATTGGGAATGCAGGGAGCTATGCAGGAAACTCAGGAGCGGAAAAGAATACACCCACATAAATTTGCGTTGTGGATAGCGATGGCGAGCATTACCATGATGTTTGCCGGTTTGACCAGCGCTTATATTGTGAGAGCCGCCCAAGGTAATTGGAGGCACTATGAACTTCCAATAGTATTTTGGATCTCAACAGTGGTGATTCTGATAAGCAGTATTACAATGATTATGAGCGTTAAGACGTTCAAACAGAGGAAAATGCAACAATTCAGAACCCTGCTTTCTATTACTTTAGTGCTGGGTATTCTTTTCGGTGTATTTCAAAGTATTGGCTTTTACCAACTTTATACCGTTCCTCAACCGGTAATAATGAATGGAATAATCGATACACTTAACCCTGAGCCGGTAACTATACCAGGGAATCCGAGTGAATCTTTCCTGTTTATTATCGCAGGTCTCCATTTATTGCATATTTTAGGCGGCATTATCGCTTTAGCTGTTGTATTTTTCAGAGCGAACAGACGCAATGTTAAGGTCTATAATACTACCGGACTGGAGATTGCAGCCAGTTATTGGCATTTTGTAGATATATTGTGGATATATTTATTCGTGTTCTTTCTGGTAAATCAGTAATTTTTTTTAAAAATTTGCACCAAGTTTATTTACAACTCAACTAATATCTGTAACTCAATCCATCTATGGCACAAGCTTCAGCAACAATGGCACCGGAACCCAAAGTGTGGGGTGGCGGTCGCTCACCGTTCAACGTGAGCTACGGAAAAATCATGATGTGGTTTTTCCTTGTATCGGACGCTTTTACTTTCGGGGCTTTCCTGATTTCTTATGGTACTAAGCGTTTCTTTAGCCATGTATGGCCCGATCCCAATGAAGTATTTCACTCGTTCCCGTTCTTAAACGGCCACTACCCATTGCTTTTCGTGAGTCTTATGACTTTCATCCTGATCATGAGTTCGGTAACCATGGTATTAGCTGTACATGCCGGACACTATAACGACCGTCAGGGTGTAATTAAATGGCTCTTATGGACTATCGTAGGTGGTATCTGCTTCCTAAGCTGTCAGGCTTGGGAATGGACGCACTTGTATCACAATAATGCATGGTTTGGTTCTTTTAATGATCCAAACACTCCAATTGAAAGTCTGAAACATTTTTATAGCGAAAAATCCCTAGCGAATCCTTATTTCGCAACCGGAGCAGGACTTGAAGCAACCAACAACTTCTTCAACTTCTTCTTTACCATTACCGGTTTCCACGGATTTCACGTAACCATTGGGGTGATTTTGTTGATCGTTGCCCTGATTAGCACCATCAATGGTGTTTACAAAAGAGCAGGCCACTACGAAATGATCGAAAAAATTGGTCTCTACTGGCACTTTGTGGATCTGGTTTGGGTATTCGTATTCACTTGCTTCTATCTTCTCTAATTTTTCGGTTTTACTTTTTTTAGAACGAACAATATTAAAAAATGGCAAATCATCAACATAACCATAACCTCGAAAACGATTACCGTCATCTTTATGAAGGCGATCAATCGAAATTATATTCCGGTGTCATGCTCGCACACCATACGGATATAAATTCATCAGATAGCAAAACCCAGGTAAAACGTATCTGGAAAGTATTCTGGATTCTGTTGATCGTTACGGTTGTGGAAGTATTAATGGGTATGTACCTCCACCATAGCTTGCCAAAAGCTGTTTTGGCTACAGCTTTCTTGCTGATGACCGTTTTGAAAGCTGCATATATCGTATCGATATTCATGCACCTCGGAGACGAGAAAAAGACCTTCTTCTGGTCGGTATTGATGCCAATGGTGCTGTTTATTTGGTTTATCATAGCGTTTTTAGCAGATGGTAGCTTCTGGTTACACATGAATACCGATGTAAGAGCGGGTGCTCAAACAGAAGTAACAACTCCTTAATTCGCCATTATGAAGTAAAAGGAATGAAAAAAAATTCTTTAAAATACATTGTTGGAATAGCGGTAGCCTCGTTGGTGCCGCTTTCTTTTTATTTGGTAACAAGGGTTCTTTCAAAAGATAAGATCGTTCTTCCTCCCTATTACCACGTCGAAGAGATAAAAACTATTCAAACCAACGGTCAGTCTGTTCAAGACACCGTCTATCACCAAGTGGCCGACCTGGAATTCACAAACCAGTTTGGAGAAACGATATACCTGAATAGCAGTCTGAAAGGGAAACTGCTGGCGGTGAGCTTGATCGATCTTAGTGATACCGCAAAAGCAAACGATCAAACAAGGAGTATCGCCATATTGCAAAAAGCTTTCCGAAAAACCGGAATGAAGCAAAATGATACCATAGTGCATTTTGTTACGATTTCGGTACAACCCGACAGTCCTGCTGCCCTAAGAGCGTATGCGGAACATTATCAGATAAATCAGGACCGATGGTGGTTTCTAACCACTACTCCGGAGGTTGTACACCAACTTTGGAAAACGGAATTGGGTCTTAACAATAACAACGATGACCAACCGCCAATCGGAATGATAACTCTGCTGGACAAAGATCGAAATATCCGAGGTTATTACAACGCGCTCGACCAGGTGGAACTTCGTGATTGTGCCAATGACATCGGATGGCTGGCACTGGAGAAAAAACGAAAGAAATCCCAATAAAACTAAAACACAAATAAATTTATAATTCAATCTGCTATGCTGACTCCTGTCTTAAAAAAGAATGATAAACGAGCCCGTCTGCTAATTATACTCGTCTCCTTTATAGTCTTTTTTGCAGTAACTGCACTTACACAAGTTAAGCTGGAAGTAGATCTGGGTTTTGACGAACATATCTTCGCAGGGATCAATGCAGGGATCAATTCAATAGTATCTCTACTGCTCATTCTCGCTCTTATTGCAGTAAAACGTAAAAATTACCTCCTGCATAAGCGGATTATGTACGCCACCATCATCCTATCTATACTATTTTTAATCTCTTATATCGCACACCACCTTTTTGCTGGTGAAACCCGGTTGGGAGATCTGAACCACGACGGAATCGTAGATGCTGCGGAAAAAGCTGCAGTCGGAAGCGGACTACGTACATTCTACTACATTATTCTGCCCACTCATATCGTTCTGGCAGGCATTATACTGCCCTTTATTCTATTTACTGCGTATAGAGCCCTTACCGGAGAATACAGTAGACATGCAAAGCTCGCCAAATATACCTGGCCGATATGGTTGTATGTTAGCGTAACAGGAGTTTTGATCTATCTGATCATTTCGCCTTATTATCCTTAAACAGATGAGTGGGCTAAATACCGGAACCTCGCCAAATCTCCCTGGCATTCTGAAAATGGAAAAAGACAAAACTGGTAAAACTTCGAGAAGTCGTATCTTTATACCATGAAAAAGCGAGCTTGGCTAATCGTTTCCTGCCTGTTTTTAACTATTTTTCAAAGCACAGCTCAATGCGTGATGTGCACGAAAACTGCGTCCGAATTAGATAATGATGCAGCGACAGGCCTCAATGGCGGTATTATTTACTTAGCTTTCTTACCGTTACTGCTGATCGGGACAATAGGTTATATTTGGTGGAAGCATAACAGAAACGTGGGCGGATAGATTCAGACCCGGCTTAAATCTCGACCTAATTTTTTACTATTCAAATTACTCTTGTAAACCCTCATGTTGTTTTCCAAGATCGTAGGTCAACAATCGGCAAAAGATGGACTGCTGGGCATGTGGCACCGTAATCAGCTTCCCCACGCTATCTTGATCGTTGGCGCTGAAGGTACGGGAGGTTTACCTCTTTCTCTGGCGCTTGCGGCTTATATCTTTTGCACCAATAGATCCGGACAGGACGCTTGCGGCGTATGTCCTTCCTGCAGTAAAGTAAAGCAACTGGAACATCCCGATTTGCACATTAGTTTCCCAACCGTGCCTCCGAAGCCGGGAGTGAAAGCTTTAAGCAACCATTATATCAAAGAATTCAGACAGTTTTTCAACGAGAATCCCTACGGTACCGTTTTCAACTGGCTGCAATTCATCAATGCGGAGAATAAACAAGGTAATATCACCGCGGAAGAGTGTCGACACATCATCGAAACCCTCAACCTGAAATCATACGAAGGTGGACAGAAAATCCAAATTATTTGGCGCCCCGAATACCTGGGGCGCGAGGGCAATATCTTACTTAAACTTATAGAAGAGCCGCCGGCAAATACTTTCATCATTCTGGTGGCAGAAAACCTAGAATCTATCTTACCCACAATCCTGTCTAGAACGCAAATGGTCAAACTGACTCCGCTTTCACCCAACGAAATCGCGGATGCCTTAATAAAGGAAGGTTTGGCAGACCAGGAAAATGCGATTCAAACAGGGTATCTGGCATCCGGGAGCTATACCGAGGCGCTAAATATTTTACAAGATACACGAGAAAACTTGCTACCCGCCGTACGGAATTGGTTCAACGGCATTTTTACAAATAATGGATTAATATTAGCTGGCTTTGCCGACGAATGGGGGAAACAAGGAAGGGAACAGCAAAAACATTTCCTGCGATACATCATCCACTTGCTCGAACAATCACTCCGTTGTACCTATTTGCCGCAGCTGCCAATCGCACTACCGGCAGATGAAGCTCAGTTTGTACAAAAACTGGCAGCTATGAAACTCCCTCAACCAACTTTGGAAAAGATGGTAAAGGCAATCTCTGAAACCATTTACCATATTGAGCGAAATGCACATGCGCGGACGCAATTATTGGCATTATCTATTCGACTCACCCATATCAGAAAGGGGCAACCGGATCTGATTGAAACATTGCGGTAGGCGCTATCCTTTCTTATTACTCAGACTTAGAATAAACTCATACTCCTCTATTGTCACAGGGCATACCGATAGTCTGGATTGCTTAATCAAAGACAAATCAGCCAGTTCCGGCATTTGCTTCATCTCAGCTAATGAAACCGGGCGCTTGAGAGCCTTAACCGGCTTCAGATCTACCACTACCCAATTCGGATCTTCAGTTGTTGGATCCTGATACGACTCCTTGATCACCTCAGCTATCCCCACAACGGCCAGTCCCTCATTACTGTGATAAAACAAAACCTTATCACCTTTCTTCATAGCGCGCAAATTATTTCTTGCCTGATAATTTCGCACTCCGTCCCAAAATGTTCGTCCGTCAGCAACAAACTGCTCCCAACTATACTTAAACGGCTCCGACTTGACTAACCAATAACTCATTTAACTAAAAAATTATTTTCAAACTTTTGTTACTGCCGACTAGTTAACTACACTACCCGATTTAGTAAATAACCTGCCAGTTCGCGCAGTGGTTCCTTTCTGGCCTCTGCAACGGCAGCCTCGTCTAATGCTTTAAATGCCAGATTCGAATAATCTCGCACCATTTCTTCGCTAGCTTTGTCCACACCCAATTCTCTATATAGTGTCAACATACCCGAGACTTTTTCGTCCCCCTCCAGTCCCATCAATCTTCCAATTTCCTGTTTTTGCGCTGAAGACGCACGCTCCAAAGCTTTCAACAATAGAAATGTCTTCTTATTATCTCTTATATCGCCTCCTATTTGCTTGCCTGTATTTTCAGTAGAACCGAAAGCATCCAGATAGTCATCCTGAAGTTGAAAAGCTATTCCCAGATTCTTCCCGAAGTCGTAAAGAATCTCCGCAGTGCCGGCGGTAGCGCCTCCTAATATGGCCCCGATTTTGATGCTGGCAGCTAACAATACGGAAGTCTTCAAAGTAATCATCTGCAGATAATCTTCCAGCGCCACCTCTTGCTGCTGTTCAAAATCCATGTCCATCTGCTGCCCTTCACAAACCTGGATCGCCATTTCATTAAAAACTTCCAGGACCTCAGATAGCGCAGTTTTTACCCTTGCCAACTGTTGGTATGCATATATACTCACCACGTCCCCCGATAAGATACCGGTCGACAATCCGTACTTTGTATGTACCGTTTGGAATCCCCTGCGCAAGGGTGCTTTGTCCATTATATCATCATGGATCAACGTAAAATTATGAAACAACTCCAAGCCCGCTGCGGCATGCCAGGCATCATCCGTGATTTCACCGAACAGCTCGTTGCCCATTAGACATAAAACCGGTCTCACCCGCTTTCCGCCCATTTGGAGAAAATACCGACATGGCTCGTATAAGGTGTCCGGAGAATTTGGAAATGGAGCGATCGAATGAAAGCGCTCCGCAAATATCTTAGCAAGTTCTGTGAATCGGTGCATGGTCAGCGCAAGTTAATGGGAATATCGCAATCTTATGAAAACGCCTTGTCTAAACTATGAAATTTTAATCTCTATTATTCAAAAACAGCCTTTCCCGGTCGCCAAGGGCGATAGGAGGACAAGTTCCATTATGCATTCGATGATTAATCCTTTAAGTTTGCCAGAGATTTCTTCCTAAAGTTATGAACATACAAATATGGTCATTGGGTAAGGATAATGTTTCCTTTATAGATGCCGGAGTCCGGCATTATTTGCAAAAAGTAAAGCCTTGGATGCAGGTCGATTTAGAACTCATTGCCAATCCAAAAAAATCAGCATCTGCAGATGTCAGAAAAATTCAGCACCAGGAAGAAGAGCTTTTACTCAAAAGATTACAACCTCATCATTACCTGATATTGCTCGACGAGCGTGGCAAACTGCTAGATTCTACCAATTGGGCCCGGCAATTCCAACAATGTATGAATCAGAGCATCAAAACAGTAGTCTTACTCATTGGCGGCGCCTATGGAGTTTCGGAAAATATCAGGCAGCGGTCCAACCAAGTATGGTCCTTATCGCCGCTGGTTTTTCCCCATCAAATGGTAAGACTCATTGTGGCAGAACAAATTTATCGGGCCTATAGTATTCTAAATAATAGCCCCTATCATCACGAATAGCTCAACACTGCCCTAAAAGGGATTCATAATTTGCCTTAAGAACAGCTGACCAGGTTGTGGAGATACGATCCAGGTGAAGCAGAAACCAAATACCGCACCCCAGAAATGCGCATCATGATTAATATGATCGCCGCCTCTGCGTGACATATACGCTGAGTAAATCAGGTATAATATTGCAAATACAATACTTGGAATAGGCAGAATGCCGAAAATATAAAGCCCCTCCCAGGGAGAAATGTACACCATGGAGAATAGCACGGCTGCAACCCCACCAGATGCCCCTAAAGACCGGAAATAATGATTGTTACGATGCTTAAAAAAAGAAGGAAGGGACGCAACTACAATTCCCCCCAGATATAACAAGAGATAAGCAAATTTATTGTCGATTAATGCAAAATAATGCTCCACATAACTACCAATAAAATACAGGGTAAACATGTTGAAAATCAAGTGCATGCTATCGGCATGAATGAAACCGGAGCTCAACAATCGATGATATTCTGCCGGCTTATTCATCACCGCCGGCCAAAGTATAAGCTTGTTGATGAGTCCGACATTTCGGAAAGCCGCCAAAGAGACCAAAACAGTGACGATAACAAATAACAGGGTTAGAGATCCTTGCATTTTTACTAAATATTAGAGGCTAAATTACTTATTAATCAGACAGTATGGCAAGTAAAAATGCAGAGAACGTGTTTTCAACCTGAAACACATGTTAGTTTTCCCTCTGTCCGAGACAAAATCAGCAAGATCAAGAATCATGCATCACATATACGGGGGATACTACTTACAATATACATTCTGTAATCGTCAGAAAATGAACCCTTAAAACGCATTACACCGCAAGGCAAAGCACCCTTTTTCCAAATAATAGCAGTCGGTGTTAAGAACATTTTTTACTTTTGCCACTTTCCAAAACCCCATAAGGATATGAGTGAGGCAATTGATCCTATTATAAACGATTGCGATCAGCAGATGCGCAGGGCAATCAGCCATCTTGAAGTAGAACTTAGCCGTGTGAGAGCCGGCAAGGCAAGTCCGCAGATTTTAGAGGGTGTAGCGGTAGAATACTACGGCAGTCCTACCCCTATAAGTCAGGTTGCCAATGTTACTGTAACAGATGCCCGGACTTTATCAGTACAGCCCTGGGAAAAAAATATGATTGCTCCCATCGAAAGGGCAATTCTGGCTGCTAATATCGGTTTGACCCCGCAAAACGACGGCCAAGTTATTAGACTTTTTCTGCCACCTATGACCGAAGAGCGTCGGAAAGACCTGGTAAAACAAGTTAACGGCATTGGCGAAAATTCAAAAATAGCCGTTCGTAGCATTCGCAGAGAAAGCATTGAACAAATTAAAAAACTGCAGAAGGACGGACTTAGTGAAGATACCGCAAAAAGTGCGGAGGCACGAATTCAAGGACTGACAGATAAATTCATTGCATTGGTTGATGAACACTGCAAAGACAAGGAAAAAGAAATAATGACTATTTAATACGTTATCAATTAGAACTTTAAAGCCGCTACTACTAGCGGCTTTTTTTATGCCTCAAAAAAAATATAATAAATCAGTTATGTTTTCCCTAACTTTAAAGTAAAATATAGCGCATATGAAACATCGTTACTTATTTCTGATATTTTTTCTCCTGGTAGCTCATTCGTCTATGGCGCAGGTTTTCACTAATACCACCCATAGAATACAGGATCCGATTTCTAGGGAGCCATCCCGACAAGGGAATATAAGAGATATACATATGGAGGTGACTCCGGAAGGTCTTTACGCGAAGATCGAGCTGACCTTTACTTTGACTGTAAGTAAAAGTTTTAATAAGAGTGGCTACATGTTGGAAAGTGTTTTGTTTTTCGAATTACCTCCCGGTAGCTATATTTACGATTCATGGCTTTGGTTGGATGAACTCCACATCATCTCTGCAGAAGTGGTGGAAAGAAACAAAGGTATCTCTACTTATGAAGGTATCGTCAAAAGGCAACGCGACCCTTCCTTACTGATTAATGTGTTGCCCAATGTATACAAACTAAGTGTTTATCCTATACAATCTGATTACCCGAGAAAGGTGAAAATCAGTTTTTCCGTTCCCTTTAATTGGAATGACGGGTATGCATCACTGCCGCTCCCTGCGAATATCTTCAGAACATCAGAACAACCTGCTGAATTCAACCTTTCTATTCAAACCGACAGCGTCTTTAAAAACCCATCGTTCCTGCACCACACTATTAACAAGTATATCAACTCGCAAAACGGTGTAAGATATAATCTGAGTATTCCGGCAGAAGATTATCAATACGATGACTTGATCCTCCGGTTTACAATACCCGACAAAAAGAAAGGCATGTTATATGTCCATCAGACCGCACCGGGAATGGGTGTATATCAAGTGATGGTGCCGGCAGAAAAGACATTCGAATCCGCGCCACCAAGACATATTAACTTTGTTATCGAAGGTGGCAGCGGCTCGATCTATTCCATGGAAGAAATAACCAGGATGCTTGCTACAGCCCTCCGTACAGAATTAAGGCCAACTGACTTTTTCAATATTTTCTATCGCGAAAAGCTGGAAACCATTCAAATGGGTAAAGATTGGCTTCCCGCCGATAGCACTACAATTGCGAACACCATTAAAAAAATGCCCGCGGATTACGTTAGTATTATTCATGATTATACCCATTTGTATAAGCAATCACTGTCATTTACTCAAAAAACTCCGGATGCACGGACGATTATTGTGGGAGGGGGTAATTTTTGGACCGCAGACGGGGAAGCGGATTCTATTATTAACGAGATTAAAAAGGAAGTCGGTCCGCTCACTCATCAGATCAATGTAATCCTCAACAACGGCGCTAATCCTGAAATTCCGATTTTTAAAAAATTAGCAAAAGCTACCGGAGGTTTGTTTCTGAATACCTACTCGAAATCTAAAGACGACCTCGTGTGGATAGAATCTTTTGATTTCGACATACCTAATCATCTCAAAACGATCATACGCAACGCACCTACAACCAACTCATTTAACATTAGTTTACCTATCGATGGATTTGTAGTCCACGAGTCCGAGTTGGCGTATCAAGGAAAATATTCGCCCTACGATTATATTACTCAAACCGGTTATTACTATGGCAACTGGCAAAAATCCGGAGATGTAACGATCGATTACCTGAGCAATGGGAACATCGTTAAATCTACGATTCCACTTATGGAAGCGTTTAAAGGCAATCGATATACTTATAAAGGTTGGGTATTTAATTACGTCAAAATACTCAAAAACTACGGTCAGGTAAGCGAGATAATTGATTCCTGTATCGGGAACCGACTCCTGTGCGATTATACAGCCTTCCTGGCTCTGGAAACCGGTGACACCATAACGGTTCTTACATCCATGCCAAATAGTGGTGGTGGTGGCAGTGGTGGTTCATGGGGTTCAATCGCTGATGCCGATGCGCAAGGAACCTTCAAAGTTTTCCCCAATCCATTCTCTTCAGGTAACCTTACCATACAATGTTCTGCCCTCATTCGAGAAATACAGATCTTGGATATTACCGGCAGGCTGGTTTGGAAAGCAGCACCCAACGAAAAGACTGCCTATTGGAACGGTACCGGCTTGAATGGCGCTATCGTGAGCTCCGGTTTATATACCTTGGTAGTGATCGACGAACATGGTCGTCGCCATATTACCAAGATAGAAAAACAATAAAAACACAGTTTCCTTAATTAAAACGGCAGCGGGTTTTTCTCGCTGCCGTTTTTCATTTTTTACTTCGTATCTACCATCAGAAATGCCAAATCTATTTATTCGCCGGTCGCTCTGCAATAACCGCATATACCAGCGGAATTTTATCCCTCAGTTTCTCAATCCGATATCTACCTGACTCCATTTCTATCGAGCCACTGAATATGTTATAAGGAGAGTAATCAAACTCTTTAAACAAGCTTATTGTCAGTCCGTTTCGTATCAAACTCCCGATAACCTCACCGAGTCCGTGGTTCCACCAAACTTGAGTACTGCTAATTGGAGCGTCTTTATCCGCATAACTACCCTGTTCGATCTCGACAATGGGTTCTTTACTTGAATAATTATAAGCTATCGAATTAAATTCCTCATCAAACATCCACACTACCGGATGGAACTCCACGAAGATTAACCGGCCGCCGGGCTTTAAATATCGTGCGATAACACTCGCCCAACGATCGAGATCGGGCAGCCATCCAATGGTGCCATAACTGGTAAATACAATATCAAATTGTTCGTCCAAATGATTGGGCAAATCGTAAAGATCACAGCAAATGAATCTGGCAGGAGTATTCGTTTGCACCGCTAATTCTCGCGCTTGTTCAATGGCTTTGTTCGACAAATCCACTCCGGTTACTTCGGCGCCCATCCGCCCTAATGAAATCGAATCTTGTCCGAAATGACATTGCAGGTGCAATACAGATTTCGACTGCACATCGCCTAATAGCTCCAATTCAATATCCTTTAGGGAAGACTTTCCCTTAAGAAATCCATCGAGGTTATAAAATTCTGATCGGAGATGAACCTCCGTTTTCGCATTCCAGGCTTGCCGGTTCAATTCTATATAGTCTAACAGCTGCATCTTCTTTTAAGTTCCGGTTATGAGTAATTACAACTGCATTTTTAAATATTTACTGATATCCTTCAGAGGATAGCTTATCTCAATCAGGGGTGTTAAGTTTTTGATAGAGTTAGGCACGGAACAATGTTCAATGATGAGCAGACGATCCGGAAAAATCGAAAATCGATCCAGGCGAAGCTCCTGCAAGCATGGCTCAATCTCCTCCAACACGAATTGATAGGTCTCCTCATCCACCTCCCCATCCGGATCATTTAGAGCCTCCCTAAGCTCCTCCTTATATTTTAGAAACTGATTAGACCAGTCCTGCCTTATTACCTCCAACAACTCACCTGTGGCGTCAATTACATCGCCAATTTCCAATCGTTGGCCATCTGCGATCTTATAATTAAAGTATTTGGTCCAACCGGAACAATAAGCCCCACAGCCCTCCGCACTGATATTCAGAGACAATACTCCCCATTGGTTATACGTTACATCAAAATCAAGATATACGATTTGTTCCCCTGCCCATTCTTCAAGTTGCTGCGAGGGATGCTCGCCCTTCCATTCACCATCTAAAAAACGAAGAACTATATCTGCATTGATCAAAGAATCTACTTTCTTATTACCCGTTTTCACCACGGGGAAGCGCATAGGCTCGGTTTGTAATTCCTCAAACTGACCGCCCGACTTTAAGTAAAAAGTGTCAAATAAAACAGATTGACCGATCGCGCTGAAACCAGTAAATAAAATCAGTGAAATCAAAACAATAACCGATCGCCACACATTATAAATATTACCCGTCTAAATTAGTGAATTTTACGACCGAAAATATGCATATTGAAATCTATAGGAAATTGAAGGCGAATTGCGAATCAATTGAGGTTATCTCCTTCCAAAACACCAAGGAGTCTTCCTAAGAACAAAAAAGGGCTGTAAGTTTTACCTTACAACCCTTTTATAAGTTCTTGGTGCCCAGGACTGGATTCGAACCAGCACACCCTTGCAGGCGCTGCGACCTGAACACAGTGCGTCTACCAATTTCGCCACCTGGGCAATCCTTTTTAAGAACTTAGGGCTGCAAAGATAGGTGGGTTTTGCAAACTTTCAAACGAAATTTATCAAGATTATATCGCCATCAGACTACAACCTCTTAAACTGGAATGGTCTAATCGACCCAAAACCTCAAAACTCCCGTCTGCAGCAAGGTTACCAATATCGTCCGTAGCCAGAAATGCACAGGAATGCACATTGGCCAGATCTATAATATTTATGACACCACTGCCTTGCTCCATCACATCCAAGGGATCGTTCATTTCTCGGACCATCACGCGCATGGAATCACTACAACGAAATCTACCATCAGCTACTGCATAGGCTTGAGAGAGCAATTCTGTCATTCCATACTCAGAATGTATCTGCGGCAGCTGCCAACGCGACCGCAGCCATTCGTGTACCTGCACCCTTGTCCATTCCTCTTTTCTCCCCTTCATACCACCGGTCTCCATCACAATCGTATGCTTCAAAGACATCGGATAAGCCTCCGCAAAATCAATCAGCGCAAACGTTACACCCAAAAGCAACGTCTTTCTCCCTGCTGACTCCAATCCGGCCAACGTTTCTGCCAATCGTTGCCAATCATCCAGATAAAAGCCTGATTCTTCAAATCCCCCATACTCCATCAACGTCTGAGCCATATGGACCAACGAAGAGTTTCCCCGCTCCAAATACGAAGGCAACAAAGCCAGAATTACATATTCGGAAGGGCGCCCGTAAAATTTCTGAAACCCCTGCAATAAAGACTCATGGTAAAGTTGAATATCCCACACCGCGTGCCTTGCCGGTATCTCACCAGTCGTGCCACTGCTCTCAAAAACAATAGCCGGCTGATCCCATGTACCCGTTTTCACCTGATGGGTTTTAAAAAAGCTTACAGGAAGAAAGGGAATCTCATGCAATGCCCGGACCCCATCCGGAGAACGACCTAAGGCATCCACATAGCTTCTGTAAATGCTGTTTGCATCGTATTGCAAGCGGAATAAATCAAGCGCCCGATCTGTAAAATTATCGGCTGTGATACTATTGATATATCCCGGACTGATGAAAGCGTTTGGATCCGTCACTTTTCTTTAACTTTGATTCACATGAACGCAAAACTGGCAATTCTTTTTATAGCAATAAGCTGTTTTATTAACTTGTCCTGTCGCAAGGAACAAAGCTTTTCCCCAGTTCCTTATATTGAATTTAAGGGTTCCAATCCTGATACTATCAAGGCTGGTGCCAGCGAAGATACGCTATTCATATCGTTTCGATTTACAGACGGGGATGCAGATTTAGGAAATGACCCCTCCAGTGGCAATTATGATATTTTCCTAACCGATGAGCGAGACAATACACTCTACACCTATTTCTTTCCCGCACTTTCCGATCAGGTAAGAATCCCGGAAAAGGGCATGGAAGGAAATGTGACTTTTTATTTATCCGCTGCCTTTATGATTCTCCGTCCCGATAGACAAGATGGGGATACCGTCACCTATAGTTTGTATATCAAGGACAGAGCAGGTAACCAAAGCAATACTATTAAAACCAATCCGGTTTATTTAATTCCCTAGTTATCTTGCCGGTCGTTCCCCTACTGTCGCTTATGAACAAGATCAGTGCCATCGTCATCACATTGAATGAAGCTGCGAATCTGGAACGCTGCCTCCGGTCTGTGATGAAGGTTGCCGATGAAGTAATTGTGCTGGATAGCTTTTCGACCGATAATACCGTTGCCATAGCCAATTCCATGGGCGCACAGGTGTATCAGCACAAATTTGATGGTTATGGTCCTCAAAAAAACCGCGCTATAGCATACGCTCAATACGATTGGATACTAAACATTGATGCGGATGAAGAACTTTCGGAGGCGTTAATCGCCGGCATCTTAGAGGCGAAAAAGAATTTTCAGTATGATGCTTACGCGTGTAATCGGCTCACGAATTATTGCGGAAAGTGGATCCGATATGGTGGCTGGTATCCTGATCGTTTGATACGACTTTGGCACAGAAGTAAAGCCGGAGTAACTCAAGATAAAGTACATGAACAATTTATCCTTAACCAGGGTGCAAATGCCGGGTTCATAAAGGGAGATATACTCCATTATAGCTTCAACTCGATTTCAGACCATATAAAAAAGATACAACAATATTCTGAGATCGGGGCGCAACATGATGTAGCCCGAGGAAAAAAATGTAGCCTTTTTAAGCTTTGGCTGATGCCTAAAATGGTGTTTATAAAAACCTTTCTATTTAAGCGTGGTTTTCTCGATGGATATTATGGCTACATCATCAGTAAAAACTCAGGGAATACAGTAAAAAAAACCTTCAGAATTAAATCGTCAGGGCTTTTAAATCTTTCTGAGGATTTCTATCCGTAAAGACCAATTAAACCTGAAATACTCCGCTTTTCCATTCTCTTTCCAGAGGAGCATGGTTAGCCGCATGTATAGCGTCTGATATCAACTTTCGTGTATCTGCCGGATCAATTATCTCGTCCACCCACAATCTGGCAGCCGCATAATAAGCACTTGTTTGTGCATTGTATTTATCAGTAATCTCCTTCAACAACTGCTTTTCTTTATCGGGATCGATGGTTTCCCCCTTGGACTTTAAAGATGCGACCTGAATCTGCAGCAAAGTCTTTGCTGCCTGTTCACCGCCCATAACAGCTACACGGGCATTTGGCCATGCGTAAATAAATCGAGGATCATAAGCCTTACCACACATTGCGTAATTACCTGCTCCATATGAGTTGCCCACGATGATGGTAACCTTAGGAACGATTGAATTTGCGACCGCATTCACCATCTTGGCTCCGTCTTTAATAATTCCCGAATGTTCAGAGCGACTGCCCACCATAAAGCCAGTCACATCTTGTAAAAATACCAGCGGTATCTTTTTTTGATTACAGTTTTGAATAAAACGAGCGGCTTTATCCGCACTATCATTATAAATCACACCCCCCATTTGCATTTCTCCCTTTCCGCTCTTTACAATCTTACGCTGATTAGCCACGATACCCACTGCCCATCCATCTATCCTGCCGTAGCCACATACAATGGTCTTTCCATAATCTTTCTTAAACTGATCGAAGGAACCCTGGTCTACAATACAATCGATCAGGTCTACCACATCGTAAGGTTTACTATTGTCAATAGAAACCAACCCATACAAATCCCTGACATCACGCTTCGGATCTACCGACTTAATCCTATCAAAACCGGCAACCGGCTGCTCGCCTATTTTTTCCATGATCTTACGCACCTGATCCAAACACTCTTGTTCAGTCTCGAACTTGTAATCTGCTATACCGCTGATCTCTGTATGTGTCTTTGCTCCTCCCAGAGTTTGAATATCCACATCCTCACCTATGGCAGCTTTTACAAGGTAGGGTCCGGCCAAAAAGATAGAACCATTCCCTTCTACCATTAGAGTTTCGTCGCTCATGATCGGCAAATAGGCACCACCAGCCACGCAAGAACCCATCACGGCTGCGATTTGCGTAATTCCCATAGCGCTCATAACCGCATTATTCCTAAAGATCCGACCGAAGTGCTCCTTATCCGGAAAAATTTCATCCTGCATGGGAAGGAAAACACCCGCACTATCCACTATGTATATTACCGGCAATCGATTCTCCATTGCAATCTCTTGTAAACGCAGGTTCTTTTTACCGGATATAGGGAACCAGGCTCCTGCTTTTACTGTATTGTCATTGGCTATAATCATGCATTGACGACCAGCCACATAACCAACTCCGCCCACGGTACCACCTGCCGGACAACCACCATATTCTTCATACATTTCCCAGCCGGCAAATGAACCGATCTCTACGAAATCTGTCCCTTTGTCAATCAAATAAGCTACTCGCTCTCTGGGCGTCATCTTTCCCTTCTCCTTAGCTTTAGCGATTGCCCTCTTGCCTCCACCCAGTGCTACCTGTGCATGTCTCTGACGCAACTGCCCCACAGCCATTGACATGGCATCCTCATTCTTATTAAAATCCAAATCCATGATTTTAGCCTGTTTATTCAAGCAAATATAAAAGGAAATAAGGGGAATCGGCGGGTTAAAAGCAAGGATTAACACCCTTTATGAAGCAGTCATTCAATTGATGTAACTTTATCACGAATACCGGTTATGAAAACTTTCGAAGACCTACTGGATATACATTACAAAGAAGGGAGTCCTGAACGCAGACAGTTTGAAAAACAAGCACAGCTGCATCTGATCGGAGAACTCTTGCGGGAGGCCCGCAAGGCGGCAGGTATTACGCAAGAGGAACTTGCGCAAAAAATAGGCACCCAAAAGGCATATATTTCCAGAATTGAAAACG
This sequence comes from uncultured Chitinophagaceae bacterium, assembly GCA_964636205.1. Classification (GTDB taxonomy): domain Bacteria; phylum Bacteroidota; class Bacteroidia; order Chitinophagales; family Chitinophagaceae; genus JBEBVQ01. The sequence goes on along the minus strand of CAZWPF010000041.1, from coordinate 7,166 downwards.
GGAAAACCGATATTCAGATTTCGGGTTTGTTTAGAATATTTGAGGAAGGACTGGGTAAAAAACTAATTTTGTATATCGAGTAATCTGCATCGAAATGGGTTCGTATAGTATTGGGGAAGCACTAAATTTATTGTTCGAAAAATCAGGATGGAAGCCTAAAGCGCTGGAACTGAGATTGAGAAATGATTGGGAAACGATCGTAGGCAAAACTATCGCTCGCTATACCCGTAATGTGTATCTAAAGAATCAGATTCTCACTGTTTATACTGATGTGCCTGCGCTGAAACAAGAATTGATGTTTAGTAAGCAGCAATTGATCGAGCGTATCAATGAGTATTTTGGGGAGAAAGCAGTAGTGGAAATTGTAGTTAAATAGTATGGAACCTGTTTTTCGCTCTAAAGTAATCAGACCGTAAACTTATAACCTACTCCTCGGACAGAATGAAAGTGACGAGGGTGTTTGGTATCCGTCTCGAAATACTTTCGAAAATTAAGAATGAAGTTATCTATTGTACGGGTGGTTGGGTACACATTATATCCCCAAACTACCTGGAGGATATGATCACGAGAAACCACCTCATTTTTATGACTGATTAATAATTTCAGCAGTGCAGTTTCCTTTTTGCTGAGTTCCTGCCGATTGCCATGTACATCAATACACTCATGGGCAGCAAAATCGATCTTGCACTTGCCAAAATGATAAACGTCTTGCACCACTTCAGGCGCATGGATTCGCTTATTCTTGACTATTAATTTTTCCACTCTCAGCAACAACTCCTCCAGGTTGAAAGGTTTGGTGAGATAATCATCACCCCCTTTTTTCAATCCTTCTACCCGATCTGCACCCGTATTTCTAGCTGATAAGAACAAAATAGGTACATCATTATTCTGGGTACGAATAGCCTCACAAACCATCAACCCATCCATTCCCGGCAACATTATATCCAGAATGATCAGATCAAAGTATTCGTTTTTTACCAATCGCAGGACGTCTGGACCATTATCTGCTGTTGTCACCAGATAACCCTCCAATTGAAGATTGAGTTGGAGCGTGGCGCGCATGCTCTCCTCATCCTCAACAAGCAGAATTGACGCTTTATTTTCTGACAATGCCATGGCAACCAATCGATAGGTAAAAAAATATTCCGGAACTATTTTTTCGCTTCCCGTTAAAAATAGTTCCGGCCTGTGGAATCAGCGAGATTTATAAATGCAGTTTCTCCTTCTTCTGCAATAGTTCATCAACTGTCTCCTGATACATTTCATCAGGAACACAACAGTCTACAGGACATACAGCTGCGCACTGAGGTTCTTCGTGAAAACCTTGACATTCAGTACACTTATCCGGAACAATATAGTAGATATCAACAGCTATTGGTGAATGGCGCAAATCAGCATCAGTCACTGAACCATTCATCAATGTATAATCACCCTTTACATTAGTACCATCTGTTATTGCCCATTCCACACCTCCTTCATAAATGGCATTATTCGGACATTCAGGCTCGCACGCCCCACAATTAATGCACTCGTCTGTTATCTTGATTGCCATAATTGGGTATTGATTTTAGTTTATGTCAGCGCAAAGTTACAATTTCGCAGACAGAAAACCTTGAACACATGTTGAGTATCGAGAATAGGATAGCACTAATGGCCCGTCTGGGTGACTATATCAAGTCGAATTCCGAAGAATGGATGGAAATTTGCGATCTGGCTATATCGAGTAATCCCTGGTTTACAACCGAGAGTATCCAACTGGCTTCATCGAACCTGGTGATAGCTTTTCTCGATCGATCACTTTTGAATCAATGGATTGCAGCCTATTCCCTTCCAGATCAAGAGTCTTCTAAATCAGTCGGCATTACCATGGCCGGCAATATCCCAATGGTAGGCTTCCACGATCTGCTTTGCGGCTTTATCAGCGGTCATCATTTGGTGATTCGTCTCTCATCCAAGGACAAAGTTCTGCTACCTCACTTAGTAATGAAATTAGTGTCCTGGGAGCCCGAAGTCGCCAATTATATTGAGTTCAGAGATATGCTCAAGGGTTGCGATGCCTATATTGCCACCGGGAGTAATAATTCAGCCCGCTATTTCAGTCAGTACTTCGGTAAATACCCGCACATCATTCGTAAAAATCGCACTTCAGTAGCCGTGCTTAATGGTAAGGAGGATAATTTGCGCGAACTGGCAAAAGATGTGTTTCAGTTTTTTGGCTTAGGTTGTCGCAATGTCACTCAGCTATGTGTTCCGCGAGGTTATGATTTTGGCCCTCTACTGGAAACATTTAAGGAGTACAGTCATTTAATGGATCATTACAAGTACAAAAACAATTACGACTATCATTTAGCACTCTATTTGCTCAATAGAATACCGTATTTAACCAACGACAGCTTGCTTATGATCGAAAATGAATTGCCGTTTTCACCTGTAAGCGTGCTGTATTATCGCTATTACGAGGACAGAAATCAATTGATTAACTCTCTTCGGAGCAATGACGATATTCAATGTATTGTGGGTGAAGGGTTGATACCATTTGGCACATCGCAGCAGCCCGGATTATTCGACTATGCTGATGGTATCGATACGATGGAATTTCTTTGTTCCTTGTATGGGATTTAATCTGACACTTTCCCGATGATCAATTTATTAAGTCCGAATTCCAATATCTGATTATCGGGAAATACTTTTTCTATATCCTTTCGAAATGCCCACCAAGATTCGGGTTTGGAGACCATGTAATTCATTACAAACCGTCCCCCCGGATTTATTTTCTCCTTGCATTTGCTGAGGAAATCGGTGGTACAGATTCCATCAGGAACAGAGCGTCCGATAAAAACATCCACTATCAGCAAATCGGAATGGGGTGGATCATCTGCCAATATATACTCACGTACATCGGCGCAGACAAACGCTTTGTTCGACACAGCACCTGTTGGTATCAACATCTCTGCCAATTGAAGGATATGGGGATCCACATCAACCAATACAGCTGAATCAATGACTAAACCGCGACGGTCTAACACGTGAATGGCGCTAGCTAAACCGGTACCCAGCAGCATAAGACTTTTCACTCCCGGCAGCCATTCCGACAATGCGTCAAAGGCCATAACCATCGGTCGGTATTTATGACCATCGGAATATAAAGCATTCCGTGTTGCCAGCTGCCAGCGATTATTATAAAGGCATAGCTCTAGTTCAGGATTAATGCTACCCTTCAGCAGCTTTACCCTGACAGGCATTAGATAACTCAACAGTCTTTTGTAAAATGGAACGCGCAAGGGATTCTATTTAATCCCTAAACCTACGGAAACGTGAGCGTTTACGAAATAAGGGAACCTTATTCTCATTACCATGGAGTAAACGCCCGATATTCTTATAGTGCGTTAATACTACCAAACAGGCGGTGGCAATTGCAAACACACGATAACTGAGTTCGGGCATCCTGAAAATAAACAGAATCAACAATGGAAATGCGATACTAGCAGAAATCGAACTCAGTGAGACGTAACGAGTGAGAAACAACATCAGAAGAAACACAGCCACCAGGCTCACTGCCACTAAAGGCTGAATTCCCAAGATCATTCCAAATAATGTAGCGATACCCTTACCACCTCTGAAATCAGCCCAAATAGGGAAAATATGCCCTAATACTGCGGCCAATCCGAGCACTACCTGCAAATTGGTGATTTGCTCACTATCCCAAGCGAAAGAAGTTAAAAGAGACAACTTCACCGCGATAAAACCTTTCAGCATATCGCCAATCATCACTACGGAGCCGGCTTTAGAACCGAGTACTCTAAACATATTGGTAGCACCGGCATTTCCGCTTCCATGTTCGCGGATATCTGTACCATATACAGATTTACTAATCCATACAGCTGTTGGGATAGACCCGAGTAGATAAGCCAGTACTATCAATGTTGCTATAAACATATTCAAATTTCGATTGGGTAGAACAAATATAAGCTTTTCAAAACAAAAACTTTATCTCCTCTATGCTATTAAAATTTCTTTTCAAATTCCAACAAAAGCCAGTTGTTCGAAACATTTTGATCGCTCAAAATGAAGCCCGCCTTCGTTGCTGTTTCTTGTATAATATCGCTGTCCTCCCTCAAAATCCCACTCATCAATACCTTTCCCCCCGGGGCAGTCTTTCGATACAAATCCGTCATGGATTCAATTAGGATATGTCGATTAATATTCGCCAGGATCCAGTCATATTCCAGTTCCGGAACTGCTTCAATGGTACCTTGAAAAATATCTATTGTGTGACAATCGTTAGCAACTACATTTTCTTTTGAGTTCTCCACTGCCCACTCGTCCACATCTACTGCATGAATCGTACCAGCCCCCAGTTTTGCTGCCAATATTGCCAACACTCCGGTTCCGGAACCGTAATCCAGCACATTGGTTCCGGTAAAATCACATTTCTCCATCTGCATAATCATCAGTCTGGTAGTATCGTGGTGTCCGGTTCCGAAAGACATTTTCGGGGTGATTACAATCTCGTGTTGGGTTGCGATATCGATTTTATGAAAACCGGCCCTTATGGTGCAAAAAGACCCCACAACCACAGGAGCAAAATCCGACTCCCATTGCTCATTCCAATTTTTTGCGGGGATCAACTCAGTACTCACCTCACCCAGTCCAAATTCATCAGCGAGTTCTTGTGCTTCTGCAATTTTATTTTCGGATGAATAGGCAAATAGTCCTGAGTCATCCTCCTCGTATCCATCAAAGTCAAAATTAACCAGCCTGGCGAGCAATAGTTCCCTTTGAGTGCTGTTCTCAACCGGGAAAGAAAATTTGTAATATTCCATTATAAAGAGGGGGCAAAGTTAGGCATATTCCGGTAAACGGGATTGTTAATTCCTAATAGATTGATTTACCGCATGTTAATAAAGATTAAAGCTAATAAAAAAATGGGCAATTCATCTTGAATTGCCCATTTAAATTTAAGGAAGTTTACTTATTGATTAACGCGACTGCCGGGATTTCCGTAACCGGATTCAGTATCCGTGTCATCTGCTTCGTAGTTGTATTTATCTGTATCGATCGACAGGTTGCGCTGTTGTTCACCCAAGGTACCGATTGCGGCACTATTGAAGATAATATGACGTGTCGGATCTTCTGCGATAATTCTCAGCTCTGTACGTCTGTTAGCTTGTCTTCCCGCGGGGTTGTCTTTACCGTTAACTTGGTTTGGAGCAACAGGATGTGCTTTACCCAATCCCTTAGCAGACATTCTATCTGAAGGCACACCTGCTTGTTCGAGATAGCTCAGAACTGATTGAGCACGACGTTGAGACAAGTCGAGGTTATAATCTTCTGAACCTTTTCCATCGGTGAAAGAGTAAATCTCTACGCTCAATGCAGGGTTATCATTCAGGAAGTTAACCAAGCTATCGAGAGACGCGAACGATTCAGGACGCAGTGTTGCTTTGTCGAAATCGTAGAAGATATTGCTTACACGGAAAGAACGATCCAATCCGATTGTGTCCATGTAGATAGTCAGTGAAACAGTATCGTCAGGATTTGTACGCTTCACATCCATAGTATTTACTGCAGCCCGAGTAGTACTAAAGCGACTTTTATCAGCGGTAAATACATATGCGTGACCGCGAGCCATATTGAACAAGAAATCACCATCTGCACTGTTATAAAGCTTTTCGGAACCGGTCTCATCTACCATCTTCACTACCACGTCCTCGATCTTACTTCCGGTTTCTCTGTTAATTACTTTACCAATCACCACCAATCTGGGCTCGTATTGCACTCTCCATATATCATCGCAACATGTAGGATTCTTCAACGCGATAGATCCAATACGATTAGATACTACATAAGCATCGGGTTTACCCACAGGGTCATTGATATAATACAATTCGTCTGCAGAAGTATTAATAGGATAACCCAAGTTTGTCAGATTGGAATATCTTGATGGACCACCTTCAGCAGAGAAGATATCGAAACCACCCATAGTCACCCAGCCGTTAGAAGCGAAGTAAAGCTTGTTCTCGCGGCTATCATAATAAGGAGTTATCTCATCACCATCAGTGTTTACGGTTTTACCGGCATTTTGAGGGCGGCGATAAGAACCGGAACGGGGGTCGATTATCGAATACCAGATATCGTATCCACCGCGGCTTTGCATTTTACGATTAGAAGCGAAGAACAGTACCTCTGATTTACCAACCTTAGCTACGAAAGGATGAGTACTTGAACCTTCGCCGTTGATATCATCACCCAATGGTTTAGGATCTGACCATTTAGACCCTTCAAATTTCGATACATAGATCTTACATTTCACCTGCATAGAATCTTCGTCCTGACAACGAGTGAAATAGAATCTATCACCGCCCGGGCTAAATGCACCATTACCAACGTGAGCTTTAGGATTGTTGAATTTACCATCCAGGAATGGCAAAGCCCATTGGAAAGAGTCAACTTGCTCTACGCGTTTGAATTTTTGAGAAACCAAAAATCTTGATACATATTCAGAGCGATTTCTCTTATCCACTTCAATCACACTGTTTTGAACCATGCTCGAGAACAAAAGCGCGGTGTCGCCCATTGGGAAAGGCGCAGATTCTGTATAAGCGCTATTGACGTTTGGCCCGGCATTGACAACATTCACAGGCATTGGATCCTGGATTGATTTCATAGCCATATGGCAACCATCGATCTCTCTTTGTGCTTTCTTCTTCAGAGTTTTGAACGACTTCGGATTGTCATCGATGAATTTCTGGAAAATAGCGATCGCATCCACGTACTCACCCTGCATTTTCACCATCAACCCTTGTTTGTAGATAGCTTCAGGATAAATTCTGGGAGCCGCCGCGTACACATCACCGTAATATTTCGCTGCCGGTACGTAGTCTCTAGTGTACCAGTAACATTCAGCTAATTGATACATCAAATAAGGATTACGTTCCTGCTCAGCCAGCAATTGATGATAATATTCAATTGCGTTGAAATAGCTACCGGCACGGAAGAGTCCGTCCGCCCAACGAAGTTTCTTATAATAAGGCAGCTTCGCCACAGGATCATTTGCCTTATTCCTGTATTTCTCTTTGTTTTGCTGCTGAGCATTAGCATCAAACTGAATCGTAACAAGGAATGTTGCCAGAATTAATAGCAGCCAATTTTTTCTCATGTGCTTA